>JAPOOX010000169.1 GCA_026713185.1 Gammaproteobacteria bacterium
AGCGACGTACCTGAACCCTTGTGAAGATTTACCCATTGGCCTGCGTCGAAGTCACCGAAGCGTTCCCGGCTACCACCAGGCCACTGAACGATAATGTCGCTAATCCGGGTCTCGTCACCAAGGCCGAAGTGCACCCGTGGATCGTTTGCAGAGAGGTAACTGCCCGCTGTCTGTACGGCTCGATATACTATTCTCGATCCTATTACCCCTGAAACCATGGCGCCATGCACATTACTGCCCACCTCGTTTAACGCGGCAAAGCCAACCCAGTGTCCCCGATCTCTGACCTGATTGATCAGCAGACTGGCCGGCCCATCACGATTAACGACCAACAAGTCCACGCCACCATCGTTGTCGATATCCCCAATCACCAGGCCGCGGCTGGTATTTATCAACGGCTGGTCGGTCCCTCCTGGCGGATCGACGGGTTCGAATCGTGCTCCCCCCCGCAACAGCAAATTGGGTTCTGCATAGCCCGTGGCAATATGCTCCTGATTCGAAAGACTAATGGCGCCGTTCGCCTGAAACAGGTCCAACTCGGTATCATTATCAAAGTCCGCCAACGCCACCCCGAATCGCGTATAGCGCTTGCTGATATTCGACAGTCCGACTGACACCGTTGCATCTTCGAAATACGAGCCGGTATTACGGAAAAACGAATCACTCTCTCCTCCGAGATTCACCACAAGAATGTCCGGGTCCCCATCGTTATCCTGGTCGGAAGCCACGACACCCATGCCTGCCTTGGCAATGCCGTGTTCATCTACCGCGCAACCCCAGAGCTGAGCTTCGTCATCGAAACGTAGATCTCCACGATTAATCCAGAGCTGATTCATCATGGCATCGTTGGCAACGAAAATATCAATCAATCCGTCAGCATTGACATCCGTAGCCACAGCGCCAAGTCCGTTTCCAAAAGCTGCACCGAGTCCCGACCGGTCAGAGATATCTGTAAAGGTCCCGTCACCATTGTTCCGATACAGTAGATCGACTGCCGGGGCGCCATAGTGGTTTGGTGAACAGTAGTCGGCCAGCGCAGTCTTCTGGTTGAAACAATTTCGTTCCATAGCGGGCTGCCAATTGACATAGTTGACGACGAATAGATCAAGGTCCCCATCCGAATCCAGATCCAGGAATAACGCCGCCGTCCCCCATCTCGAATCAGTCACACCGGCAGCCTCGGAGACGTCTTCGAACTCGCCGGCGCCGTTGTTGCGCAGCAACACATTGGCGCCAAAATTGGTCACATAGAGATCAACATCGCCGTCATTGTCGTAGTCACCTGTCGCGACGCCCATTCCGTAACCCGTATCCGCGGCGCCGCCACCGCCAGCGACTTGTTCAAAACGACCACCAACGTTAAGAAACAGCCTGTTGCCAGGCGAATTTTCCGTGGATAGATTTCCACCCTGAACCAGGTAAACATCAAGATCGCCGTCGTTGTCCAGATCGGCAATTGCACCGCCGCCGCCCATGATTTCCGGAAACAGGTGTTGTTCCGACTCACCAGACTGGTATTCAAAGATCAGCCCGCGCTCCACTGCCTGTTCCTCAAACCAGGGAGTCTGCGCCGTTGTTATATCGTTCGTGGAATCGCCCTTATCGACACATCCCAACAAAGAAAACACACAGATGCAGATGACCGACCTCATCTGGGAGGCTGTCCGAGAACAGACTGACCTACTGCGTGGCCATATTTTCCGCTTCTTTTCGTTCAATATGTACAATATTTGCCTCAAATAACCAAAAAATATGACTCAATCAGTCTCGCCCTCGCTACGGTCGCAGTTCCCGGGCAGCCTCCTGGTTTGATGTTCCTCGCATTGTCGCTAACCTCCTGTTGGCAGACTCCACTTGCCGTGGATGAGTCCCCAACTGCTGTGCCTGCTCAAGCGCCTTGTGCGCCTCGTCGAAGCGATCAGAATATGCGAGCGCTGCAGCCAGGTTCAGATAACCGGGAGTGTACGAAGGGTCGATACGCACCGCGCCTTCATAATGCAAGACGGCTTGTGGCCAGCGTTGCAATGCTGCTGCCACCTGCCCCGCATACATGAACGTCTCTCGTTTTCCCGGATCGAAACGAATTGCGGTTTGGAAGGCCGCCAAAGCTGCTTCAGGTCTACCTTGTTCATTGAGAAGCAACCCTCTTTTGCTGTACAACATCGCGAGTTCAGGTTCCAGTGTCAGCGCATGGTCGATGTGCATCAACGCAGTGTCAAAATCACCGCGTTGTCTGTAAAAGTCAGCAATTCCCGTACGGAACGGGTAGTAGTCAGGATCCGATTCAATTGCTCTGCGCAGTATCCAGAACGCTCGATCAGTATCGCCATCATTGCGATAGGCAGTCGCAAGATTGCTGATGATGACCCTGTTTTCCGGTTGTTGTTTTCTGAGAGATTCTAAAATCCCGATCGCCTTTGCTGACTCACCTTGCTGAATCATCTGCTGGGCACGACTGGCACGGTGAACGAAACTGACTTCGAAGCGTTGCTTGCTCTCATGCCAGGGATCTTCCCACTGCATTTTCTGTAGCGTCCTGCCTCGCGCCAGGGCAATGCGCGCTTCCTCGATTCGGGCAGATTCACGGTAGGCACGTCCGAGCAACTGAAAGACAACAGGGTGCTTGAACTCCAGCGATAGAGGTTCGAGTAAAGCCACGGCGTCAGATGGCCGTCGCTGGTGTAATGCGACACGCGATTGGCCCACGATCGCGACTGCACCTGCACCCAGAGACTCTGCCTCTACGAATGCCTGCAAAGCCAGAATCGGATTTCCCGCGTCCAGTAACCAGGTACCTTTCCACAACCATGCGGGGCCGTAAGCGGCATCTATCGCGATGGCGCGGTCCAGCGCAGCAAGAGCGAGTTGTTGTTCTCCCTGGTCTGCCAGTAGCAGTGACTGGAAATACGGCCACCTGGCATTATTCTGATCCAGGGTCTCAGCATTTTGATAACTGGCAAAAGCAGCATCAGGGAACCCGTTGACCTCGTATGCCATTCCCAGGTCCCCATGCAGCTTGGCGTTCGTCGGGTCAGCCCGGACCTTTTTAATGAGTGCTTCCAGAACCTCGATGACCTCTGCTACAGCATGATCGAGAGCAACTTCAACAGGCGGCGCAACGGGTACGACTGTCTCCTTATCCATCGAACAGGATGCGGCCATCAGAGATACCATCAACGCAAAGAGTCGACTGGAACTGTGTTTCGCAATGATGCTCATCTTCGTTCGTCGTGATTGTGGCGAGTTCGGTCTTCAGTGTGTCAGGAAACCGATCCTGGAACAATACAAAAGCTACTCCTGATTGATAGTCAGCAGCTGATCAGCATCGACGGCCGTTAATGTGGTTGTCTCACCATCGAGCCAGCGCACGGTGACATCGGCACGGGTGGCGGCGCCGAGTCCGAAATGTACCTCAAACGGATTATGCGATACATAGTTGTTGGCGCCACCCAGTTCGCGCACCTGTGAACCATCGTCGGTTGTAAGCGTGATATGCGCGCCAACACCGAACGAGTTCATGCCTGTTGCGACCAGCCTGATCGCGAGATAGTGATTACTGGTGTCTGTCTCGTTACGATAGAACACCACACCATCGTTCTCGTTGTTAGAGATCACAATGTCAATATCGCCGTCGCGTTCCGCATCGAAGCAGACTATGCCACGTCCCTGGCCTCGATCGTTGAAGCCTGATTCTGTGGAGCGATCATCGAAAAGAATGCCGGACTCCCCCATGTTTCGAAATAGCCTCGCCTGATCAGTGACATAGTCTATGTCAGGACGTTCCCGCCAGCCATTGACATGGGCCAGATCGACGTGTGTGTCATTATCAAAGTCTGCCGCGCAGGCACCCCAACCCCATGACCCGTCGCTGGTAGCGGACTCTTCCGTCACATCCGTAAACAAACCCTCCCCATCGTTACGGTAAAGCCGGTTCCCGAACAAGTCTTCACCAATATCCAGGTTGTAAATGGAGGTGACAAACCAGTCCATGTCTCCATCGTTGTCAAAGTCACCAATGGCGCTACCCATGCCATCCTGATCGACGATGACATCCCGGTCCGTGATTTTCGAAAAGGTGCCATCGCCGTTGTTACGCAACACCTGGCTGGTCTCAAAATCTGACGCTATCAGCAGATCACCGTCACCATCACCGTCGATGTCGCTGAAGCTCGCCGTAAAGCTCCAGTCAGTGTCAACTTCGAGCAGCCCTGCTGCAACACCAGTTTCGATGCTACGATTCTCAAAGGTGTAGTCACCATTGTTTCGCCATACTGTTTCTGTATCTTCTCCCGGTTGACGCTTCGTCCCCCAATGGGTCACAAAAAGGTCAAGGTAGCCATCCCCATCATAATCAAAGAAAGTCGAGGAAACTGCACTGTTCACTACGATCCCTGAGTCAGCGGTGATATCGACAAAACTTGCCTCCACTTCGTTCAGGCGGTTTTCGAACAGAAAAACCAAATCGTTGATTGCGCCGATGAAGAGGTCGAGATCACCATCACCGTCGATATCACCGAATGCCGGTCCACTGGCCCAGTTGACAATATCCAGCCCAACGTCTGTTGCTATCTCTACAAAGGTACCGTCACCCTGGTTCTCGTAAAGGTGGTTGGGTTCCGTATTGCCGCCGACGAAAAGCAGGTCAATATCCCCATCGCCGTCGAAGTCCGAAGCCGCGACGCCACCGCTTGAAAATGCAAGATCTGAGTCGGATTCAGTGCCAAATGGGCGACGCAGGCCGGCATTCAGGTCTCGCGTAAAGGTGATCTCCGCTTCTTCAACCGGATCGGTGGGCTGCGTTACCAGGGGTGGCTGTGTTGTCTGTGATGAGGAGCTACCACCGCCTCCGCCTCCACAGGCGATGAGGAAAAAAAAGATCGTAAAGAGAGTGGGCCGTATCACAAGTAAGCAGCACGTAGATGGAGTTGGAACCTACGTTCAGTTTCGTCCAGTAAAAAAAGGGCCATAACAGGCCCGGATAGAAAAGTATTGAGACGTAGCCCCTGATTGGGGGCATACGTCTCGCAACCAGTGTCGCTTACAACTGCGGATTCCAGCGAATCTGGAGTCCAAACTGCCGGGCCTCTGTGAGCGAACCGGTCGCACCACCACGGCCTGCGGCGATTTGCGGAAGGTACTCGAACAAAGCAATATGATCCATCGCGTTCTGCACGTACAGTGTCACGCCCCACTGGTTATCGGCAGAAGTCCACGCGGCCCTCAGATCCAGCCGATTGTAGGCAGCAATTTTCTGTGATTCGACGTTTTCTACGAAGGGATAACGTTCGCCGGTGTAGGTCAGCGTACCTAGCAGACTCAAAGAGCCACCACCCAATGCATCGACTGGAGTCTCATAAACCAGCGTTGCCGCTGCTTTGTGTTCAGGCTGCATGGGTAGAGTGCCGCCGCCCCAACTCTTGGGAAACTGATAGACCGACTGTTGAGGCCGATTGCTATTGTCCACATAGTCCCAAACAGCGTATTCCGCTTCAGGATCGCCTAGAACAATGGCTGAGAACTCACCTAGATCAGACCCCTGGAAGGCGTAAAAGCCACTCAGGCTCAACTTCTCGTTGAAGTTATAGCTGTATTCCACCTCCAGACCATAGATGGTGGTGCCGTCGATGTTGTCGGTGAACTCCACCAGAGGCGATTCGCGGTTGGGAAGTGGATTTGGATGGAATGTCGTCGCCGTGTGCTGGTAATTATCGTAGTCTTCAAAGAACGCAGCAGCACGAATGTTCAAGCGTTGATCAAGGAACAGGCCTTTGACGCCCAGTTCATAATTGATGAGGGTCTCTTCCTCGATCGGCGGATTGAAGCCTGAAGCTGAGTTGAAACCACCAGCCCGGTAGCCTGTGGAAATCCGACCATAATACATGGTGTTTTCGTCTGGTCGATGTTCAAGGCTGATATTCCAGATAACTTTATCCCAGGTTGGGTTCTGGTCACTTTCTTGTTCGATGGGCTTTGTTGTTGCATCCCAAATGATCAAGAGGTCGTCTGTGTCATCCTCATAGGTACTGGCAATATCATGTAACGTTACCGCCTCCCAGAAGAAATCCTGCTCACGCCCTTTGGTATCTTCGGTGTAGCGCAACCCACCAGAGACTAGCCATCGCTCGTTGATGACATAGTCGGCACTGGCAAAAATAGCCTCCGTTGAGGACTCGGCTTCAGTGTTGAAGTCGTTCGTTATCATATAGCCTTCTGGAATGCACCGAGTTCCGTAACCTTCATAAATATACCAGCCAGGATTGGCTGTAAGGGCAGCTTCACAGCTTGCGTAACCTTGCGCCTGAGCCCTGCGCTCGTTATCTGCCGCAGTGACACTCCACCCCTGCCAGCCGAAATTTGTTTGAGAGGTTTCCCAGTAGGTTCTGTTCTCGTAATAATACGCACCCAGGATAAAATTAAATGGGCCGTCGTAGTTAGAAAACAGCTGCAGCTCGTGAGACTTATTGTCGTTTTCATAAGGCGCGTAATGTCTTATATCCGCAAAATGCGTACCGCCATCTGAAGACAGGAGTGGGTCAGCCGCGCTGCCGACTCGGTTGCTGTAATCGCTATCTTTCCAGCTATCCTGGAGGACACCGCTGATACCCCCGGTATAACGCACAATTAACGTATCCGTGACATCGAAACTGGCATTCATGGTCCAGCTATCACGAAGCGAACGCCCGCCTCCGGGGCGATTCACAGCGATCTCGTTCTTCAGATCTTTGCATTGATTCGCGAGTTCAGTGGGATGGCAGTCTTCGACCGCTGGATTGTTGTCCTTGGCAAGATAGAAAATGTTTGTCGGTTTATCCACAGTACCACTGCAATCAAATGGCTGACCATTGATCACGCCGGGGAAGTCGCCTTCCTGAATATGGTTAAAAGCGTTTGCGGCGCGATTGCCTTCTTGCTCCAACCAATAACATTCAAAGGGCTGGTTTCGGTTTGGCTGAAACAGCAGGACGTCCGTTCTGCCGACCCCTGTATCTTCAGTTCTAGCGAAACGCACATTGATGTCGACACGATCGGTATCCAGACGAAGTTGTGGCGCATAGGTTGTCTCATCCGGTGCATCGTAGTCGCCACCAAGACCGCGATTCTTCTGAGCACCGTCACCCTCGTAATAACCACCGGTTACACGAAAACTCAAGTGTTCAGTGATCGGACCGCCAAACGCAAGATTGTATCGCTGTGTAAACTGATCGGTGAATTCGGTCAGGACGTTAACGTCCCATTCAGATGACGGTTTCTTGGTAACATAACTGATCGAACCGGCGATGGAGTTACGACCGTTCAGCGTTCCCTGAGGACCACGACCGACTTCCAGGCGTTCAACGTCAAACAAATTCGGTGCGATGCCTGACGTGGTATGCGAATAAACGCCGTCAACATAAGTCGCCACCGCAAGGTCTCTGTGTGTTTCACCGGATCCTTTCGTCCCGATACCTCGGATGACGATACCATGACCGATATTCTCGATGTTGTCGCCGATCTGAAGCCCGGGAACAAGGTTTTCGAGATCGCGGGAATTGGTCATACCCAATTCCTCGATCATCCCATCAGTAAACGCAGTAACGGTGAGTGGCACATCCATGATGTTTTCCTCACGTTTCTCTGCGGTTACGATGATTTCTTCAATAAAGTCGGCTTTCGTCTCCTCTTCTTTATCTTGTTTATCTTGTCCGTAAACTGGAGAAATAAAAGCTAAAATTAGCCCCAAACGCCCCAGTGATGCCCACATTTCTGTTTGCATAATACTCTCCTGTAGCTACTACACTTGTTAACGGTCAGCCCTACCAAGAGTGGTCCAAAATTCGATATATCACCTCAATAAAGCCAATTTGTTCGATTCCCCCAAAAAGAAACGGTATCGAATCTATAGTACGTTCAATCTGCACGCAAACGCGCCGATCATTACGGAAATTTTGTTCCTCATTGGGTAGGACATCAACGATACGTTAGAGCCCGCCAAACAAAATGACCTCATTTTCACTATTTATTTTTTGTATTTTGAGGACATTTACCCTAAAATCTCATAGCCTCAACTTCTGACAGTACGTCTCAACCGCTATGGCAAATCTGGATGGCTGCAAGACAATCGAAGATTTCGCGGGATGGCTTTCCGGTGGCTTAGGTCGCCCGACGGCCAAGTTTATTCAGGACATGCTGTATGGGATACATACATCCCGATCAGTCAGGCTTGCGGACATCGCGCGAGCGCTTGGCGAGTCTTGTGATCTTCACGCCACTCGCAACCGCCTGAGCCGAAATCTCGCAAATACGGAACTTGCAACGGAGCTCTCAGACCGACTGCTGCGGCAGGGCGCTCACAGCGTCAAGCGGAACACCCGGCTATTTGTCCAGGTACACGCTCTGACCAAGCCCAACGCCAGGAAAATGCAGTACCTGTACGACAAAGTTGTGGATTCAGCCAGGGAACCACCATCGTCGGCAGCGGACAGCTATCAGGTTTGTGATATTGTCGCCAGCAACACTGGTTCGCGGAAATTTCTGCCACTGCTATCGACGTTCTGGTCTCGGCATGCGCCAGATTACGTCAGCGATGTGGATGAAATCAGACGCGCGATTCATCGCGTGCTCACCATGACCAATGGTCGGGGCATTGTCTTTCTGGAGAACCCCTTTGTGGAGTTATCTACACTCAAAGAACTTATTGCTGATCTGTCAGACGATGCAGGTGTGCAATTCATGTCACGGATCCATGGTGACGATACCAGCCTTAAGTACCGTCAGCAGAGCAAGACGGTGTCGGAACTGGGAGAACTATGTTACACCCAGTATGCATGCAGAATCTTCAAGGTGTTGCCCAGGGACGCAGCACCCAAGACATCGCAAGACACATCAGATTTCCAGGGACTCTTTCGGGAGATCATTTCGTCCACGGATGGTGACCTGGCCGAACTCTCTATCGGGATGGAGTTCGGATCGCTCGCAGTCCGCCATCAAAAGTCACAGCGACGCCTGAGCCTGATCGTTCTGAAATACGGAGTGAACATATACCTGCTCACCTCATTGCATGACATGCGGACGCGCAAGTCGCTCCTTGAGCCGATATCGTCCTGGTTTTCAACCTGGGAGGTGGTTTCGGCTCATCTGAATAAAAGGGACAATTTCGCGCCTGGCGAGATCGGGGTAATGACATATGATCGTTTGCGACTGCTCCTTGCCCTGTTGCACGCCGTTGTCTTTTTCGAATCCCGGACCTGCAAACTCAATGATTACTCCCTGACCCAATTGCAGCCCCACGACGGGAGAAGGTTCCATCGGGATTTTCTCCTTCCAGAAGACGTGGCGCGGATGAAATCTCAAGAGTAGCGTCAACTGTTTCCAGGCACAAGGCCATGACTTACAGGTTCCTGCAAGAGGCGATTCATTTTTTCGCTGGTTATCGAGTTGCCTGTTCAACTGCCGCGATTGACAACACAGTCGGCATACCATCGGCACACAGTTGCCATTTTGCGTCATCACTGACCTTCCAGATCTCACCGGTATCCGTTCCGACATAAACACCACCTGAAACTGCCGGGTCTACTGTTAATCCATGGAAGTTTACCGGGCTGGGAGAATGTCTCTTGTCACACAGGGAACGCCAGGAATCCCCGCCATCCTCGGACCGGAACAGCATCGCCTTCGCACCCTGCTCCTGCCGGTAACTTGAAAATGCCGTGGGTGCGCTGGCTACAGTAAGTCCGTAAGGCGGGCGATGATCAATACACATCGGGCGAGAGTAGCGTGGTGTGATGCCCCTCCAGGCATAAGTCCAACTGTTGCCACCGTCCTCCGACCTGAATACCCCGGCATTGCCCTCGATCATTTCAGCGACACCATCCAGTCGTCCGTATCCTGTTGACGCATACAACGTTTCCGGTTCCAGCGGGTGTGCGAACATCATGTGCAAGTCAGGATTTTCACCCGGTAACACCATGGACCAGGTTGCTCCTGCATCTGACGAGATGGCGATGCCGCCAACCTCAGCGCCGACCCACAGTCTCTCGCCTTTGGTCACAAGGGCGCGGGCGCTGGCTGGAATAGGAGGATCGAGTGGAATACACCATCCATTTTCATCAGCAAGACGTGCAAGAGATTCGATCTCGTTCCAGGTATTGCCATTATCTTCACTTCTAAAAAGACCGGTTGGCGCCGTCCCGGCATAGATTATGCCATTGCCGTTATCGCGGATTTGCCAGACCTCGGAGTCCCTGAGCCCGGCCAGCGTCCATGTGCGTCCGGCATCGTCGGATATATAAAGACCATCGCCGGTACCGGCGAACAAACGTCCGGAGATCTGAACGATTTCCCGTGCTCGACGACTCTCCAACAGGTGTTCGACACCGTCTCCTGACACGCTGAACACACCCTTGCTGGTTCCTGCGTAAATGCTCAAATGCTTCTCCTGTCTACGTAAATGAAAACGAGTGTAGCATCTTAAAAGGATCGGCAAGCCACTTCAGTCAACTATTGTAGAGAATTCTCCTGGTCTTTCAGGTGAAGTGCCACCCAGGATGTTGACCATTATTAACTATAACTGTTACATCTTAAGGGACCATCTCAGGTCCGTTTTTTTAAGGTGAAAATCAGGAAGGTATCAACCGGGAATCAGGAGCTTGAGTAATCCAAAGGTTACAGCGGCGTTAGCAACAACAATCATCAATGCAACCTGGTACAGATCCGCTTTAGTCGCCAGATGCTCGTGTCCAGCGGCGGCCTTGCTGATGGCGCTTGCCAGTGCCTCAGCTTGTTTCCGCTCTATTCCGGCAGATTCAAGCTCGTGTGCAGTTTCCAATGTGTCAAATGATTGCTCCATGCAGACACCTTAAGCCGAGATAGAGGGCCTGTCAACGCAAATAGGAGCTGTCAGGAGCACGTTAATTGTCCGATTAAAAAAATATGGTATTTCAAAAACCCGGGGCTTCAGAGCTCACCAGGTCATCCTAAATCAAATTTCTCCCTTTCACTATCAGCATGCCGTATCACACTCTCGATCTCGTCACTGCTGAAGCCAAGGTCCCGGAGTACAGACTCGGTGTCAACTCCTAATCCAGGGGGAACGCCCTTGATAGCAGGAGACGTTTCACTGAAGGAAATCAGATTCCCGACCATCAATGTTTCACCGATGTGTTCAAGATGTATTTGTTCTGTGTAATTGTTGGCTAAAACCTGGGGATCAGTACGCACTTCATCATAATTCTGGACTTTTTCGTACACAATGTCAGGCTGGGTCGCCAGGAATGCCTGCCATTGTTCGGTCGTTTTTGTTTTGAATGCTGCCCGCATCCTCTGTTGTATTTCGTGGGCATCCTGTTCTGATGCAACGGCGCCAAGACGTTTTGCCGGCGAGTCCCATTTGGGGTCCATCGCCTGCAGTGGATCGTCAACAAATATCCAGAATTGATCCCAGCTCTCATCGGAGGCGGCGATTGCGAACAGGAAGTATCCGAGGTCTGCTGTTTCGTAAATCCCGTAGGGCCCGGGGATGTTGCCATGATGCGGTCCGCTTCTCTTCAACAGAGACCCGGTCATCCAGACATGGGTCAATTCCCACATCTGCAACCACAACTGTGCGCCGAGAGCCGAAGTCTGAACTTTCTGCCCTTGACCATCGCTCGCACGAGCAACCAATGCGGTCATAATGGCCAATGCAAATTGCATAGCGCCAGCCGTGTCTGCTGTTGTCGCTCCGGGTGCAAGGGGTCCGGTTTCTTCGGAGCCAGTTATGCTGGCCAGACCACCGCGTGCAATGGCAGCACCATCCAGCATCATTTTGTCTGCATCGGGGCCAAGTGGTCCGTATCCATTCGCATGGGCATAAATGATCTGGGGATTTAGCTGCTTCACATTCTCGAAATCAAGCCCCATCCGGCCAAGTGCCGATTCGCGATAGTTGCTCAGAAATACATCAGCGCGCGCAAGTAAACGTTGAACTGCCTGCAGACCTGATTCCGTATGAATATCCAGACAAACTGACTGTTTGCCCCGGTTCATGGCGACGAATTGAGAACCGGGAGCCTGTGGTGGCAGCGAGTTGTTTACTCCACGGAAATAGCGGTTCATTTCACCCAGCGGCGGTTCCACCTTGATGACTTCTGCACCCATGTCACTCAGAAACAACCCGGCCGCAGGCCCCTGGATGGCTGTTGCCATCTCAACGACTTTCAGGTGACTCAACGGACTCGACATAACTATTCTCCTGTTAAGGCCACCAGGTGGCCCGTTTCTGGTCCAGGCTGTGTTTTATAACACATTGTTGGTTCAATCTGCTCCATGGAAAAAGTACAACACTGACGGTTTTTGTATCCTGAAGCTGCAGTTTATTGCAGAGAAGGCTGAAGAAAAGAATATGTTCGTGATGATATTCTGTACGTGTCACTTACTTGAGATAAAATCACTTGAAATGGACTCCACTCAGGATTACAATTGTGCCTACATTAGTAGCAAGGCCAGCATGACAACATCAATGAAATTTGTGACTGTGCGTGACCTTCGTGGCAAGACATCGGAACTTTGGAAACAGCTGGAACTGGAAAGAGAATTGGTGGTTACCAGCAACGGCAAACCCATTGCGATCATGAGTGCCACTGATGAAGACTCATTCGAGGCAAATCTTTGGACGTTGCGACGAAGTCGTGCTAATGATGCACTTATGCAATTGCAGCGCAGGGCGGCGGAGCACGGGTTGAGCGATCTTACCCCTGAAACTATCGAGGCCGAAATCAACGAGTCGCGCAAAGAGAGAAACACGCGCCGAATCAATTGAATATTGTACTTGACACCAATGTGCTGGTGTCAGCAATTCTGTCGCCGCACGGCTCTCCTGCCGCAGTACTAAGGACCTTGCTGACCGAAAGAGCAAGACTATGCTTCGATGAGCGAATCCTGTCCGAGTATCGCACTGTCTTATCCCGTGACAAATTCGCATTCGACCGGACACTCGTCGAGAAACTGCTTGGGTTCCTCGAAGGCGCCGGGTTCCCCATACCCACAGAGCCACTTGATCTTTCACTTCCTGACCCCCAAGACCAGATGTTTATCGAAGTTGCCGTGTTTAGTAAGGCTGAGTTTCTGGTCACTGGAAATCTCAGGCACTTTCCAAAGTCGATGCGAGAGAGAATCGCGGTAGTTTCACCACGGGAGTTTCTGGAGGCAATAATACAGTAACGTTGCTGAAAAAGGGGTCAGGTCCATTAAAATTGCACCCTTGTCGTGCAGCACCGATTGTTTCTGCCGTCTTGAAGGGTAAAGTAATAATCTTCTGTATTGGTATACAGAGCAAACATTCTTACGTATTTTTCCTGCACAGGGATTTTATTCTTTCAACAGGCGCACACTAAATTGTGCTCACAGCGCGGCGGCAACCTGATCATCGACCTGCCGGCGGTGAATGACCTGCTCGAACATAGCCTCACCAACCAGGTGGCTGCTCGAAGGGACCGAGAACTTGCAACCCATCCTCTACCGAGGCGTCCAGCGCACCGAAGTCCCGCACGCTGTTGAAGCGAACGGACAAGACCGTCAGGCGCGGAAGCCCGGCGAGCGACCCGACGGACAGGATCCGGTTGGCGTCGAGGCGCAGGTCCTGAAGTGCATGCAGCCCGGCGAGCGGGTCGAGGGCTGCGATGCGGTTCTCATCGGCATGCAGATGCGTCAGGCTCGCCAACCCGGCGAGCGGTCCCAATGGGTGATTCGATTGCTGGAGATTTCCAGACGCCACAGGTCAATCAGGCCCGCCAGGGGCGCGAGATTCGCGATCGCGTTGGCGTTCGCTTTCATCTGCCGAAGCGCAACGAGAGCCGACAGCGGAGCAAGGTCACTCACGCGATTCCCTGAGATGTCCAGGACTTCCAGATCGACCAGTGAGGCAAGGGGAGCCAGATCGCGAATCCCGTTACGGGCCAGGTCCAGCCGCCGCAGCGTCACCAGTCCGGTAAGCGGTTCAAGGCGGGATGCGCGATTGCGGCCGAGGCGCAATTCCTCGATCGTCGCAAGGCCCGCCAGCGGCCCGATGTCGGCGATCCGGTTGCCGGCGATGTCCAGCCATTTCAGGTTCGCCAATCCGCCGAGCGCCGAGACGTTCTCAATCCGATTGTCGGACAGGTCCAATGCGATGAGTTGCGTCAAGCCGGACAGGGCCGCAAGGTCCGCAATACGGTTGCCGGGCAGTTTGAGAACGCGCAGATTCGTGGCGTATTGCAGGCCATCGAGATCGATAATCCCGCTGTCCGATATCTCCAGGCTTTCGAGGCGCTCCAATTCCCGCGCGAGACCGAATCCGGACAATGGGGTACCGAGTGCGGATTCAATGTGGTTCAGCAGTCGGGCATCATGGACTCGCACCATCCGCGAGGCTGCGGACACCGTGAATTCCGCATCGAGAACAATGCCGTGGGCCCCCAGCCCATCCGCCCGTGCAAAGGGCGTCGCCGTGATTCTGTAGCGCCCGGCCGTCAGCGACAGACCGTCGGTTCGGCTGCTCAATAGATACGGCCGGTCATTGGCCAACCGCGACAAGGAAACGGGCCCGTTCAATTCGAGCCGCACGCTGGCGACCTCGTTGGCATCCACCGGATCGGCCCGGATGTTGTAACGGCCCGATGGCAGTTGGCTCACAGCGACATCGCGTTTATCCCACAGGGCCGTGATGTACTTGTCGCCATCGAGCGAGACCAGGCCGACGCTCTCGATCGCCGGACGCGCGGGAAACAGAGCGGTTTCAATCTGGCCGAAGCGTCCCGTGAATTCGCCGAGATGAATCCGGATGACCCGTTCGTCCGCGTCAAAACGAATCCGGGTCAACTTCGGTTCGAGGCCGGTCTTCGGAATGGGATTCGAGCGGGCGCCCACCAAGCGGTAGGGCAGATCTCTATCGTCCACCTGGAAGTTCTCCACGGCGAAGGTTATAACGGGAACGTCTTTGGCAGGGAATGGATCGGGCACGCCGTAGATTTCCGCAAACAGCCCATTGTTCAGTTGAAGTTTGAGCGTCGTGCCGGGAAACGCGAGCGCGCCGATGAACTCGGCGTCGCCCGAGTCCAGATCGGTCGCCTCGAAGCGGACCCAGGTGTGCACATACCTGCCCCAGGCGAAAGCGACATCGTCGGCGTCGTAGTTGTCCGGGAGCGGTTCGCCGGCGACTTCATCGGACTTTCGCATGCACAGGCGGTAGCGCCCTTCGTTCCAGGCGAAGTCGTTGCGCACGCCGATGAAGTCTCCCTCGTGCCCGGAACTCTCATACAGCCCGCCGTCCGCCGCCTCAATGGCGTCCGTGTCCCGTTCCCGCCACCGGGAGAAGATCGCGCCCTTGTCGCGGCGCTCGAAATTGCCGTCGGAGCGCCGCCCGTCGATGCGCGTCTGCAGCCCGGCGTAAAGCTGTATCTCGTTGATCTCCGTGTTGAACGGCGAGAAATAGAAGTTGATGCCGTCGGCGATTTCGCCGTCGATCCGAAAGGTCGCGCAAAAGGTCTCGAAGTCATCGGGCGTCGTCTCGAAATCCACCCACACGTTGGTGAGATGCCAGGGCGTCTTGACTTCGGCGCCGTCGGGCAGTTGGGGGCCATCGGCATACTCGAACGGCTCGCCGTTGACCGCGGTGGGCGAGACGCTCAATGCGGGCGGCGGCGCTTGATTTTCGCCGCTACCCCCACAGCCGGACAAGAACAAGACAGCGGCAGCGGCGAGCGGTTTCTTCATGGCGACATCCAACGAAGGGGCTCGGGCATGCCGCCGGGCGATGCCTGACTTCGTGAATATATCAATGTGTGCAGGCACATCAGGAAGACCTGCTGTGAACATGAATTGTGCTGAAAAAAGGGGTCAGGTCCATTTAAATCGCACCCTTGTCGTGCAGCGCCTTGATTTCTTCCCTGGAAAAACCCAGATCCCGAAGAATCTCCCGCGTATGTTCGCCCAGGCGGGGAGGTTTTGAACGTATAGCAGGGCCATCTTCATTGGTGATATATCCAGCCTTGACCACGGTCACGGGAGATTTGTCCGGTAGGGGTGAGTCAATCGACTCAAACACGCCACGGTGGGCAAATTGGGGATCAGTGATGACATCCGGCACTTCTCTTATCTCGGCGACAGCAATACCTGCACTGGCAAGGCTGTTCAGCCAATACGCAGTGGTGTTTTTACACAGGGCGTTTGTTATTAATTCGTTAACCGCTTCAGGATTTTTCAGCCGGCCTGCCGGTGTACTGAACTCAGGTTCAGAAAACTTCTCCTCCCTGCCCAGTACTCGAAACAGTTTCTCCACCTGAAGCTGTTTCAACGCTGTGATCTGTATTCGTCCGTCAGCCGTATGGAAAACATTGGCTGTGGGCTGTCCCGTGTGCGAGGTGTTACCCAACAGGCCAATCAGCTTGCCATCGTTCAGGTAGTTACTGTACTGCGAAGTCTGCAGGACGATTGCAGTATCCGTCATGGCAACATCAATCCGCTGTCCCAGACCGGTCCTGGCTTTCCGGTGCAATGCCGCGGAGACTGCAAAAGCGGTGTTCAGCCCTGTCGACATGTCTACCGGCTGGTACCCTGTGCGCGTTGCGCCTGTCTCTTCATGTCCGGTTTGCGACATCATGCCGGACGATGCCTGGATCGCACCGTCATAAGCGGCCTCCCCTGCCCTGGGTCCGGATTGGCCAAATCCGGTGACGGAACAGTAAATCAGGTCTGGTTTAATCTCTTTCAGATCAGCGTAGCCCAGCCCCAGTCTTTCCATTGTTCCGGCCTTGAAGTTCTCTATCAGGACATCAGACTGGCTAACCAGTTTCTTAACGATATCGACGGCCTCGGATGACTTCAGGTTCAATGTGATGCTTCGCTTGTTCAGATTCATATTCATGAATGCAGGTGTCAAGCCCGGGTCGTCACTCCCTTTTATCAGCCACCGGGTCTGATCACCTGTTTCAGGTTGTTCTATCTTAATGACCTCTGCACCAAGCAGAGCGAGTTGCATTGTTGCGAAAGGTCCTGCAAGTACCTGTGTAATATCGATAATACGAATGTCTTCAAATGCCTGTGGCATGCTTTCTCCTGCCAATATACTCAGTTGCAGATACAGAAGGACCGGAATACGGGATTGTGTTCCAAACCCGGCTTTGTGATGTCGCTATCGGCTTCCCACATAGTCTTGACTCCCATTCATTCCAGATCCTGGATTTTGCATAAAAACAGCAATCTCCTGAT
>JAPOOX010000304.1 GCA_026713185.1 Gammaproteobacteria bacterium
CAGAAGAATACCCCAGACGCTGTTGCGCATTTTGCTGATGGCGAACAACAGGCCAAAAGCGACCAGCAGGGGAATCCATCCCATGTAGGGTGCATCGGTCGCTATGGCGAAACCAGCCATCGCGGCACTGAATATCAAGGTCATGGATAGTAGAAAATAAGTGTTCCGTAGAACCTTGTTGGTTGATACAACAGGTGACTGACGGTCAGTTACAAATTGTGCGTTTGCCATGCAGAACTCCTTTCCAGATATGTTGAAAATTTTACGTGTTCATCAGGTAAATGCAACCGTGGTGATGAAAGTGGCAAGGGTGGATATTGCCGTCATTGCCCGCGAGAACTACAGAGAAGCCAGTATGTCGTTCAGCGTTCCTGATGGACGCATGGCCGGGATAGCGAATTCCGGATCCGGCTTATAGTAGCCATTCAACTCAACAGGTGCTCCCTGTGCATCGAGCAGTTCCTGAATGATCGTGTTCTCATTTTCAGCCAGTGTCCTGGCAAGCGTTGCGAATTTCTCCTTTAATCCCGGGTCCTGGTCCTGTTCCGCTACGGCTTCTGCCCAGTACATTGCCAGATAATAATGGCTGCCGCGATTGTCCAGTTCGTTGACTTTCCGGGAAGGAGATTTATTGTTCTCCAGGAATCTGGCGATGGCTTCGTTTAAAGTATCTGCCAGGACCTGTGCTGACTGATTCTCATAAGAACTTGCCAGATGTTCCAGGGACGCACCCAGAGCCAGGAATTCACCCAGCGAATCCCATCTCAGATGCCCTTCGGCTTCCATTTGTTGTACGTGTTTGGGAGCAGAACCTCCGGCGCCTGTTTCAAACAGACCACCACCGCTGATTAACGGTATGATAGACAGCATCTTCGCACTGGTGCCAAGTTCCAGTATGGGAAAGAGATCGGTAAGGTAGTCACGCAGTACGTTACCGGTTACCGAAATCGTATCTTTCCCGTCCCGCATTCTTTCCAGCGAGAATTTTGTAGCCTCAGCGGGCGACATAATATGATGTTCAATGTCTGTCAGGTCGTATGTCGGCAGGTAATGATTGATCTTCTCGATGAGCTGCGCGTCGTGTCCGCGAAATTTGTCCAGCCAGAAAACGACAGGTGTGGCGGTTGCCCGTGCCCGCTTCACAGCCAGCTTGATCCAGTCCTGAATTGGACTGTCCTCGACCCGGCACATTCTCCAGATATCTCCCTGTTCAACTTTATGCTCAAGCAGTCTTGTGCCGGACATATCGATAACCCGGATAACGCCATCTCCTGGTGATTCGAAAGTTGTATCATGTGAACCGTATTCTTCTGCTTTCCTTGCCATCAATCCAACATTGGGGACGGAACCCATTGTAGTGGGATCAAATGCACCATTGGCGATGCAATGTTTAATGGTTTCATCGTATACACTGGCGTAGCAACGGTCGGGAATCACCGCTTTGATGTCATGCAGTTTACCATCCGGCCCCCACATCCTGCCGGATTCCCGGATCGCTGCCGGCATTGATGCGTCGATGATAATGTCACTGGGGACATGCAGATTGGTTATGCCGTAATCGGAGTTCACCATGGCCAGATCAGGACCATTCTCCAGGCATGCGTCCAGGTCAGCCTTGATAACCGCTTGCTGATCTTCTGGTAATTGCTGGATTTTTTCATACGCATCGCCGATACCATGGTTGGGGTCTACGCCAAGGGATTGGAATACGTCGGCATGTTTCAGAAATGCGGATTCATAATAAGCGCTCACGGCATGACCGAATATGATGGGGTCAGAGACTTTCATCATGGTCGCTTTAAGGTGCAGTGAGAACAGTACACCATTTTCCGTCGATTCGATTTCCTCGTCCAGGAAGCTGCAAAGCGCTTTTTTACTCATGAAGGAGGCATCGACAACTTCACCCGCCTTTACTGATATATTTTCAGCCAGTGTTTCTGAACACTCATCGCCGATAAATTCGATACTGAGTACGTTTTTTTCCGACATGACGACTGACTTCTCACTGGCATAAAAATCACCTTCCTTCATATGCGCCACATGAGATTTTGAATCCGGCGACCATTCTCCCATCGTGTGCGGGTGTCTTCTGGCATATTCCTTGACCGACCTGGAAGCGCGTCGGTCTGAATTTCCTTGTCGCAACACGGGATTTACGGCACTGCCCTTGATCTTGTCATAGTGTGCCTTGATGTCCTCCTCATCGGCGTTTTGTGGTTCTTCCGGATAATCCGGCAAATCATACCCCTTGCCCTGGAGTTCCTTGATGGTCTCGATAATCTGTGGGATGGAAGCGCTGATGTTGGGCAGTTTGATGATGTTGGCTTCCGGCTTTCTGGACAGTTCGCCAAGTTCCCCAAGATAGTCCGGCATGCGCTGTTCTTCTGTAAGGTATTCGGGGAAAGTGGCTATGATGCGTCCTGCAAGTGAGATATCCCGGGTTTCGACCTGAATCCCGGCGGCATCGCTGAACATTTTTATGATCGGGAAGAGGGAAAATGTCGCGAGTCTGGGTGCTTCGTCAGTTTCCGTATAGATGATTCTGGGCATATCTGTCATAGATGTAAAAGGCCTTCAGTGTGAGACATCTCGTGGACATCACTTGTCACGGTCAGTTGCCCGGATAGGGCGTGCAGCGGGGGATTATAGATGATTTTATGCCCGAGTGCATTGCAGTTGATCAGTATGGGCGGACTCTCATCAAACATGACGAAGATAATCCAGGTAAGCCGGCTTGTTTGCTCCGCGACAGCGGCAGGGAGAGTTACTGGCCCGCTGAAGGCTCTATGGACTGGATTACAGAAGACGGTTGAAAATTATTCCGGCGCTGTGGATGACTTTCTTGTCTTCTCTTGTCTTCTTTTGAGCCTGCGTTTTTTATTTCTTGCCAATCTGGCTTTTTCAGCAGCCTTCTGCTTTTTTTCCCATTCCTTCTCAAAAGCCGCGAGTGCCTTTGCCCTGGCGACCAGTTTTTTATCAAATGGTTTTGCAGAAGTAAGCTCTTCCTTCTGAGTTTTCATAATCGCACTGGCTTCACTCAGAGAGTCCCGTAACAATACCGCGACAGCTCTTGCTTTTTTTAA
>JAPOOX010000039.1 GCA_026713185.1 Gammaproteobacteria bacterium
CGTCAAATGAACGGATGTGGTATGCACGGATCTCCAAGGGCTATCGTCCTGGTGGTTTCAGAGGTTTCGCCCAGGGGCTTAGTGAAGCCTGGGATGCCGAAGAAATGATCAACTACGAAGGCGGCCTTAAGGGACTGTTTGTCGATGGCGCCGTGCAACTGGAGCTTGCTGCTTACCACCAGGATTTCAGCGCTCACTGGACGCAGCATGGGCGCCTTCGTCGGCCGGAGGAGTATGGAGTACCGCCCAATCCTGACAGACTGTGGATCGGTGAGTCGGTTGTTCTTGACGGTACGACGATCTCCGGCATCGAATTTCAGGGCGCCTGGCAGATTAACGATATGTTTACCCTGCGCGGCTTCTACGAGCTGATAAACTCCAAGCACGCCCCTTACCAGACAGTCTATTGTTGTAACCCCGAGGGATTCTTGTCAGAGGCGTCGACCATCACTGTCACAGGCCCTGACGGGACCGAGCATGTACTCAATAATACCGGTATCAGGGACTTTACCGGTAATCAGTTAAGGAATTCACCGAAGCACAAGTTTTCGGCGACCCTGACCTATAGCGTCCCCATCGCCTCCGAGTGGGGAAGCCTGGACATTCTGACCATCATGAGCTGGCGCGACAAGATGTATATGGATGAGGCCGGGCTGGATATATACAGCGTACCGGATTACACCCGCTGGGATCTCCGCGCCAACTGGTTTTCACCGTCAGGGACCTATTCGGTTACCGGCTGGGTCACCAATCTGCTTGATCTGGTCGCGGTACAGGCTTATGAAGATAACGGCGTAACCGCACCTGTTACCGGCACGGTAACCGATGAGCGCCGGATCGGCATCACGTTCAACTATCAGCTGTAACAGTCGTTAAGATCCTTTTAGGATCCTAAGCAGTAATAAAGGCGCACCTCATTGGGGTGCGCTTTTTTTTGGGCTGGCGCTGGATCGCAGGGGTCGAGTCAGTGTCTTAACGCCTGGGCCGTTCGCCTCCTATGTCGAACCGAACCCAGAGGTGCTTGTCGTCGTACACGACACCATTGCAACTGGGTTTCACGACTCTCACCTGTACGAGCCGGGCGCCCGCCCTTACCGGCGCGCCCGAAAATTCCCCGCCAAGCAGAAAAATGCCCTGGGGTAGCTTCCCCTGTTGAATTCGAACGCTCTCGTATGCCCAGGGACCGTCGCACTTTGCGGTCAATTCAGCGCGCATATAGCTTCGCTCCCACCCATTGGTGTCCCTGAATTTGATCGAATTCAAAAAGAAAAATCCCGGCCCCTTATTCGCATCGTAACGTTCCCTCGGTCCACTGCGCCAAGGGGCGTGGGGTTCGTTGGAGGCAAACACCATGAACCAGGGTTGCTGCTCGTCCTGATTAAAGAAGGCTGCTGCCTCGTCGATTTCGTCGGTCCTGGACGAGATATTTTCGAAAGGAAAAGCAACCGCAGGACTGATGTGCGTCTTGCCGAGGAGCCCAACCCGATAACCAAGACCTTTGAGGTGATGAAAAACACTGCGCGTTTCCGGATCGACCATGGTGTGATTGGGATAGGCCCCGCTGCGAATCGGATACAATCCGGTATAAAGTGCATGACGCAGAGGCGAACACACGGCGGAGGAGGCAAAGAAACCGTTGAGCCGCATGCCGTCCCGAGCCAGTTGATTGATGTTTGGTGAGTAGACATCCGGGTTTCCAGTGATTCCAAGGTCACGCCAGTGAAGATCATCGGCAAGGATGATGAGAATGTTGGGTTTGGAGTCCGAGGACGGGTCAACATTCTGAGTCCAGCCAGGTTTGGGCAAAACCACGACAAGAACTGTTAGTAGTAACAAACGATATCGTTTCATACGAGAACCAAGGTAATAAGACGCCAACTGAGGATATGGCTGTCAGAATCGAAGGGCAAGAAATCGTCGGCTCCGACAAAGCCACTATCATTTGGCTGGGTGGAATCGGGAGTTCAGAAAGTAAGTTGTCTGGATAGTTCTGTCGGAGAGGCGGGGAGTAGGGTTCCGCAGCATTCACCGCTGCTATCAGTGAAGAGATGAGGACCGGGACAAGACGCATTATTTCGCCTTCAATTATACAAATCTACATCATAGCGAACTGGTCAATCTGCGCTAGTCCCGGTATACGGGAGACCACCTAATCCTGATGAAAAAACGATTGCTTCGCAATTGAAGGCCACTGGTTATTCAACAAAGATAATCGGCAAATGGCACTGCGGTGACCAACAGGAATTCCTGCCAACCAATTTTGGTTTTGACGAATATTTTGGCATTCCATACAGCAACGATATAGGGCGACAGGTTAACTATGTACCTCAGCGTTATCCGCCGTTACCACTGATGCGTAACAAAGAGGTGGCACAGGAACAGCCAGATCAACGAGCGCTAACAGAGCGTTATACAACTGAAGCATGTAATTTTATACAAGACAACAAAGATGAAGCTTTCTTCCTCTATTTTGCTCACATGCATGTACATGTGCCGATTTTCGTACCCAAACGTTTTTTAGATAATTCAGATAATGGCGGTTATGGTGCGGCTGTTGAAGAGATTGATTGGTCAACGGGAATGTTAATGGATAAGTTGGAGCAACTGGGCCTCAGTGAAAATACATTAATAATATTCACGAGTGACAATGGATCACGGGCGCGCGGTGAAGGTGGCAGTAATGGCGCTTGCCGCGGTCATAAAGGTCAAACGTGGGATGGCGGACTACGCGTGCCATGCATTATGCGTTGGCCGGATCAAATTGAAGCCGGGCAAAGTAACACTGAAGTATCCACGGCAATGGATTTCTTCGCGACGCTGTCACATGTTGCTGGTGCGGAGTTACCTGACGATCGAGTTATTGATAGTAAAAATATTTATCCATTGATGACCGATACCACTGCCAAGTCTGAAACAGACTGTTTTGGCTATTATGTATATGATGAATTACAGGCTGTACGTTGTGGAGATTGGAAGTTACATGTCTGGCGCAAAAATGGCGTGGTAAAAGAGTTGTACAATTTACTCGATGACATCGGTGAGACAACGAATGTCTATGACCAACATCAAGAGCTTGTGTCTGAGATGGAAGCAAAGGCACAACGTATGCGCGAAGATATTGGTGATACGGCGACAGGTGTTGAAGGAGCAAATCGACGGCTGAAGGGTGTGGTTGAAAATCCCAGGACCTATCTAGTTCGCGATGCAGAGTCAGCGTACCTGGATTTGCAGACCGATAACGACGATGCCATGGTGAACATTGTTGGCTCTTCCATCAGCTATCGACTCGCCTTTGGTCCCAACGCGGGAAAAAAGGCGCTTACCCTGCAGACGCTGCCCACCAGCGACACCGAAGATCTGCGGTCGCTGGTAACTAAACAATCAGGCTTTTCATTGCATGCCGGGGTATCCTGCAAGGCAGGACAGCAAAAGAAGCTTGAGCGCCTGTGTCGTTATATCACCCGCCCCGCGATCTCGGAACAGCGACTCTCAATCGCTGGTAACGGCAATGTGATCTATGCACTTAAGACACCCTACAGCGACGGAACGACCCATGTCGTACTCAGTCCGCTGGAGTTCATCGGCCGACTGGCGGCACTGGTACCAAAACCGCGAGTGAACTTAACAAGGTTTCACGGGGTGTTCTCTCCCAACAGCAAACTCCGCAAGAAAGTCGTGCCGGCAAAGCCGCTACAGAATAAACCATCATCAGGCAAACCCGGTGTCTACGGCCAAACCTGGGCACAGCGACTTAAGCGGGTCTTCGCGATAGATATCGAGAAATGCGAGAAGTGCGGCGGTAAAATGAAAGTGATCGCAAGCATCGAGGACCCTGACGTCATCGACAAAATCTTGAAACACCTGGGTTTCGATCAATCAGGTAGCCTACATAGTTCACCCCATAACCGCTCGCCGCCGGAAAACAGGTTCGGACACACAACGACACTTTTCTAACGCTGAATTCGATCCACAGCACAGGCGCCCTCGTCCATTGTTCGGAGAACTGCGCTGGATGTGAGCCACTTCAACCAGTATTGAGCAAACCCCCCACCATTTTCATCCCATTTGCCGCATTAGTTCACCACAATGCACCTTAATCCCGGCCACCCATATCGGCGACTCTCGACCGACTCTACGCCACAGCCGGTTTATTTTGCCTATACCTCCGGACCTTATTATTGCAATGGATTAGGACTGTCACTATGGGATTATGTTGAAAACGAACCGTGTATTGAGGAAGACTCTAAAGAAGCCGTCGAACTGTTGCTAACAATCTACGAAATACTTAGGGGCTATAGTGGTGAGTTGCCGGTATTTACCGAATACACAGACGAGTGCAAAACACTACTCGAAGACGCGTCGATGTTACCTGAGCTGCTACCGAATGATCGTAACTTTCTCCTACAGGCATATGACGAATACAGGGCTCTTCTTACGACTCATTCATATGAACTGAAACCACTTCACGGAGACGCCGGTTACGGAAATGTCGTACGTGCAAACGGTCGTCTCCTTTGGTCAGATTTTCAAGGTGTATGTCTTGGACCTAAAGAGCGTGACTTCGTTTCTTTCTCCAATTCGGCAAAAAGTCATATACAACTTAACAAGGCTCTTCTCGAACTACTCAGCAAGTTGGGTAGTGTGTGCGTTGCTGTTTGGTGTTCAGTTGAACCGAACCGTACACCAAAAATAAGAGAAGCAGTGGATGTCCATGTTAAATGGCTAAGATCATTGCGATGAATCGGGCATTCGCGCGTCATCTGACATAGACAACCCATCGTCGGCTACCAGAAGCATTGCAGTCATCGAGTTTTGAAAGCCAGTTCAGAAAGTTTCGGCAAGACCCGGCCAGAAGGAGACCTTGGTTGCCGATCAGCTTTATGTTGTCGTTTGCTGCCGAACACTTAACTCGGTGTCCGGAAACTGGGGGAAAATCAGTTGGGATATAGGTAATGATCTGTAGAACTAATCACTGCAAAATAGTCTAATGTGATTGGGAGATGGGGCCCTTGGAGTTTGATCTTGGCCAACCGCTTGATCCACGTGTTCTATACCTGGGACAAGACCTGACATTCAAGTAGTCCGTGCAGCCGGAGACGACGCAGATCCAGGTTCTCCCGTATCAGTTCTTCAAATACATAACGCCCAGACAGCGGGCGATCGAATACCTGGGTCAGGGCAAATTCGGCTTGCAGCATCGACAGAACATAATCGAATCCTGCCTGACGATCCTGTTGTAAGGCCAATCACCATGCCTTGTCGGTCTGAGGTGAAACCTCGCTAGTGTTTGTTTGTGAAACCCAGCAGACGCTGGCAGAAGAATTGTTTTCTATTGATGTAGAACGCGTTTTTGATACTGCCCGGCTGCCGCAATGACAGGTGATGCTATGAGTGCCGCGGCCAGTGCCCCGGCAACGCGTACAGGCTGGTTAGTCGTCAGATGTTCTCGTAGCACCACCAGAATAAGGAGGAGAGGAGCCGTATCCGATTGTCCTCCAACGAATTATTTTCGTGAAGATACGAGCGACCCGCCACCACCTGTTATCCGCGCGGCTTTCTCCGGCTCATACCACTAGCCATCCGGGAACGCGGGCCAGTACTTCGATTCGAACGCCGGCCTGCCGAACTTGTCCCAGTGCACGGTCCGAGGCAGATCAATCGCATACAACAGTATCTGGTAGTACTGCCAGAGCAGCACACGGTCAATGGCCCGGCATGAGGCAACCATCTGCGCCAGGGTCGTCGCGAGATTTGCCTGCTCTACCAGATAATCCACGGCGGGATGGCTGATCCCGGCAACGTTCCAGACACCAGACACCGGTTGATAGGCGGTCTCGGAGTGATACATCGACTTGAGCAGGATGACCGGCGGCATCAGCGTGCCCTGCCCCTTCAATATGGCGTCGAAGTCGAATTTCCGCTGGCGGTTGACGAATTGGCTGCGATCGGCAAGTCGTATCGTCCCGTGAATGCCCAACTGTTCCAGTTGCTGGAAGTATGGCAGAAGGATTCTGGCATCCTCGGAATTCTGTGACAGAAACTCGATTTCAAAAGGCTCGCCCCTGGCGTTTTTCAGCACCCCGTCTACGACATGCCATCCGGCCGCTGCCAGGAGTTGCCGCGCTTTAACAATATTGGCACGATGATCTTCCGGTGACGTGACTTCCGGAAAGCGAAACGGTCGCTCGAACAACTCCGGCGGCAGCTGCTCGCGATACGGCTCCAGTAGCTGCAATTCATCTTCGCCGGGAAGACCGGTGGCGGTAAAGATCGTGTCCGGCCAATAACTGTGCGCCCGCTTGTGATAGCCGAAGTGCAGCGTTCTGTTCTGCCACTCGAAATCCATCGCCAGGGTCAGCGCTTCGCGCACGCGGCGATCCCTGAATTTGTCGATCCGATTGTTGAGTGCAATACTGCGCCGAACGCCAACCTCGATGCCAGAGTTGCGGCGGATCTTCTTTATCCAACCCTTGTCAAAAGCGGGGATATCGAATGCGCGATGCCAATAGCGAACATCTGTTTCGGTCCATATGTCGATCAGGCCTTTGCGAAAAGCCTCCCGGGTAACGGTCGCATCGCGATAGACTTCGTAGCGCACCGTGTCGAAGTTATAACGACCTTTATTGACCGGAATGTCCTTGCCCCAATAGTCCGGATCGCGCTGGTATTCGATAAACCTGCCTTGCTTGAGTGCCGAAACCCTGTAGGGCCCGCTGGAAAGCGGCGGCGTCAGCGTGTTGGCACCGGGATCCCTATCCCGCCAGTAGTGTTCCGGGAGAATCGAGATGAA
The DNA here is from genome assembly GCA_026713185.1 of Gammaproteobacteria bacterium. Classification (GTDB taxonomy): domain Bacteria; phylum Pseudomonadota; class Gammaproteobacteria; order Pseudomonadales; family Azotimanducaceae; genus UBA7455. Next base: position 6,791 of record JAPOOX010000039.1, read on the forward strand.
CTGAATAACGATGATGTTGTTCAGCGTCACCGGTGATTTCAGATGAAAGGCCACGTGACGGTCGTCGATTTCCTCCATCGAAGCGATAAATTCGAACAATAAGCCACCCCACACGTAGCTGCGATGAAACTCGACCGTATAGAAAACGTCCCGAGACGTGATTGGTACGCCGTCCCGCCACCTGGCCTGCGGGTGAATCCTGAACACGATGGACAACCTGTCGTCCGTAATGGCGATGCCATCGGCGAGACGGCCGTAGAAACCACTGACCTCGTCCCCCGCACGAATAATCAGCGTTTCGGCATTTAACCAGAATCCGCTCGGTGCACTGATGCCCCGTACGGATGCGGGCGCCAGTGTATTGAAGTTTCGCTGCGTAGCCTCTACCAGTACGCCCCCCTTGGGGGCGTCAGGATTGAGGTAATCCAGATGGGTGTAATCCGGGGGATATTTCAGCTCATGAAAAAACGCGATCCCGTGTTTGAACTCCAGAGTGTCGGGAATATCGTCGGCGAACCCGAGAACAGGAGCCAATAGCAGCATCAGCGATAGCAAAGGCGTCTTCAAATCATTCATCACCTCTCCCCAAGGGGGCCATTTTACTGTAATTGGAGTTGACCCGCTTTAGTAGACACAACATCCTTAACAGAGGAGGTGTCTATTATGCCAAAAACAAGAACCCCGTATCCACGGGCATTTCGAGAGCAGATGATCGCGTTGGTTCGTTCTGGTCGAACACCGGAAGAACTCGCGAAAGAGTTTGAACCTACAGCGCAGACGATTCTGAACTGAGTCGCCCAGGCGGATCGGGATACCGGAGCGCGTGAAGATGGACTGACCAACGTTGAACGAAAAGAACTCCGGCGACTGCGACGTGAGGTCAAGCGTCTCTCTGAAGAACGGGAGATACTGGCAAAAGCAGCGGCCTGGTTCGGTGTCTCCGCAATCTCCTTTGGCTTGTCGTCACTGATGAGCTAACGGATAGAAAATGGTGCGGCTACCACGTATCGATGTAAGGGTATTTCTTCTCGGTTCTCGGTGCCGGGGTTGGTACACGTTTCATACTCTCGACAATCCAGCTGCGGGTATCCGCCGGATCGATAACGTCATCCAGGCCGCCCCCGGGTACAGCGTTGACCGCCTTGGCACTCTCATAGGCGCGGGCCACGCGATCCTCAAATTCCTTCTTGCGCTCTTCCGGATCCTCTATCGCCGCAAGTTCATTACGATAACCGAGCTTAACGGAACCCTCTATATTCATACCGGCAAACTCAGCCGTCGGCCAGGCGACGGTAAAAAAGCCAACCAGTGCGCTAGCGCCGCACATGGCCTGCACGCCGAGACCGTATGCTTTCCTGACGACCACGCCGAAAAGCGGTACCGTTAGATTTGCTCCCGCATTGAACATGCGTGTGCAGTGCCGCACCAGCGCCGTTTTTTCCACGTCAGGCCCGACCATCATTCCCGGGCAGTCCATCAGGCTCAGTATCGGGATGTCAAAAGCGTCGCACAACTGGATAAATCGTGCGCCCTTGTCAGCGCCGTCAGAGTCGATGGCTCCCGCCAGATGGTGCGGATTGTTGGCAATGACCCCCAGGGGACGGCCCTCTACCCTGATAAATGCAGTGATTACGCCGATGCCAAATTTCTCCCGAATCTCAAGGACCGAATCCACATCGGCGAGCGTGTAGATAATCTTCTTCATGTCATACAAACGCAGTCGGTTCTCGGGTATGGCATGCCGCAAAGGTCGTTGATCCGGAGCTTCCCAATTTTCGATCCTACCCTGGAAATAGGACAGGTATTTCTTACCCACCTGAACCGCTTCTGCCTCGTCCTTGACCAGGATGTCAACGACGAGTATTTTCCAATACTTAAATGAGTCTAAAGAGAGGTGCTTTAGCCTGTCTTCGGGTTCTGTTCATTGATGGTTTTAAAGAGTATTTGACGGGCCTTAAGTAACTGGTCCGCCGCCTGATTATCGGCGCGCGTGACTCCGAGGAGGAGTTCGAGCTGGATAACTTCGGTAATCCCCGTTGCGAAATCGACCCCGCAACCCAGGAAACGACCCGGACTTGCATCACCGACGCGGCCGGCAATCCCATCTATCGGATCAATCCGA
>JAPOOX010000231.1 GCA_026713185.1 Gammaproteobacteria bacterium
GACCTTGAGAGGCAGTTTGGATTTGATAAACCGGCTCACGTAAGATTTTTTACCATGGTGATCAACTATCTCCAACTTGATTTTGGAGATAGCTATTTTCAGGATAAACCGGTTATCGAACTGGTGATAGAACGTTTACCGGTATCCATATCACTGGGTTTCTGGTCGTTACTCATCATCTACAGCATTTCCATCCCCATGGGGATTGCCAAGGCTGTTCGAGATGGCTCCAGGTTTGATCTATGGACATCCACTGTCATTTTTATTGGTTATGCTATTCCCGGGTTCCTGTTTGCCGTGTTGTTGATCGTGGTGTTTGCCGGTGGGAACTACCTTGATCTGTTCCCGTTACGGGGTCTGGTGTCAGAAAACTGGGATCAGATGGGGTGGATCGATAAAATTCTGGACTATTTCTGGCATCTGGCTCTGCCTGTTACTGCACTCACCATCGGCGGCTTTGCCACACTGACCATGCTGACCAAGAACTCTTTTCTGGAAGAGATCAGCAAGCAGTTTGTGCTTACTGCAAGGGCCAAGGGTCTGGCAGAGAACCGCGTCCTCTACGGCCATGTATTTCGCAACGCCATGCTGATTGTCATTGCCGGATTTCCGACGGCATTCGTGGGGATTTTCTTCACCGGTTCTTTGCTGATTGAAGTCATCTTTTCTTTGGACGGGATGGGATTGCTCAGTTACGAGGCGGTTATCAAACGGGATTATCCGATTTTATTTGGTACCATGTTCTGCCTGACGCTGATTGCTCTTGTCATGCATCTGATCGGTGATCTTGTTTATGTTCTGGTTGATCCGCGAATTGATTTTGATACCAGAGACTGAACCATGACGCCACTGAACCAGAGGAGATTGCAACAGTTCAAGGCGAATCGCAGAGGATACTATTCCCTGTATCTATTTTGTGCGTTGTTTGGCATATCGCTGTTTGCAGAGTTCATCGCCAATGACAAGCCGATACTGCTTTATCTCAACGGTGGGCTCTATGTGCCGGTGTTATTTACTTATACCGAGAAGGAACTTGGTGGGGAACTGCCCATAGAAGCGCTGTATAACGAGCCATACATGCAGAATCTTGTGCGGGAGAACAACGGCTGGATGTTGATGCCGCCCATTCCTTTCAGTTTCAAAAGCGCAGACAAGTATCTTGAGAGTGCTGCACCGGCACAGCCGTCACTGGAGCACTGGCTCGGCACAGATGATTCCGGAAAGGACACACTGGCTCGACTGATCTATGGATTCCGTTTGTCCGTATTGTTTGGAATTTCACTGACCATCATGAGTTCCATGATTGGGGTGACAGTCGGGGCTGTTCAGGGTTATTTTGGCGGCCGCATTGATTTAATTGGTCAGAGGCTGGTAGAGATTTGGACAGGCTTGCCGATTCTCCTGATGCTTATCATCCTGGCCAGTATTGTCAAACCCAATGTGTTCTGGTTACTGGGCATTCTGACACTATTCAGTTGGATGCCACTGGTCAGTGTCGTTCGTGCGGAGGTATTGCGTACCAGGAACTTTGAATATGTGCGTGCGGCGCGGTCACTTGGCATAACGGACATAGAGATCATCATAAGACACGTATTGCCCAATGCGATGGTGGCAACGTTGACCTTTTTACCTTTTATCCTGAGTGGCGCAGTGACAATGCTGACTGCACTGGATTTTCTCGGGTTTGGCCTGCCTGCAGGGTCGCCTTCTATCGGGGAACTGCTGGCACAGGGAAAAGCGAATATTAACTCTCCGTGGCTGGGTCTGACAGGATTCTGCACCCTGGGTCTGATGCTGACACTGCTGATTTTTATCGGTGAGGCGGTTCGGGATGCACTGGACCCTCGCCGTACCCTGTCCGCTTCTTATCAGGATTGATTCAGTAACTAACGCCTGGCCCGGCGTTTTCAACCTGCGGTTCAGGATGCATGGTATCTTTGCCACCCGGTATCAGAATATCCAGGCCAGAAGTGAATCGGCAATGGTGATTGCTATGGCGGCAATAAAAGTTGTCCTGAGATCCACGATCTCAAAATTCTCGATAATCTGATCGGTAATCCAGAGAAGAAAAGTATTGATGATCAGCTTGAACAGACCGACTGTGATGATCATGAAAGGGAAGCTGATAATCATCAACAGGGTGCCAAGGGTGATATTGATGATTCCGTAAACGATCGCCACCAGCAAGGCCGTACCATAACTGGTTACACGAATTCCAGGAACCAGTTCCGCCAACAGAAATATAAAACCACCAAGCAGCAATAAATGTAAAATCAGATCAATCATCTTGTTCTTTCCTGTTCATATTCCAAATAAGTTGCAGTGTCAGAAGGCTCTTCAGTTTCAATTTACATCCAGGTTGTTAAATAATTCTACAATTATTGTACCAACTTATAAACTACTGAAAAACAACAACAAATCACCTACACCTGATTACCGTGTGGCGAGATTGACCAATGTTCCGTTAAAACCACCTTCCACTGTGGCCTGAAGTTGAACCGGGTTCCGGCTTTCCCTTGGACAGAGAATGATGGCAAACTCAGGTATTACTCTATGAACCAAGGTTTAAACAATGCTTGACTTACATTACTGGCCTACGCCCAACGGCAAGAAAGTGACTATTCAACTGGAAGAATGCGGGCTTGAATACAATGTGGCGCCTTGCAATATCGGCAGGGGAGATCAGTTTAAAGAGTCGTTTCTGGGGATTTCCCCGAATAACCGCATGCCGGCACTGGTAGATCATGCTCCCGATGATGGCGGCGCCCCGCTGCCGGTGTTCGAGTCCGGCGCGATCATGCTCTATATTGCAGAAAAAACGGGACAGTTCATGCCGTCTGACGCAAGAGGTAAATACAATGTCATGCAATGGGTGATATGGCAGATGGCAAACCAGGGACCCAAGACCGGAGAGTGTGGGCATTTCCGGCGACTCGGTGATAGCAGTGGTGATCAATCCTACGCTGTTAACCGGTTTACCAACGAGGTAAATCGATTCTACGGTGTTCTGAATAACCAGTTATACCGTCAACGCTATATTTGTGGCGAAGAGTATACAATCGCCGACATGATCATTTACCCGTGGACGGTTGGTTGGTCTGGTCAGGGACAGGACATCGACGAATTCAAATATTTCAAACGCTGGTTCAATGAGATTGGAGATCGGGATGCGGTACAGAGAGGTATGGCCGTAGGCAAAGATTTTCAAAATGACACTTCGAAATTGAGTAACGAGGAAAAGGCAACTCTACGGGATATGCTTTACAACCAGAGAGCCCGCCCCGCCCCTGAATCCGGTGGTTTGGAAATATGAATTACAGCGTTTGGTAAAGTCGGAATACCCCTGCAGGATCACTCCTGGTCAGTAACCGCCCCTTTTGATGCGGAACTCACCAGGCGTGAGTACTTGGCCAGTATCCCGCGGTCCGTATAGGGTGCCGGTTGCGACCATTTTGCTCGTCTCTGGTCCATTTCCACTGCGTCAATATGCAGCGTGATGGTTCTTTCCTCGGCATCAATTGTAATGCCGTCTCCGTCCTCTATCAGTGCAATCGGGCCGCCGTCACTGGCTTCCGGGGTAATGTGTCCAATAACAAAGCCATGAGATCCACCGGAAAATCGTCCGTCCGTAATCAGCGCTACATTTCCAGATAGTCCTCTGCCGCTGATGGCGCTGGTTGGAGACAGCATTTCCCGCATACCAGGTCCACCTCGAGGTCCTTCATAGCGTATGACAACGACATCACCGGCAACCACGGTACCATCCAGTATCGCGGCGAGAGCAGATTCTTCTCCGGTAAAGCAACGCGCTGTTCCAGAAAATGACAGACCTTCATGTCCGGTGATTTTTGCTACGGCGCCTTCCGGTGCAAGATTTCCCTTCAGGATGACCAGATGGCTGTCTTTTTTAATCGGATTTGATAATGGCCTGATGATTTGCTGAGCATCTGGATAGGGGGCGACATTGGCCAGATTTTCAGCCAGTGTGTTACCCGTAACAGTCAGGCAATCTCCATGCAACAGACCGGCTCCCCACAGCATTTTTATCAATGGCTGGATGCCGCCAATTTCGATGAGTTCACTCATGGCATATTGCCCCGCGGGTCGCATGTCGGCCAATACCGGTACACGTTTACCAATCCGGGTAAAATCATCAATGGTGAGCGGAATTCTCGCCGCGTGTGCAATTGCCAGCAGATGCAGAACGGCGTTTGTTGAACCCTCCAGGGCAATTGCTACCGTAATGGCATTTTCAAATGCCTCGGTGCATAAAATATCAGAGGGTTTGATGCCAGCGTCGACAAGTTTGACGACGGCTTCCCCGGCGGCATGGCTATCCGCCCGCTTATTGTTGGATACTGCTTCCTGGGCAGATGAATTGGGCAGTGACAGTCCCAGGGCTTCTATGGCTGATGCCATGGTATTGGCCGTATACATGCCGCCGCAGGATCCCGGCCCGGGTATTGCCGTAGATTCAATTTCCTGCAACTCGATATCAGAAATGTTACCTGCTGCGTGTTGGCCCACTGCTTCAAACACGGAAATGATATCGCGTCTGTTTTTACC
>JAPOOX010000205.1 GCA_026713185.1 Gammaproteobacteria bacterium
TCAAGTTCAAGGTCTTTGCGGATTATGCGAAGCTGCTGGGCGCCGACTATATCGCTACCGGGCACTATGCACGGCTGGCACATTGTCCGGAAGGTATTCGATTACTAAAGGGCAGAGACGAAAACAAGGATCAGAGCTACTTTCTTCAATCAGTTTCCGCCACGCAACTGGAATGTGTATTGTTTCCCCTCGGAGAAATGGAAAAACGCGAAGTCCGGCAAATTGCAAAACGTAACGGGCTGGCTGTTTACGACAAGAAAGATTCCACCGGCATCTGTTTTATCGGAGAACGCCGCTTCAGGGACTTTCTCAAAACATATCTGCCGCCACGACCGGGAAACATCGAAACCCTGGATGGCCAGGTACTGGGTGAGCACGCGGGGCTGATGTATTACACACCAGGTCAGCGTCAGGGGATCGGAATCGGCGGAGTACAGGGTACGCCAGAAAAACCCTGGTATGTGGTTGCTAAAGACCTGGATCGAAATGTTCTGGTTATCGTCCAGGGGAACGATCACCCGGCTCTGTTTACTTCTTCTATCGTTTGCAGGAATATTCACTGGATTGGCGAAGTGCCTGAATTACCATTCACGGGCTCCGTCAAGATACGATACAGGCAGGCGGACCAACAATGTACGGTAGACCGGACTCCTGATGGTTACCACATAGATTTTGCAAAACCACAACGGGCGGTAACTTCAGGACAATGGGCCTGTTTCTACCAGGGAGACTGGTGCCTTGGTGGTGGTGTCATTGACGATATTCAACCGTAACGGATGCAAACGAAAATAGAACCTGATGACGGATAACATGGATAAAACTCTTACGTATCTTACTGCCATATCCCCGATTGACGGGCGATATGCCTCAAGAACAGCGGCTCTAAGACCGTTTGCCAGTGAGTACGGGCTGATTTACTTCAGAATTACAGTAGAAGTAGCGTGGTTTCGTGCTCTTGCCACAGACCCCGGGATAGTGGAACTCCCCATGCTGGATGACGCGGCCAATAACACGCTGGATGAAATTCTCGACAAGTTTGATGAGGCTGCCGCACAACGTGTGAAAATACTTGAGAAAACCACCAACCATGACGTCAAGGCAGTGGAATATTTCCTGAAGGAAAAATTCAGGGAAAGCGGTAATGATATACTGACAGGTGGGCTCGAATTCATTCACTTTGCCTGTACATCGGAAGACATCAACAACCTCGCATACGGGCTGATGCTCAAGGCATCTCTCAATCAGGTTTTGATACCGCAGATGGAGCAGATTCGAGATGCCATTGCACAGCAGGCACGTCAATACGCCGCCAATTCCATGTTGTCCAGAACCCACGGGCAAGTGGCGTCTCCAACTACGATGGGCAAGGAATTCGCCAATGTTGCTGCACGCCTGAACAGACAGTTGCAGCAGCTGAAACAAATCCCCCTTCTGGGTAAAATCAACGGAGCCGTTGGCAATTACAACGCCCACATGATTGCTTATCCGGATCTGAACTGGGTCCAGTTCAGCAAGGACTTCGTGGAATCACTGGGATTGGACTGGAATCCTTATACAACTCAGATCGAACCGCATGATTATATCGCCGAACTGTTCAACTGCATCGTCAGATTCAACACCATCCTGCTGGATTTCAACCAGGATATCTGGTCCTACATATCCATTGGCTACTTTCGACAGAAAA
>JAPOOX010000306.1 GCA_026713185.1 Gammaproteobacteria bacterium
AATCAGGGATTATCATCCCCGATTCTCCAAACTCTCCGAACAGGAAATCCACGAGGCAAAATTTTCCTTGCAGGATGCCCAGTTCACCCTTGCCAACGAGTACGGTTTTGCCAGTTGGCCAAAACTGGCCGCCGCAATAAAGTCAACCAGCAAACAGCAGCTCCTGTTTGGTGCATCCAATCGTGGAGACATCGAAGAAGTGAGGAAATTGATCAACTCTTACCACTTCGAAAAGAGTGAATTGAACCTGCCGTTAGCCCGTGCGACCTGTAATATGAGCGGTGAAAGGGCGAATGAATATCGTGCCTGCTCGGATTATCTGATTGACCACGGAGCGGATGTTAATGGTGAGTGCGGCAATGACTATGGCCCCATTATTCTCTCTTCGTGCGAATTCCTGAATCCGGAAGGAATACAGTATTTGATCGATCGGGGGGCATCGGTGCAAACAGCTGAGCGGGTTACCCGGTATCCTGCCACCAATACTCCGATGAAAATGGTTTTGGGGACTTACGACCGAAGACCTGACAGGAAACACCGTTGTCTTGATATACTCATAGAAGCCGGCGCCAACTACGAGGATGGCCCGGTCATGGATATTCATCGTGGCAGATATCAGGACCTGCAAGATCGCATAATCGCGAAGCCCGAATTGCTGCGTGCTCATGTAAATCTTGAATACGGGAATCATCTCACGCTCCATGGTGTAAGCCTGTTGCATATTGCAGCCGAATTTAATGAGAAAGAATGTGTCGATGTGCTGCTCGATCAAGGCGCAGACATTAACCACAAGGCCAAAATCGGGAAAAACGGAACAGGTGGCCAAACAGCACTGTACCATGTCATAGGAGGTAATCAGGGAAGATGCTATCCACTGTTTAAACACCTGTTAACCAAAGGCCCTGCTCTGGATGTAAGTGCCTGTATCCAAAGCGATGTTATTATTCACCCGGATAAGGATCACACTTATGACGAGGTACTGGAACTGACCCCCCTGGGATATGCACTGAGATATGAACATGAACCTGGATGGCATGAAGCCTCTCGGGAAGTCGCTGAATTACGCAAACTTGACGCACCAATATGATGAAACAGGAAACTGATGCCGGAGGTGAGCCCTGAAAGCAGTATTTATCCGGCATGTGAAATTCGAAGGATTGGGTACTCTTGCCTGGCAACTGGTTCAAGCTGGTTTTGAGCTGCAGGAGTGCGATGCGCAGGTAATTGATTTGCAGGCACTGGCAAATGCGGATCTGGTGATTATTCTCGGTGGACCCATCAGTGCGAATGACATTGCAAGATTTCCCTATCTTGAGGATGAGATCAAACTGATTCGTTTCCGTGTCAGTGAAGGGAAGCCCACATTGGGTATTTGTCTGGGTGCTCAGCTCATTGCAAAGGCCACGGGAGCAAACGTACATGCCGCAAAAGGCAAGGAAATAGGGTGGGCTCCCTTACGACTGACCAGGGCGGGTCAGGGAAGCTGGCTGAGACACATCACCACACCTGTTTTGCACTGGCACAGTGAAATGTTTGATGTACCGGACGGTGCTCAATCACTTGCGTCCACGACTTTGTGTGCTAATCAGGCATTCGCAATCGATAGTCATACTCTGGCACTGCAGTTCCATCTGGAAGTACGCGAAGATATGCTTGAATACTGGCTGGCTGGCCATATCCACGAATTGGATACTGAACAGGTCTCACTCCAGAACCTGCGTCAGGACACGCAGCTGTGGGGCGAAAAAAGTGAAAAACAGTGCCGGCAAGTCCTCAATGCCTGGTTGTCGGATGCATTTGGTGACCGGCTCAACTCCCGGTAGACAATTTTTAACAAAACAAGGATCTGAAATGATGCTGGAAAACAAAATCGCTGTCGTAACCGGGGCCGGGCGCGGTATCGGCAAAGCAATTGCCGAAGCTTATGCCGCCGCCGGCGCCAAAGTCGTATGCGCCGCACGTTCAACCGGTGAAATCGAACCACTCGCAACAAAATTAGGCGGGCTTGCCATCACCTGCGATGTCAGCCAGGAAGCAGAAATCCAGAAACTGATGCGACAAACACTGGATGCCTATGGTCAGATCGATATTCTGGTCAATAACGCAGGAGCGGTAGCACGTTTACCCGTTCATGAATTACCAGTCGAGGACTGGGACTATGTGATGAATGTTAATCTTCGCGCCGTATTTCTCTGCTGCAAATATGCAATTCCCTCAATGCTTGCAAAAGGCAGTGGCTGTATCATCAACATCTCTTCCGGCGCTGGTGTTGCCGGACCACGAAACCGGTCGGCCTACGCCTCATCCAAGCATGGAGTGATGGGCTTGACCAAGGTGCTGCACGTGGAGTATCTACAAAAAGGCATCCGAACCCATGTCATTCTCCCGGATGCAACCGTATCGCAAATGCGGACAGAAGGATTCCCGGACGAGGACCCCGATTCTCTGATCCAGGCGGAAGATATTGCCGATGCCGCGGTTTTTCTCGCAACTCAAAAAGGCACTGCCCACACACTCGAAGTCAGAGTGAGTCAAGGACTGGCAACCAAGTACAAATAAAATTACCAGCCAAAGAACACAAACGATGTATGCCTTACAGCAGATGGCTTTGGGGTGTTCATTTGCGAACACCCTGAATCAAGTAAACTGCCCCGAATACTAATACGGCGACAGTTCCTTTTTGAAGCGCCGGAAATTGTTAACATAGCCAAGGGCTCTCTCCTGCAGGAAATCGATCTGATCCTGAGATAATTCACGAACCACTTTACCGGGCGAACCCATGACAAGAGAGCCATCTGGGATTTCTTTTCCTTCTGTAATCAGAGAATTTGCGCCAATCAGGCAGTTTTTGCCGATTTTGGCGCCATCCAGGACCACGGAATTAATACCGATGAGAGAGTTATTACCAATATCACAACTGTGCAGCATCGCCTTGTGACCCACAGTCACATTTTTTCCGATCGTCAATGGCATACCGGGTTCAGTATGCAAAACCGATCCATCCTGAATGTTAGAGTTTTCACCCACGAAAATGACTTCGTGATCGCCTCTAAGAACCGCGCTAAACCAGACACTGACGTTGTTTTCAAGAATTACGGAACCCAGTACGACTGCGTTGTCAGCCACCCAGTATTCTCCCCGGAACTCCGGTACCTGCTCACCCAGTCTGTAGATCATGTTACCTCCCATGCTTTGAAGAGCAGAGAATATCGAAAAAAGGGGTCAGGTTCATTTTCTTTAGAAATTAAATGGACCTGACCCCTTTCACCTTAGACCCCTTTCACCAATTATGCCGGCCAAAAGGTAAATAATCGGGGATATTGACGGTGGTGATTTCCACTTCAATTTGTTCACCTCGACGATTCGAAACGGTTAGTGATCTTTACCCTGGAAGTCTTCCTTGAGTAAGAATAGTTGTACCATAACCTGAATCTATATTCACTGTGCAGGACTGAAGATGCAGTTGCGCCACATCAAGGTATTTCAGGCGGTATAATCCACCGGTTCTGTTATACTGGCAGCCATAAGCCTGAACGTGTCACAACCATCTATCAGCAAGGTTCTCTCCCATGCCGAGCTTCAGCTCGGATTTCTTTTGTTTAAATGTGTCAAAGGCAAACTTATCCCTACTCCTGAGGCTGATCGTTTGTATGAACACGTTGCAATAGTTCATGAGGATCTCGGTGTCGTGAAACGGGTCGCCTAGAACCTCAGAGACTTTGCCGAGGGGAGAATATGTTAATCCAATGGAGGATTACCCAATGAACAATACTCAAAAAATCACCGTGACTGCGCTATCGATCCTGGTCTGCTTTATAGTGCAAACAATATATGCTGCCGATGAAATAATCGAAGAAATCGTCGTTACCGGCACACAGATCAAGGGGGCCAACATCTCCGATGTCCTGCCGGTATCCGTTGTCGATGCAGACGATATTGAGGCACTGGGTATCGATTCTGGCGATGAATTGCTGGAGCAGATTGCAGAGCAGGGAACCAACTATTTTAACGAAGCAGAAAACATCAGCGGTGGCGTAAACTCCGTACGTGGAGATATGGGGGCATTTAACCTTCGAGAGCTGGGAACTGGCAACACTCTGGTCCTACTCAATGGGCGCAGGATGGTCAACTCTCCCGGGTTTCAGACTGAACTGGTTGGTGGCAGCTTTGTTCCTGCCATGACCGTTAACTCCAACTTGCTCCCGGTATCCGGGATTGAACGTGTCGAAGTTCTCCGTGAAGGGGCGTCTGCGATCTATGGCGCCGATGCTGTAGCAGGTGTTGTCAATACTGTGCTTAAGCGGGATTTTGAGGGTTTCAGGGTCCGCGCAAAGATCAATAACTACCAACACTTCAAAAGAATGGCCAATACACTGACAGCAGAATGGGGTAAGGATTTCAACGACAACAGAACCAATGTCAGCGCGTTCCTGAATTTATTTGAACAGGATCGAGTGCGGGCTGATGAAGACCCGCGCATGGGTAATGGCGAGCTCAGACCATTGGTGGTTGGCACACCATGGGAAGGTAACACATCGTTTAGAAACACCAGTGTGAACTCTCTATACGGCCAATTTGATGCCATCAGCAGCGTTTCCAGATATGGCATTCGCAACATTATCACTGACAATGCCGGAGAATTTGAAATTTACCCATCCGGTGATTCACGCTGTGCGGTTGAACTACCGGGCTACGGTACGTGCCTCGCGCCGGATGGTCAGGGAGTACAGCGACGTAACATAAACGATTTTCGTGATGTCAGCGGTGAGTTGCAGCGCACATCGCTATTCGTCTATGTCAATCACGAGATGGCAAATGATATGGAATCCTTCTCGGAGCTTTCCTATTACAGGTATGATTCAAATACCCGTCGCCATGCATCCGCAGCATTCACATCTTCGCGACTCGAGGTAGGCGCCGAGAACTACTACAATCCTCTTGGTCCCTGCGGCTCGCCTAATCGCCTGCCGGAAAGCATCATCGGAACAGACGTTCCCTGTGGAGGTGTCCGGCTGCTGATCGACAACTATCGATATGCAGAGTTTCCACGGGTAGTTGACAATGGCGGTAACACGCTTCGTTTTGTGCAGGGTTTCCGGGGTTTGTTAGGTGACTGGGACTGGGAATCAGCCGTTTCTTACTCCCGCGCAGAACGCGATGACGTGACTCACAATCGAGTTTCAAACACCCTGATGCAGGAAGCGCTCAACGATTCGACTCCTGCTGCATATAATCCATTCAGTGCCGGGGTTGACAGCAATATCGAGCGAGCCCAGGTCGACGTTTATCGCAAGAGTGAAACTACACTCACGACGTTTGACGTTAAGTTTTCCAACAGCAGTTTGTTCTCACTGCCTGCTGGTCTGGTTGGCTTTCTTGCCGGTATCGAGTATCGCAAAGAAACATTTGTAGATGACCGCGATCCAAGGCTTGACGGTCGCATTCAATTCATCGACCGGGACGGTGATACCTTCCCTCTGGTGTCAGACGTAGTGAACTCCAGCCCGACACCGAGTAACGACGGCAAAAGAATCGTCACTTCGCTGTTTGCTGAATTGCAGATTCCCGTCCTTGACAGCATCGACATGCAGGTTGCATTACGGCACGAGAATTTTTCTGATATCAACGAATCGACGACAGTCGGTAAAGTCGCTTTGGGCTGGCGCCCGATAGATCAGATCCTTGTCCGGGGATCCTGGTCAGAGGCTTTCCGGGCCCCGAATCTCGTTACGGTTAACGAGAAGATAGTCGCTCGTTCAAACTCAAACAGGACTGACTACACCTGCCGATATGCTGCCGAGAATGGCGGCGACCCTGACCAGGATACGCTCGATTGCGTCAATACAACCCAGCGTACTGCAATTGGCAGTAATAATCTCAAGCCGGAAGAATCTACTAACTATTCATTTGGCATTGTAATTGAGCCCATCGAAAACCTGACGTTCACTGTAGACTATTGGTCTATCGAGAAGGAGGACACCATTGGTCTATTCGGTACAGAGAACCACCTCCTCAGGGATCTGATGCTGCGCCTTCAGGCCGGCAACGGTAATTGCTCTGCCAACACTGGCAACCCCAATATTGATCGTGACGAACCTGATGATGACGAAATAGCCATCTTCACTGCGGCTGGTATGTGCCCTGCCGGGGCAGTGAATTTTGTCGCCGACGAATATGCCAATCTCGATACAAGAACCACAGAAGGTCATGACATCGGCATTTACTACAGCGTCGATACCGGCATTGGTTCCTTTGACGTCCGTTATGTTGCGACTTTCCTTGATACATTCGAGCAGGAAGGCGGTACCCTCGCCAACGAGATCGTCGCCGCCCAGGGTAGTGGTCTGGTCCCGGCAAACTATGAGATTGTTGGACTTGGGGATCTGACAGGCAAGGACGGCAACATAGAAGACAAGCAAACTTTCCGAATCATCTGGCGGAAAGACAAGTTCAGAGGTTCAATCACCGGACTTCGCAAGGGAGAATTCTACCAAAGCTCTTTGACCCTGAGCGATGGAACCCGATGGGTACTTGATCCCATGACAACCTATAATGCGTCATTTGACTATCGAACGGATATCGGTGACATCGACACACGTTTCCGAATCGGCGTGAACAATTTTACCGACGAGCGTGCACCCCTGGCAGATCGTTACTTTGGATACTTCGCCGATGTTCATTCCAATTTCGGACGCACATACTATCTGGACATCAAACTCCGGCTCTAATCCAACTCTTGCAATTGACCCATGGTTCGAGACGTGCCATGGGTTCAATTCACCTCAACCTCTGAGCGAATGTACGCACCATGGCATGCGGTTGCTGACGTTGGACTAACTACCTCTCATTCGATACCGTAGGACCCATGAAAAAACTCTGCTATATCCTGATCATCCATCTGATTTCCACAGTCGCCAGCAACGTAGTCGCCGAAACCAGTCCCGTTGTAACAAAGATCGATATGCCGCAGCGTGTACTTTTCGTGGGCAACAGCTTTTCCTACTACAACGATGGTCTACACAAACATTATGGCAACCTGTTGCGTGCAGCAGAATTAAGGGACAAGAGCAACTCCAGACTACGCTTGCTGACCTATAGCGGTTCCGGGCTTTGGGAACATGCCGCAGGACTCACCAGTGCACTCAGTAACGAACCATGGCAGGTGGTCGTGATGCATGACTACAGCAATGGACCCATGGCAGAACCTGAACGGTTTCAGTCGTCAACCAGTGAACTCGCCAGGATCATTCGCGAAAATGGGGCAAAGCCGGTTTTGCTGATGACCTGGGCTTATGGGGGTGAAGAAAAGATGACTTCCTCCCTCGATGCGGCCTATACCGAACAAGGTAATGTACTCAAGGCGATGGTCATCCCGGCAGGACTCGCCTTTGCCCGGGCCGGCAGGGAAACATCTATCAACTTGTTTACCCCTGACCTTCTTCGATACGAGAACGACAAGGCGGTTTACAAAAAGATCATCAAACACCCAAGTCTTGCGGGCACCTATCTTACGGCCTGTGTCGTATTTGCAGCGTTCACCGGTCAATCGCCGGAAGGTCTCCGGTATGACGCGGGTTTAGCCACTGAAACCGCAACCCGACTGCAACGTATTGCCTGGCAAACCACAGTGGATTACTACTCGAGATGAGACGGCATGTGGGTCGGAGAGCGACCAGGCATCCAGCCGCGTTCACTCTTTCGATGCTACTGTGCATTTCTCCTGCTGCCTTTCCACAGCAGGCAATACTTCGCTACGACAGCACCTATCATCCCGTAACCGGCCGGCACGGCATGGTAGTGAGCCAAGATGATCTCAACCATGACGCCAACGATGGTTTTCGACAGGGATGGAAATC
This sequence comes from Gammaproteobacteria bacterium, assembly GCA_026713185.1. Taxonomy (GTDB): domain Bacteria; phylum Pseudomonadota; class Gammaproteobacteria; order Pseudomonadales; family Azotimanducaceae; genus UBA7455. Next base: position 7,857 of record JAPOOX010000306.1, read on the forward strand.
TCGTACTCGTCACCGGCACGCCAGGCGGCGGACGGATCATCAATGTCGTGCTGCAGATCATCGTGAATATGATTGATTATGGGATGAATGTTGCCGCGGCGACCCAGGCGCCCAGATTTAATCAGTCCTGGCAAACCAACGCATTG
>JAPOOX010000284.1 GCA_026713185.1 Gammaproteobacteria bacterium
ACCGTAGCGAGGGCGAGACTGATTGAGTCATATTTTTTGGTTATTTGAGGCAAATATTGTACATATTGAACGAAAATAAGCGGAAAATATGGCCAATCAGGCTTGTCCGCAGTAGGTCAGTCTGTTCTCGGACAGCCTCCTCATTACGGCCTGGATGAAATGACATAGTACATTGAATGAGGAGAACTACATTGGTAACAACTCTATATTCGATTCCCATATCCAACTATTCGGCCATGGCGCGAGACATCATCTATCGCAACAATTTGCCCGTTAAAATTGCGGCGCCGGCGGATCTGGGTGGACTAAAGTCCGACGCCTATCTGGACAAGTTTCCATCCGGGAAAATGCCGGCATTGGATGTCCCTGCTGAGAAAATTTGCCTGTACGAAAGTGATGTGATCATCAACTACCTCCTGCCGTCGATCGATAACAGGAGCCGAAGAGGCGCTTTGAACAATCTTGTATCTCGTATTCACGACATGTACCACGGTCCCCACCAGTCGTCACTCTATCGTCATGTAAAATCCGATCAGGTTCGTATCGACGCTATATCGGCAATCAACTTTGCACTTGACGAATATGAAAGAATTTTAGGTGAACTGGATGACGGTCCTTTTTTTGGCGGGTCATCTTTAGGTCGGGGGGACTTGATTTACCCGACGTTTGCCTTTTACCTGCATATTCTCCCTAATTACCTGGATTCGGAAGTATTCCAATCCAGAACCCGGTTGACCAGGTGGTGGAATGCCATCAAGAAAGATGAAATTTGTACCCGGATACTGCACGAGATGAAGGGCGGGTTCGTCGAGTGGGAAGATGCCGATGTTTTTCTCAAATTGTACGGCAGGAAATGTGCGGTAACATTCATCTGATTTGCGAATGGGACAAATATCTTGAATCAGTCTGTTAATGACCGCCCAACACCACCACCGGTGGATCCGGAAGACGCTTTCCATACCAGTACCAAAGAAACTCTTTTACCTCTCCCCACGACCCCGGACCTTGATCCTCCTGGCGCGGATCGGATTGGATTGACGCCGGCTGAAGTGGACCAGTTCCGCGAATTCGGATACGTGATCAAACGAGGGTTGGTCCCACCCGCGGAATTTGCTGCAATCATCGACTTCTGGTGGCAGCAACCGCCAGTTGTTTCGACAGGTGCGGTCAGGGACGATCCGGGAACCTGGATCTCGCCCAGACGGTACTGGCCCAGGGACAATCGCTGGGGACTTGAGGATAACTGGATGGGTAGTCATCCCTGGCCCGGTCCGACAGACCCGCGGCCTGGAGCCAATATAGGTGAACGGGTAGGGCGCCTGCCATTCAAACTGACCCGGGACCGGGCCAATGATGTGTGGCGTTGGCACGGCATAGGTCATGATCCAGCATTTGTCGAGGTGTCAGCCGCACACCCCAGCGTGCTGCATATGGTCGAATTGCTGCTGGGTGGCCCGGTAAAACGGCCCCGACGCAGCCGCGGCATCTACGCCCTGTTTCCCAAGGATCCCTCGGAACCTGCATCCCGTCTTGGACCGCATATGGATGACAATCCCACTGAGTTGCTGGTATCGATGATCCTTGAGGATATCGGCCCCCGTGAGGGTGGTTTTACCCTCTATCCAGGTTCTGCCCAGGCGCTGTATCCAACCTCTGCCCAGGCTCTGAACTGGGTGGCTACAGAGCACTCACCTGCCGCCATGGATGACGTCAAAGCCAACATTCAACCCATTGAATTCACCGGCAAGGCCGGGGATGTCGTGTTCTGCCACGGCTGGACTGTACACTCGGCGGGTATCCACGACGGCAAGCGGATTCGAATGGCGGCATTCCACGACTTGAACAAAGTACGGCGGCGCGGTCATTTGCGCTGGACAGCCGCTGGTAAACACGGCGGGCCGCGCGTTAACTGCGATATGGATGGCATCCTTACGATTCCCGTGGACGGCGTCGATGATCCCGCCGACGGGTGGCGCGAGGTAACCCAGCAGTGGCTGGTTGATTCGAATGAGTTTGTTCTGGACCGGAGCCCGCCGTTCGACGATATGTTCAAGCAGTGGAATCTGGGGCGGCAGGAAGCTGCAGGGCATATCGTCAAGGAACCGGCCTGGTGGGAAAAATACAATATGCCTCTTTTGCCTGCCGGGTCGGTACCACGGGGTGGTGGCGGTGTGCCGGCGGCGCCACTGACGTCAGTTGCAACCTATGAAGGCGATGGTCGATGGCGCTTTCCCTTGAAAGGCAATAACTGGATGGGCCAGGTCGAGTGACATCATCACTGCCCTGCATCCAGTGTCTTTAACATTCGCTTCAATGCAAAGTGCCGGTAACTGATCAGCAGAAGATCTTCGATCTCCTCCCAGTTCTGATTTGAGGAGATATCCAGATCGATCCAGCCGTTGTGACCCACATATGACGGGATCTCAAATCGACTGTCGAATGATGTCAAGGAAACCTGGCGTTCAGGTCCAACCCAGATCTGCAATTTTAAAATACCCCTGTAACAGGAAAGGTTGCAGAAAGACTTCTTCCCTGCCTTGAATGACGGATTGCCAAACTGTTTGTCTTCGACCACTTCCGGAAAGGTCAGACATATTTCACCAAGATGCTTCAATATGGCTTGATTTTTCCTGGACTTTAACGGATCAATTTCTTCAGGTTTCATCGTTTCGGTAGGCGGATTCACCTTTACCGGTGTGCTGCTGTTAGCCAGGGATGCCGGTGCGGTTCGTACATAGGCATCATGGACCAATTGCGAGATACGTTGCCAGGACAGGCCAAGATTCAGCTCGACTCCAACCCAGCCACGCGACCCTATGTACGGCGGTACAAAGAAGTGTCTCGGTGCGGCTGTCACAAGCATTTGCTGGTATTCTCCAGATGCATTGAGCAGTAACGCCACTTTGCCATCACCATGATGATTCACCGAGTAGATGGCAAACTGTTTGCCACGAACTTTAAAAGTTGGGGAACCATGGGAAGCCGAAACTTCAGTTTCCGGCAGCCCCAGGCAAATCGTTTGCACTGCATCGCTGATTGTCGTCATATTTTTCCGCCCGGAAATTCCTTCTGAATAAGTAATGCCACCAGGTACTATCTTTAGATAACATAGGGAACAACTAAATGACAACTGGAGGATACTGTGTCCAAGTTCGATCTGGATGGGAAAGTTTGCGTGGTCACCGGCGGTGGCGGAAGTATCGGCGGCGCCACCTGCCTTGAACTGGCTGCTGGTGGTGGCCGAATCGTAGCGGCAGGAAGAACCCAAAAAACGCTTGATGCGATAGTTGAGAAGGTCAGAGCAATGGGACAAGAGGCCATTGCGGTTGTTACCGACGTCACCAAGCCCGATCAGGTTGACAACATGGTGAGTGAGACGATCAGGACTTTTGGTTCGCTTGATGTCTTGGTGAACAACGCCGGCAGGGGTAGCAGGATGGTGCAACCCGAAGAGACACCCTATGATCAGTGGCTGGAAAGAATTGACGTCAACCTGACCAGTGCGTTTCTCTGCAGTATTGCTGCGGGGAAACAGATGATTGAACAAAAAAGCGGACGCATTATTAATATTTCCTCCACTGCGGGTACCAAGGGAAATCCCTACATGCTGGCATACTCGGCTGCCAAAGCTGGCATGATCAGTCTCAGCAACAATCTGGCATTCATGTGGAAAGGTCATAATATTTACGTGAATTGCATACTTCCTGGCGCCATAGCGCCCGCGGGTACAGTCGAGGATGAAACAGTGCCGCCCCTGGAACTGCGTCCCGGCCCGGATCATGTCGCCAATATGATTCGTTACCTTGCCTCTCCCGCTTCCGAGATGGTGACCGGCGAGGTGATACCCGTCCGTGCCTGGTTCAGGTCGGATCGATTCTGGAATTAGCTGGAGGTACCTCTTCAAGCGATTGGAGCATTCCCGATCTTCCAGCCGGAAATCCTGTTGATCCGTAGCGCGCCAAATCCATTCCATCATGTTAGGGAAGGGGATATTGAATAGCTATCAGGCAGATAGAATAGTCGAATAATGCACATATTGATGATGGATTGGTTGAAATCCAGACGTATCAGGTATCTGACGTCATTACTGGCCATCTGGATGCTGATGCTGGTTATGCTGCGTGCAGTATTCTACTTTGGTTTTTCAGAAGTAGGTGATCTGATACATCCTTCGTCTGGCATCCTGGCGCAGGTTCTATACGTTGGTGTGAAGTTTGATTTGCGTTTATCGCTTCTGATACTGCTACCGATCGCCCTTTCGTGCCTCCTTCCCTGGAATATTACCAATAATGCTATTGCCCGGCGTGTAACGAATATTTATCTGGCCTTGGCGGTCTGCGTCTGTTTGATGTTCTATATCCTGGATTTTGGTCATTATGTCTATCTGGGTATCAGGATAAATTCCACGATATTACGTTTCCTCGAAGATATTGAGATTTCTGCGATGATGGTGTGGCAAAGTTTCCCTGTTATCTGGATAGCACTGGCCTGGATTCTGCTCACTGTCGTTTTTTACTTCAGTATGAAGAAGCCTGCAGGGCTTTTATTAACACCAGAAACCGTGATGTCGAAGCAGCAAAAAGCTGTCGGCGTGATGATTGTTTTCACCTTTTTCTTTTTTGGAATATTCGGGCGTCTTGGGACAACGATGCCACTGAGATGGAATGATGCTTTTTTCTCAGGAAACCCGACAATTGCCGCTTTGGGTCTCAATCCTGTCCTGAATTTCACAGATTCATTCAAATACCGTTTTGCGAGTACATACGATGAAAAGGTTGTGCGAGAGCACTATTCAGTGATGGCTGAATATCTGGGCGTCAGGAAGCCGGATGCAGAAACATTACATTACACGCGATTTAACCCGGCAAGTAACCGGGACGCGACCATCCGGTTAGCAAAACAACCGAATATTATTCTGGTTATGCTGGAATCCCTGGGCGCCAGCAGACTGGGGGTCTACGGCCATCCATTAAAACCGTCACCCAACCTTGATGAGATCGCCCGGAATGGTTGGTTTTTCCCCAACTTCTACGTGCCGGTTTCAGGTACATCGAGAACGGTGTTTGCAAGTTTAACGGGGTTGCCGGACGTTTCTACGGTGCGTACAGCATCACGTAACCAGATGATTATCGAACAACATTCTGTGGTGAATGCCTTTGATGGCTATCCCAGGTATTACTTTATTGGTGGCGCCGCTGGTTGGGCCAATGTCAGCGCGGTATTGCGTACCAACATCAAGGATTTGAACTTGTATGAAGAAGGGAGCTATAGCGCTCCAAATGTGGATGTATGGGGTATCTCTGATCTGGATTTATTCAAGGAAGCAAATGCGATATTGGAATCTCTGCCTCGTGACAAGCCTTTTATTGCATTTATTCAGACATCAGGCAACCATCGACCTTTTACCATTCCGCCAGAAAATGATGGATTTGAAACGATTCAAGTGCCTGCAGAAGAATTGCGTAAATTCGGGTACAAGAGTAATGAACAGTTTAACGCGGTACGCCTGCTGGATTTTAATATCGGACGTTTTCTGGAAATGGCCAGAAAGGCAGGGTATTTCGAAAACACCATTTTCGCATTTTATGGCGATCACAATAACCGGATCACAACGACACCACATATGAAGCCATTCTATGAGACGTTGGATTTAGATGGTTTGCATGTACCTTTTATGCTTTATGCACCGGACTTGATTGGTCAGCGTCGAGTGGAGGCCGCAGCAAGTCTGGTTGATATATTGCCTACCCTTGCGGACTTTGCCGGAGTTCCTTTTTATAACACCACAATGGGTAGAAGTTTGAATCAACGGATTGACGAAAATCGCGCTGTGTATACCCAAACGTCAAGTAAAACGAGTCCTGTCATCGGTGCGGTCACCAAAGATTTTATGCTGCGGATGAATTTTGATAGTACTGACATTAAGCTGCATGATCTTAACAGCGATACACCTGAATCGGATGTCAGCCATCAACACCCGGAGAAGACAGAAAAATTAAGCCGGATAGCTCGAGGTATTTACGAAACAACAAAATGGATGTTCCATCACAACAAACATTTACCACAGGATAAATAGAAGGACCTTCCCTGTATGAAACTGGCAATACTGGATCTCTGGGTGCTTGGGCTATACTTTGGGCTGGTCCTCTTGCTTGGTTTCTACTTCTCAAGAAAAAATACCAATACCGAAGAGTATTTTGTGGGAGGGCGGTCGTTTCCCGGATGGGCAATCGGACTGAGCCTGGTAGGTACATCGATCAGTTCCATCACCTTCCTGGCATATCCCGGTGATGCTTATAAAACGGCATGGTTACGATTTTTGCCGAACCTGATGCTGCCCGTGGCAATACTGTTCGCAGCGTACTATTTCTTACCTGTGTTTCGCCGTAAAAAGACAACCTCTGCCTATGAGTTCCTGGAAGACCGCTTTGGGCCTTCTGTCAGGGGGTATGGTGCGGTTGCGTTTATAGTTGCCCAGTTGGTCCGGTTAAGCACAATTCTGTATCTCCTGTCTTTACTGTTGCACGAGTTGACAGGCCTTGACCCTGTAACCTGTATTGTCGTCAGTGGGGTATTTGTTTCGGTTTATACCGTTATGGGAGGCATAGACGCTGTCATCTGGACTGATGTGTTACAGACAGTTGTCCTGGTGGCAGGTGGCATAATGTGCCTCTACGTCATTATTGAATTGCTGCCTAATGGATTTTCTGATGTCTTCAGCATTGCCGGGCAGCATGGAAAATTAGCTTTTGCTGAATTGCGTGACGGCTCTTTACACCCGGTGTCCTGGGATGTGTCGTTGTTAAACAAAACGGGTACGATGATGTTGATTCTCGGTGTTACCTCCTGGCTTACCGAATACAGCAGTAATCAAAATACCGTACAACGATACTGTGCTGCAAAATCAGAAGCTGAAGCACGAAAAGGTATGTATATCTGTGGTGCCAGCAGTTTACCGATCTGGGCATTCTATATGTTTCTGGGGACCGCGTTATATGCGTTTTATCAGGTATACCCTGACCCGGAGGCAGCCATGATGCTGGATGGTACAAAGAAGCCAGAGCAAATACTGCCATTTTTTGTATTATCTGAACTGCCTGCAGGTATTGTTGGTCTGGTGCTGGCGGCTGCACTTGCTGCAGCGATGTCTTCTTTGGACTCCAGCATTAATGCGATATCAACGGTTTCGATTGTCGATATTTACCGTCGTCATATACGCCCCGGGCAGGAAGACAAACATTACCTGTATGTGGCCTGGGCTCTTGCGGCATTGGTATCCTGTTTAATGATTGCCGGCGCGATTTATATTAATCAGGCCGATACAAAAACTTTACAGGATACGGCCACTGTTCTGGCATCTTTGTTGGGAGGGGGGTTGTTGGGCTTGTATCTTATTGGCTTCTTTGCCAGTAAAGGGGATGCGCGTAGTGCATGGGTGGGTATTGCGGTAACAATGGTTTTTACACTGTGGACGATTCTCGATAAGAGAGGTTTGTTACCGGAGAGTCTTTCTTTGCCGTTTGATGCTTATTATGCAACCTTGATTGCCAATTTCCTGATGTTTGTCGTTATATATGTATTCGCGACGGTTGTTTTCCGGAATCAGCACGTGAAGTAGCGGCTGCGCCAGCCAATAAATAAATTAAAGCCCCGATTGTGAGCACCGGGTCGATCATATAATCCCAATAATTGGTTGATTCCAAAGGACCAAAATAAAAACTGATTGTCGCAAGGCATAACAAACTACTGGTCCATGAGCCTTTCAGGAAAAACAGAGTCAATGTGCCCAGGAAAAAATAAGCCAATGTTATTGCGTGCATGGGGTCAGTGATGTACCCGTAACGATATGGGTCAAACAAAGTCAGACCAAGCGTTGTCGGGTAAAACCACAGTCCTGTGAACAGTATGAAGAAACAAAGTCGCTGATAGGCGGTTTTTCTTGCAGGGGTGCTGTGGATGCCGGTGATTGAATTGATGATATAGATAGCCAGTAACAACTGGGTCAAAATACTTAAATCACCTGTAATTGCCCGTATGTATAGAGGAACTGGTAATCCTGAAACGGGAATAATGGCGGATAATGCAATGGCAACAGCACCCAATATCCGTACGCGCAACGGTCGTTTTTTTAACTGTAAGATAAGGGCGAGCAGTGCTGCCCACACCAAAAACGATGAAATAATGCCTGCACTCATAAGCTGATGTCTGTCGTAAAAGATACATGCTTTATCGCTGATTTGTTCCAGGTATAGACGAGATGATACCGGCTGTACCCATCTTGTATTAAATAAGGGTAATCGTATTGGAATTCACAGTGATCATTTCTGCACATGTTTTTTGCTGCCCGGGCAATAAGACGGATTTTCTGTTCAGGTGATACCATGCTTTGACCGAGGTCTTCTTCCAATATTCTTATGAAATCTGTGTTTGTCGGCTGTTGTGTGTGTGATGTTTTGTCTTCAAATACATAAACAGGAGACCATTGGCTGTCAGGGCCATATTGATATAATTTCAATCGGTTCCTGTTGGCGTTAAGGTCATTGAATACGCCGATTTCTCCAAGGCTGTCGTGATGAGCCAGGGTGACCGCGGAATTCGGATTGCTGATGTTAATAAACGTTGGTGTACTCCAGTTTGCTCCAGTGTCCCGGGTTGTAGTTTGCAGTACTCTTTTATTCCCGTCTTTATCCGATGGACCGGCGTAACGCATAAGCACACGTGCGTTGGCAGGGTCCGTGGCATGGATGACGGGTTGCAGTGAGTGTTTCCCTTTGCTCATTCGCGATTTGCTGATGACTTCGCCCTCGGCACTGAGGCGCAACAGTTCTCCAAATTTACCTGCAAATTCGTGGTATACCGGAAGTCCGATGGATCCATCGGAATAAAACAGGGGAGCCCCTTTGACGAGTGTACTCAGATTTAGAAAAGGGGCGGTAATCAGGCGTTTGCCGGCACTCCAGGTTTGACCATCATCGTTTGATGTCGACCAGTTGATCGCACTCGCAGCCCACCCTCCAAATGAAACACTGACAAAGAAAAGATGCAGAGTATCGTCAGGAGCCTGGGTGATAACTGTATTACCGAGTTTTCGAATGTATCGACGGGTTTGAGCCTGCGTTTTTTTTGCAGTTTGTATTGCAACCGGTTGGTCCCAGTGTAAGGTTTCCGGGTCAAAAAAAGACGTAAACACCTGTACATCTTTAGCCCCTTCTCTTGAGCCTCCCCACCAGGTTGCAATCAAGCCACCTGAGTTTAGCCGGGCGATTGAGGGAGCATGAACGAGGAGGGTGCTATCGTCATTCACAATCCATGATTCGATTTTGGTTAACGTCGTGTTTTCTGTATCACCCGAAGGGAGCGAGTGTGACCTGACGTCAAACTGGTTTGAAGGCGCAGTGATCAGCAGGCTATTGACCAGAGCCAGGCCAAATACAATGATGATACAAGCCAG
>JAPOOX010000293.1 GCA_026713185.1 Gammaproteobacteria bacterium
GGCATGCGGGGGAAGCTCGGGAATCCCGGAGGGACGCGCAGACGCTGAAGCAAATGAACACCCCAAAGCCATCTGCGAACACACTAGTTAATGAAGCAAGCTCTAATCAAACATAAAATAACCATTTGATTTAATAGAAATATTTATTTTCCCATTTGGAAGCTTTTAATCCATATTCGGTGGTTAACATGACGAACAAAATCAAGGTAAGCCGGCCAGTTTGCTCCGCGACAGCGGCAGGGCGGGTTTTTTATCCCGAAGAAGGCTCCTGGCCGGTTCCGTGCCGGACACTCAGTCTTCGGTCTGCCACAATAATGGGTGGGAGGATCAGAAAGTGGCAATGCGTTCCTGAAGAACCTTGAGAGCACGCTTGTTGGCATTCCTGATGGTATCGATTGACGGCGGTTCGGTGCTGATGTCACCAAGTTCGGCGAGGACCACATGCACATCATCATGACCATCTATGAGGGTCATATCAGCCAGCCAGCGACGGACGTTGGGGAAAGGTTCAAAATCGTAAATATTCGTAAACTGTGGCTGTAGTTGACCGATTTCGACGTATGCGGCCATATCCGCCAGGGTCAACTGATCGCCGGTAAGGTACCGGGACTGTGTGAGCCAACCGGTTTCGAGCGTCTGCAGTGCCCTCGTCAGTGTCGCCTTTGCAGCCTGCTGGGTGGCTTCCCGAATATTGAGATCCTTGCGAATACGGGGTGCTACCAGACCGGACGCATCCCGGACATTTCGATGGTGATAGTGCAGATACCAGTCGACTGCGGCGCATTGCTGCAGGTCTTCCGGATAGACATCGTACCAATGATGTTTGCGGGCGAGGTAGCACATGATGGCATGTGCTTCACTCAGCACGAACCCGGTGTCCGGTTCTTCCATACACGGAATCGTGCCACCAGGGTTCCTGGCCAGATAGGCCGGGTTGCGAGAGCCGTTGTCACCGCTTGATCCCGGATTGATCAGGATCATCTTGAATGGCATCCTCTTGTAGATCATCAGCCACATAACCGCGCGCACCGGTTGCGAAAATGGCACGCCATATAGAATCGGTGTTTGGGACGTCATGGTATCTCCGGCAGCCTCCTAGGCCTGTGCCAGCTTACCGGCTTCCTCTTCAGTATTCGATTCTTCCAGTTTGCCAGGGAACCTGGAGTCAAAGATGTGATTGCCGTCCTTCGACCACTGGGATTTGGGAAGCTCGTAGTATGCTTCAAGCTCGTTGCCATCGTGGTCATAGAAGTAAACGCCCAGGGAAAGCCCGTGATCACCGATGTGGTTGATGGCGATGTCATTGTCCTTCAGGCGCTGATACAACGCCTTCAGGTCTTCAAAGGATTCCATCTGCCAGGCCATGTGGGCAAGCCCTACCCGGTGCGCATCCGGACCAGGGGCATCTTTGTCCACAGCAAAAACTGCAAGTTCGTGCGACAGGTCGGTGTTGGCAGACATGAATAGTGCACGCCCCTCGAATTTAGCCATCACTTTGAGGCCAATGACACGGGTATAAAAGTCTTCCGCCTTGACCAGGTCTCTTACCCTGATCACCAGATGCCCTAACTGCTTCGGTGCTACTCCCATGTGAAACCTCCATATCCGTTGCTGAACTCAGCAGTATCGCAAATTTGGTCAAGAACGACAATTGCCATTTCTCGTTCCGGGTTTGTCAATCGCGTAAAAAAATTCTGTCTCAGGACCAATACTTGGTTTTCGGGGGAGTGTCAATGTTCATGGTGTTATGATCTTGACTCTGACCCCAGGATTAAGACAAGGTTAATGATGCACGACTACAACGAAATCCATCGTCCCCGATTTCATTTCACCGCCAGAGAAAACTGGATCAACGATCCAAACGGACTGGTCTATAACGATGGTGTCTGGCACCTGTTCTTTCAACATAATCCCGAATCGACTGTCTGGGGTAATATGACCTGGGGCCATGCGGTCAGTAATGATCTCCTGCATTGGAGACAACTCGAACATGCGCTGTATCCAGACGAACTCGGTACAATGTATTCCGGGTCTGCTGTGGTCGATCACGAGGGGACGGCCGGTTTTGGCAAGGGTGCGCTACTCGCATTCTACACTGCAGCCGGTGGTCATGTCACCCCCAAACAACCGTTTACCCAATGTCTTGCCTACAGTACCGATAATGGTATGAGCTGGCAGAAATATGTCGGCAACCCGGTCGTCGAGTGGTTCGAAGATGCAAATCGGGACCCCAAAGTCATCTGGCACGAAAACAGCCAACACTGGATCATGGCGCTGTATCTGACGGCAAATCAGTATTGTCTGCTGCGTTCTGCCGATGCAAAATCGTGGACCAGATTTCAGGACCTTACGCTGCCGGGTGTCACTGAGTGTCCTGATTTTTTCCCCCTGCAGGATGAGTCCGGCCGCGAACGATGGATTTTCTGGGGTGCAAAAGGCAGGTATCAGGTAGGCAGCTTCGACGGTCAGGAATTCGTGCCGGAAACCGGGACCCTTGTCTGTGAACATGGCCTGAATGGCTATGCGGCACAGACCTGGAGCGATGCGCCGGATAACCGCCGTATTCAGATATCGTGGATGATGAATGGACTGTACCCGGAAATGCCGTTTAACCAGCAAATGTCGATTCCTGTGGAGCTTGGCCTTTCCGGTTCCGGCAATGATGTGACCTTAAAGCGCTGGCCGGTCAGTGAACTGGATACCCTGCACAAGAAAAGTAGCAGCCCAGTTACCAAAAGTGTTACCCGGGATCAGCCTCTCATTGTCGACACAGAAGAGAAACTGATAGACGTTGCCTTTACGGTCACACGGCAGGCGGCCAGCGTTTTGCGCGTCATAGTGCGCGGACAACCTCTGGTATTCAACTGGGCAGTCAGTGAACTGCAGTTTAGAAACCATTCGATCCCACTGGACGACGCACCTTCTCTCTCGGTTCGCCTGCTGGTGGACCGGACTTCCATTGAAATATTCCTTAATGGCGGACTGATTACCGCTTCTTTCTGCTTCCTGCCTGGCGCCTATGTACACCCGTTGCTTCTGTATTCTGATGACGGCGAGCAGAAAGTGGATAATCTGGAAGTGCATGAATTATTTGAGATATGGAAAAAATGGACCTGACCCCTTTTTTCTTACAAGGAGAAATGCCACGATGTCCAACGTAATTGTATTCATGTCCGATGAGCACAATCCCCGCTATTCATCACCCTATGGCCATGACTTTGTGCAGACGCCCAACATGCAGCGACTTGCCGACAGCGGCACGCTGTTTTCCAACGCCTACTGCCCATCGCCGCTGTGTGTACCGAGCCGTTCCGCTTTTCTGACCGGAAAACGCGTACACGCTGTGCAGGCTTACGGCAACAACCGAAACTATATACCCGAGGAAACCAATGGCCTGGGTACTGTCCTGGACGGGCAGGGGGTACATACGGTTTTTGTCGGCAAGGTCCATGCCTATCGCCCCGTCAGCGAACTGGGCTTCTCGGAAACCCCCCTGGCAAATGATGGTCCCTTCTTCTTCGACCGGGATCAGCAGCGCCAACCCCTTGCTGTTCGTCAGGGAGCTTCGGCCCGTTTCGATAAATACGGGCCTCATGAAAGCCCCTGGGGTAATGACGTTAAATATATGGATGCTGCGGTCAACTGGCTGAGCACCCGGGCATCCAGGATCGATCGACCCTGGGTGCTGTTCGTCAATCTTGTAAAGCCGCATTTCCCGCATTACTGCAACCAGAGGCTGTGGGATATGTACAAGGAACATGGCGATCTGCCAGAACATGGTGTCGAAGCCGCGACCGCGCAGCACCCCTATGCCGTCGATCTGCGAACACACTTTGAACTGGAGGACATCCCGGAAGAACACGTTCGCGGTCTACGACGGGGCTATTACGCCTGTGTCAGTTTTATCGACGAGCAACTGGGTCGGCTGCAGTCGGCACTTGAAACTTCGCAACTGGCAGAGAACACCAATCTGATCTATACCTCGGATCATGGCGAAATGCTTGGTAAGTTCGGCCTGTGGTGGAAGTGCAATCTGCTGGAGGATGCCGCACGCATCCCCTGCATCGCCGCAGGCCCGGATTTCAGTGCCGGTACGCGGGTTACAACCCCCGTTGACCTGCACGACGTTCAAGCCAGTCTGTTCTCCCTGACAGGCGCCACACGACCTGACGACTGGATTGGCGAGAGCCTTCCGAGTCTGCCGGTCAGTGATCCCGAGCGTGTCGTCTTTTCCGAGTATCATGGCCATGGCGCCCGGGCTGGTTCCTTCATGATGCGCCGGGGAAACTGGAAACTGATTCACAATGTCGAGGCGCCGAATCAGTTGTTCGATCTCAACGCCGATCCGGAAGAACTCAATAATCAATTCGAGTCGAATCAGAGCAAGGCAAAGGAACTCTCAGTCGCACTGGCCGACATTTGCAACCCTGAATCAGAACACCGGCGGGCTGAAGCTTTCTGGCAGATGCAGGCCACGCGACATCAGGAGGAGTCTGCCGGATAGGTCAATCAATCCAGGGTGATCGGTAGGCAAAGGCATCTGCTTTTGTCGCATGATCCCGCTGACCTCGTCCGGTGATGGCCAGTTTGCTGCCATCAAGACTCGGGTCCACATAGCTCGCAAACCAGTCGTCCAGTTCGCGGCGCAGAGTCCGGATCCGGTCGCCATGTCCTGGCCGGTCGAACAGATTGTTATGTTCATCCGGATCCTCAGCGAGGTTGTAGAGTTCATGGGTACCGCCGGGGTAGCGCCAGACCAGTTTCCATTCCTGCGAACGAATCATACGCACCGGTCCGTATTCGTCGAACACATAGATGTTTTTTCTTTCCCCGATGGGCCGGCCAGCCAACAATGGCGCGAATGACCTGCCCGGTAATCCGTCAGGTACATGATCGGGCGCTCCGATATATTCCATGAGCGTCGGCAGCCAGTCATACTGGCTCAGGAGATCGGAATTGACCTGATTCTCCGGTAAATGCCCTGGTCTGCTGATCAGGCACGGAATTTTGACACTGGTATCGAACATGTTCTGCGGCCAGGTGGCGTTACCCTTTCCATAAAGACCGTGATGCCCCATGTTCATGCCGTTGTCACTCATGAACACGACCAGCGTATTGCTTCTCATATCATTCTCATCGAGCCAGTCAAGGAGACGGCCGACATTCCGGTCCATACCCTCAATCGCCGCGAAGTAACCTGCCAGATTCCGGCGGCGCTCCAGGGCATCAACTTTCTTCGCCTTGAAACCAGAAGGTAACGGTTCCTCTGGACCGGGCACCGAGTCGAAGGGACAATTATCATGGTAGTCATCCCATATCTCCTGTGGATGATTTTCCCGCCCCCACGGCGAGTGAGGCGCATTGAAATGAACATCAAGACAGAATGGTCGATCCTCATTGACCTGGCGCGAGAGGAACTCCAGGGCATTGTCGGTAAATAGATCCGAGGCATAGGTATCTTCATAATTTGCCAGTTCACCGTTTTTCACCACCGGTACATTGAAATAACTGGATGCGCCATAAGGCATGGGATTCCAGGTCTGGAATCCGTAACGCGGTTGCAGACCGTCGCCAAGGTGCCATTTACCCGAGAGGCAGGTATCGTAGCCAAGGTCAACAAGCATCTCTGAATAAGTCGGCATGCCCGCGAGAAACTGTACTCTGTCTGCCGGTACCTCGTGGTCGAGCCCAGCGAGCCCGGTGGATTGCCAGTGCAGAAAGTCATGCACTCCATGCTGCGAAGGAATGCGGCCGGTCAGGATCGATGCCCTTGCAGGCGAACAGACGGGTGAGGTACAAAAGAAATTGTCGAACCGTATACCTTCTCTCGCCAGACGGTCCAGATTGGGCGACTTGATTTCCGGGTTGCCGGCACAACCCATGCCCCATGCACCCTGGTCATCGGTCAGGATAAACAGCAGATTTGGATGTTCTGTGTTGCGACTGGCCATGTAATACCCTCTCTTCTCACTACCCTGTTAGCAGAACAAGTGTAGCTGAACACCGGATGCGCGACTACTGCTATCGAATGTATCACGGACGATAGCCATGCAATGGCCACTGCGGCGCAGCCGGGCCGCCACATGGTCGCGTCATCTTGAAATAGATGTACATCAGGACGTGGAAGAACACCGCCTTGAACGGGTATGCCAGCCAGGCGCGGCGCCGTTGCCAGCTTGTGTATTCGAATGGTAAAGGCGCCTGCAGACCGATAAATGCGGGTACCTCATCCGCCATCAGGGACGGCCGGGTATGAGAGGCCACTGGAGTGACAGGAGTCGTGGTTTTTTCCTCGATAGTGATGGTACCGGTGTTGCCGTCGATGCTGATGACCTGTCCGCTGGACAGACGACTGGTAATATCGTTCAGACCCAGTACGGCGGGAATGCCGTATTCGCGGGCAACAATCGAGCCATGCGAGGTGGTGCTGCCGACATCCGTTACCAGGCCCACGGCGTGAGAGAACAGTTGGGTCCATGCGGGTGTGGTCAGCGGGCATACCAGAATGCTGTTTGGCCGCATCTGGTCAAACTCAGCCGGCGAACGGATGACGCTGACTTCGGCTGTGATTTTGCCCGGGCTGACCGGAGCACCCTTTATTACATTCGCTTCCCCGTCGGCCGTGGATCCTGATGGCTGTTCCTGCTCATCCATCGGAATCATTACCGGGGGCGCCAGCCGTTTCCGGGCTTCCCGGAGTTCCCTGCGTTCTGTGGCGAGCTGTTTGAATTCCGCGAGCGCCCTGTTCTCCCGGCTCGCCGCAACCGCCTGCTCCAGCTCTCCAGCCTCCAGGTAATACACATCATCAGCCCGGGTAAACGTACCGATTGCGACAAGACGCCGTCCAAGCTCCAGCGCCAGGCGCTGTAATATCGGCCAACCGGCGCCGACATGGAACTGGGCGCTATCCCGATTGGGATAATAGTGCTGTGCCCACAACAGACGCCAGCGAAACTTCAGCCGTAACGCGAAGCCCAGTTGCCGGGACACTTCACGTAAAGCAGCACGCCTTCGGGCACGGATTTGCGCCCGTTGTGCGAGCGGGTCGTAGTCATGGTCGAGCACCATTGTCTGCAACTGCGACAATATCCGGGATGGGTCCTGCGAAGGTGTGGGTTCGACGTAGTCCAGCGAGTAGATCTGATGACCGTATCGGCTAAGGTACCGGATGATCGCCTGTACGACTGGTCGTCCCCGGTCAGAAGATTCCAAAGCCTGCAACAGCCGGAACGCCGGCGTGCTGACAACCAGATCCTGTAACGCCTGATCGGACTGGATCTGCCGGGCGATATGCCACAGTTCAATCGGTGCCTGTACGGTTGGCGTCTTTGAACCATCGAGCAGCATTCCGGTAGTAAACCCACCTTCAGGTATAAAGTGATCCAGAAAAAGTTGCAATGCATCATCAGAGGTCCGGGGGAGTCCCAGAACCTCGGCGCAGTAACGCCAGTAGTGTGCATCCGCCCAGGAGAGTGACTTTATCCCCGCCAGCAATCGTTCGCTTTCAGTTGTTACCGGATCGACATTTCGCCACAACTCGACCCACCGCAAATACTTTGGCAACTCCACATGTCGCCATTGATGTACATTCCGGTAATATCCTGGGCTGATGTTGCGTACTGTCCAGCGGCCTGACCGTCGTTGTCCAGGCGAGGGTGGAGGCCGCACGATGAACGGGTTTCTCGGACCGTCCAGGCCAAAGTGACGATACGCGTAGCCGTTGATCACGGCGTAACCCGGGTGCTCGCCGCCAAACACCTTTGCGAGCTGCCGGTACTGCTGGGCATCGTTATGCTGGCGCATCATGTAATAGCCCAGATCGACTGCCCGCAGATAAAGATCCTTAAACAGCGGCGACAACGGGCCAGGCATGAACTCCACCACCTGGTCCCGTTTCTCTTGTGCCCCTGCTTCCTCCGGTTCCCATTTGACTTCCCTGAGCGGCGCCGGGGGCAAATTGGTAATGGGTCGGGATTGCAGGAGGAAAATGGCGTGGGAGGGACCTCCGCCAGGTAAAGTTGAACTGTCGGCTACCGCCCATTCAATGTCCTGCGGAACGCCGAAGTGTGACTCTACACGCAGCGCGAGTTTCACCAGTTCCCCGAGCATCGGTTCCTCCAGCGACAGTCGTTCACGCTCTGTCTCTGCCAGCTCCCTGGTTTCGGTACCCTGACCATCCACGGCCACGATCATCCGTTCCTTGCTGCCGATCATGGTCTTTCTCAGTTCAAGCGTTTCCCGGTCTATGATGAACATGTCAGGAGTCACCTCGCCGCCGACAACCGCCTCGCCCAGGCCGAAGCTGGCATTGATAATCATCTCGGATCGTTCGCCGGTGGTCGGATTGGCAGTGAACAAAATGCCCGATACCTCCGAGGCCACCATAGTCTGCACCACTACCGCCATGGCGACGGCGTCCTGCGCGATGCCGTTTTCATGCCGGTAACTGATGGCCCGAGCGGTCCACAATGATGCCCAACAGTGACGCACGGCTGCGCTTACTGCACTGACTCCCCGCATGTTGAGACAGGTATCCTGCTGGCCGGCAAAAGACAGCTCCGGCAGGTCTTCTGCGTTTGCCGAGGAACGCACCGCCACCGGTGGATCCTTCTCACCCAATTCCGCATAGGCTGCTCCGATCTCCGCTTTCAGTGCATCGGTCAGTTCAGCTTTGTTAAACTGAACTTCCCCGGGATATAGTGCGAGATTTCGCGCCAAGTTGTTGAATTGGCTTAAATAATACAGCGTCATTAAGCAGAATTAGTACCCATGTAATATAGGCATTATTATCATATTAATGTTTACATTAACTGAA
>JAPOOX010000230.1 GCA_026713185.1 Gammaproteobacteria bacterium
CAGTTCCTGTCAGACAGTACCAGGAAACAGGCTGTCAAGATTATCAGTCTTGCCGCCATTGCGTTACATGGAACCACCGGTTTTCTGTTATTCCATACGGATGCGGGATTCAATCTGGGTTTATACCACATGCTTTCTCTTTCGATGCTGGCGGTGACGACCATTGTGTTGCTCAGCAGTCTGTATCGTCCCGTCGATAACCTGTTTATCGTTATTTTCCCCCTGGGGGCAATCGCGCTTTGTCTCGAAATATCACTCACAGGAACCTATGTACCACGGCCAGTCATTTCCAGTGGTATGGGTATTCACATTATCCTGTCTATCTTTGCCAGCGGATTACTGGCCGTCGCTGCCTTGCAGGCGGCGTTTCTTTCTCTTGGTGACTATGAACTCAAGCACCGACGGCTCAGTGTCATCAGGAGGTTACCCCCTTTAGAGACCATGGATGCACTGTTGTTCGAAATGCTCGCTGCAGGTCTGGTGTTTCTCAGCCTGTCCATCGTCTCCGGTTTTATCTTCCTGGAGGATATCCGGGACCCGGGACTCATCCATCACACTGTCATTACCTTTGCCGCATGGGTTGTGTTTATCGTACTGATCTGGGGACGGTTGAAGCTGGGCTGGCGAGGCGCAGTCGCTTCACGGTGGACATTAAGTGGTTTCGGGCTGCTCGTTCTGGGATATTTTGGCAGCAAGTTTGTGCTGGAAGTGATTCTCATGAACGTTCCTGCTTGACACTGATCACGTTTATTCGATAAAACTGTAGTCTATTCACAACTGCGAGGTCCTCCTTTTTGGACGAGCCTTCAACTGGCGCCCTGATTGGCGCCTTTACGTGTCTGATTTTACTCTCCGCCTATTTTTCAGGTTCAGAAACAGCCATGATGCGTCTCAATCGCTATCGATTGAAGCACATGGCGAACGAGGGGCATCGTGGGGCAAGAAAAGCAAATCGTCTTCTGAAAAGACCAGACCGTTTGCTGAGTCTCATCCTAATTGGTAACAACCTGGTCAACTTTTCTGCCGCATCCATTGCCACAATTCTGGTGATCGATTTGCTGGGTGAAAGTCATGTTGCTCTGGCGCCCATTATCTGCACAGTTATATTTCTTATCTTTGCGGAAGTAGCGCCAAAGACAATTTCCGAGGCTTATCCTGAAAAAGTTGCTCTGACTTCTGTTTATATATTGCAACCCCTCATGGGCCTCGGGTGGATACTGGTAGAAGTCGTCAACGGTCTTTCCATCGGGCTTATAAGGCTGTTAGGTATCAGCAAGGAAGCACCGAAAAACGATGATCTCACCCATGAGGAACTGAGAACCATAGTGAATGAAGGATCAAAAATTGAATATCAACCGCAAAATATGATGCTTGGCATTCTGGACCTGAACAAGGTTACTGTGAATGACATCATGGTACCCAAAACGGAAATCCAGGGAATCGATATTGATGATGACATTGAAGATATCGTCAATCAGGTGAGGACCACTCAGCACACGCGTATCCCCGTGTACAGGGAAGACATTGATAATGAGGTCCTTGGTATATTGCATCTCAGAAGCGCCGCCCGGTTTCTTTCCTCGAAAAGACCCACAATACCGGCAATTCTTCAGGAAACTGATGAGCCGTATTTCGTTCCTGAAAATACCCCGCTGCAAACCCAGCTTGTCAATTTCCAGCAGAATAAGGA
>JAPOOX010000307.1 GCA_026713185.1 Gammaproteobacteria bacterium
GCTTCCCCCGCATGCCTGTAGTCATGCTCCTCCAGCTCGGCGCTCCGACATTATGCTGGTGCAAATGAACACCCCAAAACCATCTGCTGTATGTCGGATGTTGTGCTTGATGGATCAGGCGCATCCCAGCTCTGCCTGCGGACCTGTATGGTCACTGGCGTTGTTCGAGAGCATCCAGATCGCTGGCATCATGCCGTTCAGCCAAACCGCTCTTACTGGCACGATTAACCCTTCTGCCACGTTTTACCGCTGGTCGTTCGTGGATCTCAGTGGCCCATCGCACCATGTTGGTATATGACGCTACATCCAGAAATTCTTTGGCATCGTATAATCCGGTCAGCACGAGTTGACCATACCAACTGTAGACCGCCATATCGGCAATATTGTATTCATCACCACAAAGATAACGGCGCGAAGCCAGATTTCGATCCAGCACATCCAGTTGCCGCTTGATCTCCATCGTATATCGATTGATCGGGTATTCCCATTTTTGCGGGGCATAGGCATAAAAATGACCGAAGCCACCACCCAGATAGGGAGCGCTGCCTATCTGCCAGAATAACCACGACAGACACTCAGCACGTTCTTGTCCATCCATCGGCACAAAGGCTTTATATTTTTCTGCCAGATACAACATGATCGCAGCCGATTCAAATATACGGGTCGGCGGGGTCGTACTGTGATCCACCATTGCTGGTATCTTCGAATTAGGGTTGATGTCCACGAATCCGCTACCGAACTGGTCACCTTCCCCGATGTTAATCAGCCATGCATCGTACTCCGCATCCTGCCTGCCGATTGCCAGCAGTTCCTCAAGGAGCATGGTCACCTTGACGCCATTGGGTGTCGCGAGCGAATAGAGTTGCAACGGATGTTTACCTACCGGTAATTCCTTGTCATGAGTTGACCCTGCGACAGGTCTGTTTATGCTGGCAAATCGGCTTTCACTTTCCTCTACCCATTGCCAGACCTTTGGGGGTATGTAGGGTGTAGTATCATCCATATGTGTTCTTCTCTATAAAATTCAAAGGTACACTCTCACAGGCAGTGGAACAAGCCTGCCTGGATAACACTTGGTTATCATTTGATATTCAAGAGCTAATTGGTTCCTGTCCTGAAAGTCGACTTCCGAAAGCCTTCGGCGGGTCAAACACTCGCCCTGCCGTTGTCGCGGAGCAAACAGACCGGCTTACCTGGTCTCAGGTATACTCGGCCATTCGCGCCAGCGTTGCTTTCCTGTGTGCTTTCGTCCACTCGCCTGACAGGGCCGGTCTGGTATTTTGCGAGGAATCCCAGCAGCGTGCCCGCAAATAACGGATAGCTGCGCGCATGGCGTCAACAGAACCAATCCGTTCCAGGGCGAGGCAGGCCACTAAAGGTGGATACCCATTTTCATCATCAAGAGTATCCATCAATGCTGCTTCGACTTCCGCTGAAGGAGTATCTGCATTGCTTACCCAAGCAAGCAGCGCCAGGGAGCACAGGTAACGAATCTGGTCCAGCATTGCAAATCGCGGTTTACCGTCAGCCGATACATCTGAGCCAGGAATATCCCGGGTGAGAAAACGGTGCAATTGTTTCACGGTTGCAGGCCCGAATGTTCCCAGTGCACACAGCACATCCAGCGCCACTCGAATGACACAGCTCTCCGGATCGTTCAGGAGTGCGCCTATATCATCAGCGTGCGCACCGGCAGCCGTTGGCCCGGCATCACCCAACGCATAGACCGCATTCATACGAATCCATGGATCTTGGTGATGAAGAAGAGCAACCAATGGCTTAACCGCGGGTGCACCGATCGCACCCAGAGCAATGGCAGCATCTTCGGGTAAGAACTGTCTTTCTGTAAAATACCGGTCAAGGTGATTTGCGGACTCGCCGTAATAGGCTTTGCCCTTGGTATCAGGCGACCTGTGTCTGTCTTGTCCCGCAGTCTGCAAGAGTGCATCGACAAGCTCATCAACAGCGGGTGCGCCAATTGCTGCAACGTCGTAAAGACACGCAAGACGCCCCTGCTGACTCGCGCTGCGCATACCTGCCATCAGACGCGGCAGTTCCTTTATATCCGGCACTGTGATGCCATCATAGCGAACTGCGCCACGCAGCCAATTCCAAAGGGATTTCCAGACGACGGGAAGATCGTGTGGTGTCTTCAGGTCATCCGGTGTATGCCATTCCGGATTCTGGTGATCCCACGTCGGGGCAACCGGATGCCGGGTCCTCAAGGCAACGAACTTCACCATGTAACGGCAGTCGTTGCTGTTATTGGGAGTGCCGGCATGGGCTAAATCAAAATCGGCGATAATCACTGAACCTGCAGGTATCATTTGCATGACGACCTGCTCGGCACAAATGTCGTGGAGTGATGCATAAAGATGCGAACCCGCGAGAAAACGGGTAGGCCCCATGTTCAACGGCGTGTCGTGCGGAAAATAAAAAACGTTGGCTGCACGGAATGTATGCCAGCGGCTACGTCCACAGGATGCATGTCCATCCTGATGCCAGGCGGAAGCGGCAATGGAACCTTTGGACATCTTTGGCTGATTTTCAAAAGGCGTGAATACTGTTGCCTCATCCTTGCCCAGGGGTTCATTGTTGTGCGGAAAACGATGCGGCGCCAGGGCAAATTGACTGCCCATCAGACTCATCAGTGCGCCGCGAACAGCAGGCGCCTCGCACAGTTCGTCGAGCGCCGGGACACGCGGCACGATATTGTCGCCGGGATGAGGTAATTCATATTCCAGCGCGTACGCTACCCGTTTGGTGACCCCATCATGAAACGATGGCGCCAGGTTCGAGTCGACGATGATGTATCCGTCAGCGATGTAGCGTTGCACCTGCTCATCGCTCAGTAAAATAGGTGTTTGCCGATTCATAATTCCCTCAGCCAGGTAATTTAACCTTAGTCTCTGTAAACTGCAAAGCAAGCGCTTTATATGGACTGGTCACAAGCACTGGAACCACCCGTTCAGAAGGGATTCGATGGTGAGATTTTCCAGGATTGAAGCGTGTGCACCCAGGCAGTACCACCGGTGGAAAACAGACTGACACCCAGGCTTTCCGGTTGTGATGGGTAAATAAATCGCATCACAGCCTGCCTGCCGTTTGCAAAAACTTCGACCACGGATTTATCAACGAATACACGAAGCTTTAATCGCTCGCCTTCCGTCAACTCAAAGGGACCAGCCTCAACAACTTTGGGAGTGCCCTCAGGACCTGATTTTCGTGTATCGACTTTCAGCATGCCGTCCGTATCATCGTAGAAAATCGAAGTCTGCTCCTGTCCATCGGGTGAAACACAGACCTTGACGCCATAGGTAGACGCCTCGGAACTTTCCATTTCGATAAAGAGCTCCAGACTGTTGCCGACGATGTCCTGGATGACCAGGTCAGTACCGGATTGCACTGCGAAGTCCTCCTTACTGAAGGCATTGTAGCGTAGCGCCTTGATTTCCTCGGGAACGTCCATCAGGAGTTGGCCATTATCATCGAGGGACAATACCCGCGGCAGACTCATGGTGCCGGACCAGTCTTTCTCCAACCGTATGTTGAAATCGCGAATGTCCATCAGCCAGGCCCACATGATGCGACGGCCTTTTTCATCCTGCAGACTCTCCGGGGCAAAGAATGCGTTATCGACCCAGCTCATCTGTGCGTGGAAATCGGGATAAAATTGTTCGTCTTTCCACTCACCCAGGTAATAACGGCAACCAAGTCGGTGGCTGATACACAAAACCACATCCCGATCACCCAGTTTAAAGAGTTCGGCGCAGGATACATCCTCGTCCAGAGATACGCCAGGGAGGCCATGCGCGAACAGGTCCCCAACGTACTGCCACTCGCCACCGAGTGCAGGAGACTTTACGATCCCTGGATGCCCGCCGCCGAAAATAGCGTAGTAGGTATCGTCTTCTACCCATCCGAATGGATCCCAGGACCTGTACTTATCGTGGTGCTCATCACCTGGCTCTGTCTTGGGTGTAATGGGATTTGTTTCAAGTTTCCGCCACTCGTTCAGGTCGTCATCGAGGGCAACAGCCATGGCGTTTCCCTGACCAACCTGGTGGTAACAAATGGTGGGTATTCCATCCTTGTTGATGAAGCAGTTTCCGCTATACATACCTTCAAGCAGATGCGTGGGATGGTGACGCCAGTGGAACAGGTCGATGCTTGATACATGGCCCCAATGATCGCTCTTCTTACCGAATCGCATATCCTGAAATATATAGAACAGATGATACCGGCCCTTCCAGTAAATGGCGCCATTGGGATCGAAGGGAGCACCAAAACCTTCGGGCATAACGAAATGAAAACCAGGTCGGGTGGGATCGACCAGAATCTGCTCCCGCAAGTTGCGGGAGGCTCGCGCCGATGCTTCAATTTCATCCCTGCGTTTCTTGCCTTGAGCGTCCAGGGGGGGTTTTTCCCAGTCAATTGTCTCGGTAAATACGAGACGCCAAACGCCATCCGCTTCTTTCTTCAGCGTATGGGTGTAGGTAATTCTGCCACTGGCAGACGAGTGCGTCACAGGCGTGAAAGTCACCTTGTCTCCATCAATGACAACCTCAGCTTTGCTTAAATCGATCTGTGTGCCTTCAGAGCCGTCCTTATTGCTTATTCCATCATAGATGTCTTTCAAACTGTCCTTGCCCGCACCTCGACTGTTCTGCCAGTCTTCCGAGTAGAAACCAAGCAGGGTATCCACGTCTCCAGCCATCATGGCTTTGCTGAACTCCCTCATGGTAGCCAGTACTTCATCCCTGGCATCATTGCCCTTTGATAAATTCATGAATTGTCCTCCATTGGCAAATAAAATAAAGAATCTACTCTCCCATCTCAAGTGGAGTCTTTAAATAAAAACAGAAATATCTCTTATCAAAAAATTCTTTCTAAACCCGGGTTTCGGGGCAGCTACCCCGTACGATGCTATTAAACACACACTATTTCCGACATACAGCAGATGGCTTTGGGGTGTTCATTTGATGGAATGGTCCGCCCCGCTTCATTCGCACGGCCTCGTAGGCCAGAATAAGCGTTTCTTTCAATAACACGGAGCGAACCATGACTGATATTAAACGAGTAGGTA
>JAPOOX010000223.1 GCA_026713185.1 Gammaproteobacteria bacterium
CTAGGTGCGTGTCCGAGAATAGCTCAATCAGTGATATAATCTATCCATCAATAGAGTCCAGAGATTACTGCAAATGACCGGTCCCTTCAAATCCGACCCGGTTGATGCTGTCCAGCGTCAACTGTTTCCAGGCAACGTCTTTGACCTGTTGCCGACGGAGCATGATTGCTATCTGTTTCATGATCTTTTTCAGCAGCTCAATACGAGCAGTATTGAATCGCAGTATAGCCCCCTGGGGCAACGCGCCTATCATCCGAGGAAGCTCGTTGGCATTCTGATTTACGGCTACAGTCACGGGGTATTCAGTTCCCGCCAATTGGAAAAGCGTTGCAACGAAGATCTGTCATTTATGTACATCGCGGGTAAGAATTGCCCCAACTTTCGTGTGTTAAGTGATTTTCGCAAGGATCATGCAGCATTTTTTCAGGACTGTTTTATGCAGACCGTCAAGCTGGCGATGGAGATGAAGCTGGTCTCCCTGGGGCATGTCAGTCTTGATGGTTCCAAATTTAAAGCCAACAGTTCCAGACACAAGGCCATGACTTATAAGTCCCTGAAAGAGAAGGAGCAGACACTTTGTGCCGAGGTTGAGGCACTGGTGCAACAGGCCAATGCCTGTGATGCCGAGGAAGACGCTGTCTATCAGGAAAAGACCGGCTATGAGCTACCTGCCGACCTGGCCTTTAAGCAGCAGCGGCAGAAGACGATCAAAGCAGCGAAGGAAGCACTGGAAGCCCGCGAAGAAGCGCTGCATCCAGGCGAGCCCATTGATGCCAAGAAGCAAATCAGCTTTGCTGATACAGAGGCTCGCATCATGGGTAAGAAAGGCGATTTTGACTATCGTTACAATGGCCAGATCAGTGTCGACAGCGACCATCAAGTTATCACCGGACAACACGTTAGCCAGAACGCTAACGATAAACAGGAAGTGCAAGAGGGGCTGGCAAGTATTGCACAAAGCACCGGGCAGTTACCGGAGAAAATGAGTCTGGACAACGGTTATCAGTCGGGCAGCAATCTTGCCGCGTTGGAACAGGCCGGGGTTGATGCTTATGTTGCGGTTGACCGAGGGGAAAAAAGTCATAGCGCGCCACTGGCTGAGTCGACGCGCGCACTGTGCAAAGCGGATTTTAGCTATGATGAACAAGCCGATTGCTTTCATTGTCCGGGTGGGCAACGCCTGGTGTTGAAGTACGAAGGTAAAGACGGTAACAGGTGTTATCAGGCAGAGGCTGCTGTTTGTGGTCGTTGCCCCTATTATGCTCGCTGCTGTAAATCCAGGCAGGGAGCAGGACGGACGATCACCACGGACGGTCATGAAGGTTTACGCCGCAGCATGACAAAGCGCATGGAACAGGCAGACTCAAAGGCGATTTACAAGCGGCGCAAAGTGATTGTTGAGCCGGTATTTGGTCATATCAAGAACGGCGGCTTTCGTCGGTTCAGTGTGCGGGGTAAAGATAAAGTGGCGGGAGAATTTTCATTAGTCTGCGCGGCACACAATATGAAAAAGATGGTGCGAGCAATCATGACGGGATCAGTGTGTCCGGAATTTGGAAATACGTCGTACCAATGGGGTTAAAACAGGAAAAAACAGGAAAAAACAGGAAAAAACCGAATTTAGAGCATGAAAATGCGAAACTGCAGGTGCCTTTTGGCCAAATAATAACCAATTAACGACTACGTATAAAAACTAGCTTCCAGAATACAATGGAGCGACAGGATACCTGCGATTAAACACGAGTTCTCGGACACGCACCTAGTACCTCCTTGATAACGCAACCTGGGGAAGGTGGCCTGACCCACCCTGGAAGAAGTGGTTGTCCCGCGGCAAGCACACAGAATTTCGTTGGTTCACTCAGGTTTCATCCGATGGAAGCCTGCCAACGAACCTCGCCCTGTCAGGGAAGGTTCCCCGACTGTCACTACCGGATTAAAATACCCCACATATGCCGAAGTAATAATCCCCAGTTAAAAGGCACAAAAGTGTGTGCTGCGGGGGTACCCCGCAGCACACACTTCGGCCAGAATCAACCCCTGAACAGTTACCGGAAGAGGTACAGTACAGGTGGTCAAATTGGAGAAGATTATTGTGATACACGATTTGAGAAGACAAGGTCTTTCGATCAGTGCCATCGCGCGCAAGAGTGGCCTGGACCGCAAGACGGTACGCAAACACCTGAACAAGGGGCTTAAGCCCGCGCGCTACGGTCCCCGCAAGTCGCGGCCCCGGCTGCTGGCTTCCTATGAGGTTTATCTGCAACAACGCATCACCACCTGCCCAGGCCTATCGGGACGACATCTGCATAGGGAGATCCGGAAACTGGGCTATGACGGAGGATACACGGCAGTCACCGATTTCCTGCGCCGCATCCGACCGGACTTGCCGCATCCCTTCGAGCGCCGCTTCGAGACTGCACCGGGCAAGCAGGCACAGGTGGATTTCGCCGAGTTCACGGTATCGTTCACGGACCACCCGGAAGTCCGGCGTAAAGTCTGGCTGTTCTGCCTGATACTCGGCAACAGCCGGTGGCTGTGGGGTCGCTTTTGCGTCAACCAGAAGCTTGAGACGGTGCTGCGCTGTCATGTGCTGGCATTCGAGGCCTGCGGCGGGGCGACCGGCGAGGTGCTTTATGATCGCATGAAGACCGCGGTACTGGGGGAGCAGGAAGATGGCACCGTAATTTACAATCCTTCCCTGGTTGCATTGTTGCGCCATTATGGTTCGGCGTCGCGAGCCTGCCGGCCTTACTCGGCCAGGACGAAGGCTTAGACATTACACTGTCTCCTGTGTTGATGATTGCGCATTGATTACGATGGGTGCTCTGGGACGCCGACAGCCTTGCCCTTTAACTATCAGCTTACCCTTTGGGAGGCGATAAAGACAGCGTTTGGCATTCCCGTACAGTTCGCGCTGAAGCAATCCTTCGCGCCCCCACTTGTAAATCGTTGTAGTCGAGACGTCCAGTTGATTGGCCAGTTCCAGGGCAGTGACAAAGCCACGATCGCGCAGGCGTTCAAGCCGGCTTTTTAACGCATAGGTGCGGCGTACGAAGGATACTTTTTTTGCTGTAAATTCCTGACCTTGCCAGTTACGGTGACCCAGTTCATTGAGCTGCTGTGCTGCCTCGCGATCGGTATATGACTCCAGCAACTGATTCAGCGTTGATACGACTTCAGCAGGCGTTTTGCGGATGCGCGACATAGGTAGGGGTAAAGGCAACGTGAACGATTGGGTCTTTCCGCCCCGGAAGCGCACGCCGACAGTAATCTCCTCACGCTTGGTGAGCGTCACATCTTCCACCAACAACGCCACCATGCGCTTGCGCTTAATCGCCTCTGTGCGCGGATTCTGCCACACGCGCGGGAAGTCCTGTGCCAGCGTCATTATCCGTTCCCTTGCATCCTCGGCCAGCAGGTTCTGGTTGGCATCACGTTGCCGTTCATGGTCTTGCTGCAACGCATCCAGTCGACGTAGTCGCTCGTTCCAGTCGGCCTCCAAGGCGTCCACCACCAGCCGATTATCGGGGTCCACCTTCAGGTAACGACGCCGGGCCAACTCAGCCTCATAACGCGCCTGCTCAAGCTGTGTGGCCCGAAGCTCATCGGCCTCGCGAACGCGGTCAGCGATCTCTTCCTGCACCGCCAATGCGACATTGAGTGCCGCCGGGGCTACCGTCTCCAGCAGGAGTTCACTGATTGCTTGGTCGATATGGCTGCCACGGATGGACTGGCAGATCTTGCCCGCACGCCGTACAGAGGCCTCTGTACACTGATAGTAGGGTGCCAGCGTGGCGGTAATGCGCTGGTAGCGGACCCGCATACGTTCGCCACACAGGCCACACACGACACGTCCCTGCAGGAGCGCTGAACCCTCCCGCGGCATGCCACCTCGCTCGCCGCTGATAAACCCCGTACGATTGCGGTGCAGCGTCGATTGGTTACGTTCATACTCCTCCCAACTGATGTAGCCGACATGTGCGTTGGGGATCAGAACGGGCCAGTTTTCCCGCGCCACTTTCCGGACGGTGATCTGTAACTGTGCTGTACGACCAGTGCGTGTGCGGCCATACACGAACGCCCCCGCATACCGGGGATTGTGCAGGATCTGCAAGACCCGTGAGTGATTGATCTCACCCCAGTGCACCTCTCCCTTACCAATACCCCGGCGGATGCGCTGCGGGAACTTGAGGCCTTCCCGGGTAAATCGCTTCACCACCGCCATAGCGGAACCCGTTTTACGGAAAGTGGTGAAGAGCAGTGCCAGGGATTGCCGGATCTGTTGATCCAGGTCGAGCGTAATCGTGTCATCAGCTTGGTAGGCGAGACCGATCGGCAGCGGCATTTTGAGTTCCCCACGGCGCGCCTTGTTGAGAATACCGCCCTGCAGACGTGCCTTCAGCACATGCAACTCGGCCTCACTCATGGTGCCCTTCAGCCCCAATAGCAAACGGTCGTTGAAGTGCGCGGGATCGTAGATGCCGTCCTCGTCCAAAATCAGCGTCTCGGAGAGCGCGGCCAGTTCAATCAGTCGGTGCCAATCGGCGTTGTTGCGGGCCAGGCGTGAGACCTCCAGGCCGAGCACAATGCCCACCTCGCCCATGGCCACCTTGGTGACCAGGTGCTGGAAGCCGTCGCGATCGGCCGCTGCCGCGCCGGAGCGGCCCAGATCACTGTCGATCGTATGCACCCGCGCCGTTGGCCAGCCCAGCGCCACAGCCCGCTGTCGCAAGGCATATTGCCGCTTGGTACTCTCGGTATTGTGCATGACTTGGCGCAGTGACGATTGGCGCACATACAAGTAAGCGTCACGCTCCAGATGACTCGTGGATACCTTCTGATGGGCGTCAGTAGACATGCTGGACCTCCGACTGAATGTGTAAAATCATATTGGCCAGAAGCCGCACCAGAGCAGGGTCATTCTCCACCGCAGGTAAGCGCCGTGCTGGTGCCTCTTGTTTGCATGGCCGGGTCGAGGGGGTCGTCGCCAGGAGTGTGAGTCCCCGCACCATCCCGTGATACAGCACGGCGGTGAGTCCGGTACGACAACGACCGCCGCTGAGTACTTGGGCGCGGAGGTTTTCGTAAGTCTCGACAGCCCGGGGTGGTAGGGTGATTACCGGGGAGACCTCTGGCGTTTTTTTTTGCGCACCAGGGCGCGTTCGATACTGCGCGGATGAATCGTCAAGCCGAACTCGGTTTGGACCACCTCTGCCAGTCGGCGTGCACCAGTGGGTCCATGTTCGGTTAGATAGGTCTCGATAAATGCCAGCACCTGGCGGTCGAGTTTGTGAGCCCCTTTGGGACCGCGTCGGCGGGGCAGCAATCCCGTCAAGCCATCGCGGGCGTAGGCGGCCCCGGCCTGGTAGAAGGTCGGGCGAGACATCCCGAACAGTGCTGCGGCATCGGCTTTGGAGGCACCTTCCGTATGGACCAGCCGAAGCATTTCGTATTTGACCTGGACCAGATCGTGCGGATCGAAGAAGGTATTGGTCTGGAAGGTCGGGGCTTGTACCCGTTCGGGATGGGGATTGAGGGTGCCGAGTGCTCTGAGGCGGACGGTCTTGCTCTCTTGCTGGCTCATAATCAAATCCTGTAACGACAGTATGTAATATAATATATGCCGCAGATATGTTGATGTCAATACAAATATCCGCTTCGATAAACGGTATTTTACTGTATCTATTTGGCATTATCGCTAATATCCTGACT
The DNA here is from genome assembly GCA_026713185.1 of Gammaproteobacteria bacterium. Taxonomy (GTDB): domain Bacteria; phylum Pseudomonadota; class Gammaproteobacteria; order Pseudomonadales; family Azotimanducaceae; genus UBA7455. Next base: position 5,713 of record JAPOOX010000223.1, read on the forward strand.
TTGGAGGCCAAAAGGAGCGGCATATTTATTTTTACATTTGCGGCATAATTCACTTTACACGCTGCCGCCGTGTTTGCTGCACCGTTTTCACGATGGATGACAGCTCAAGCAGGTCATCCAGTCGGAACCAGGACCGGCCGGCCGATGTGCGCTGGAAGTCATCTTCATCGGCCACGTTGGTCCAGGAAGTCGGCACGGAGCGAAGTTTGCTGGCTTCGGTGAAATACATGACGCGGTCTTCCCCCCAGTTCTGCCGCCGGGTCGTCAGCGTGAACTGCTGACCTCGCTTGGGGTGGAATGGGTGAGTAATGGCAAAGACTCTGGTTGCGTGATGGTCTGTACAACCAGCAGTTGACGACTTACGATAAAGGCAAAGTGGAACGTCCGTTTCGCTATATCCGCCAGGATTTTTTCCTCGATCGCGTGTTCCGGAACCTGGAGGACCTGAACCGCCAGTTCACACGCTGGCGGTGTGATATCGCCAATGCACGGGTACATGCGACGACCAATCGAGTGGTTGAGGAAGCGTTTGACGAGGAACGTGCCCACTTGGTTCGGTTACCTGTACTGGCCTATGACGCGGTACTGACAGTGGAAAGGCGGGTTAGTCACGAGGGCATGGTGTCTATTGGCGGCAATCGTTATTCGGTACCGGACACAGTACGCAGCCGCGTCCTGGAAGTGCAACATCATGCACAGGAGGTGCGCATCTTCGAACAGGGCGAGTTGATTGCTCGCCATGCGATCCTGGAAGGACGCAACGAACGGCGCGTGGACCCCCGGCATCGTCGATTGGTGCCTTGTTCGGGTCGTGAGTCGGGATCGTCGCGCGTTCCCTCGCCGATGGAGGTATTGGTCAGCCAACGCCCGCTGACGTTTTACGATGCCGTGGCACGCCGCCTGTCTGGCGCGGAGGAGAACCAATGATTGCGCTGGGTTCACGTATCCGGGAATCGCTGGTGGGATTGCGTATGCCGCGCGCCTTGGAACTGCTCGATTCGGTTGTGCAACGCTTGGAACAGGGCGAGATCACGGCCCTGGAAGCGATCGACCAGTTGCTGCTGGAGGAATATTCCTTACGCGAAGGACGGCGGGTTACCATGGCCCTGACCACAGCCAACCTGACTCCGGTCAAGACGCTTGAGAGTTTCGACTTCACCTTCCAACCGTCGCTGGATCGTGATCGCATCATGACCCTGGCGCAGCTGGAGTTCGTCGAGCGTTGCGAGATGGTACATCTGCTCGGTCCACCGGGCACCGGTAAGTCCCATCTTGCCAGCGCTCTGGGCGTCACTGCAGTCAAGGCTGGCAAGAGCGTCTATCGCGCCAACCTGGCACAACTGATCAATGCCTTGGTCAAGGCCGAACGCGAGGGACGGCTGGCCGAGAAAATCCGCTTCTACGCCCGCTCAGCGTTGCTGATCGTCGATGAAATCGGCTATCTGCCAATCTCTGCAGGCGGTGCCAACTTGTTCTTCCAACTGGTCAATGCCCGCTACGAAAAGGGCGCCATGATCCTCACCTCCAACCGCGGCTTTGCCGAGTGGGGAGAGATCTTCGGCGACCCCGTGGTGGCCACCGCCTTGCTTGACCGGCTGTTGCATCATGCCGTTGTGATTCACATCGAAGGGGCCAGCTACCGCTTGCGCGGGCATGCTGACCTGATCCCTGAACATATCCGCGCCAACGCACCCATCTCGCCGCCTCCGCCACCCAAAAAACGCGGTCGCGGTCGCCCCGCTAAAGACAGAACACAGGAGATATGACGTTTGAATGGTTCGTCACCAATTACACAAGGTGGGGATTTTTGAATCGGCACTTCTGGGTATTTTTACTTCGGTATTGACACGGGTAGCGTCCGCGTACCGGGGCTGCGCCGTCCCCCGCAGGTTTGTCAGGCGGGTTATTCCTGCCGGAGTCAGCCACCGGTCGCTTCCCCGAACAGCGCGCAGGGTCTCCCATCCACCCTTGGCGCCCCAACCCGCCCTGTTCCTCACCGGATCCGACACCTGGCCTACGACGCACTCTTCGCCACCTCCCCGGTGTCGCGGTCCCGTTTCCAGACGACCATTGACGGATGGTCTCCGCCGACCATCTGGAACACCTCGATCAGTACCTCCAGCGGAACGAACAACACCTCTTCGTCGCGCTTCCGGTCCGACGACAACCAGACACCATCAATGCCTGAGCCGTCCCCACCCACCATGAACACGAAACTGTGTATGACCTGGTTGCAGAGTTCGCGCACGCCCAGGCTACGTGTCACCCCGTTGTCCAGATCGTAGAGTTGGTCCAGCCGGTGCCAATTGAAGTCCGTGACGGGCTCGATGTTCGCGTAGCAGGTCACTTCGCATACGAGCGCCTTCGTCAAGTCTGACACCTTCAACGTGTCGAATAGCTTGCGAACCACGTAACACCCGACGAAGACCTCCCGTTCGACGACCGCCAGCGCCCGCTCGGTCGAGCGCCGACGTCTACGGACCCTACGCAGCCGTCTCGCTGCGCGCCGCAACTGTCTCTTCCACGGCTCAGATTCCCAGATCATCGCCAACTCCATCGCTCAAATCGGGTGTCCCTTCCCCTCAGGTCTATTCGGCCTATCCGCAGACCCGCGCTGCCTCCGCACGCCACCGTCCACCGAATGCGTCCCGCAACGCCCCGGCCCAGCACATGCTCTTCGAGAAGGTGGGCAAGGCAACCGCTGTGGCGTTGTCTAACCGCCACGTACCCCGGCGGGGGCGACCGTCTCGGCTCTGGATCGAGATACCACTGCCCGTCGGGCATCCGTTCATCCGGATATCCGCTATAGACCATTAGCTGACTCTGGTTACTGTAAGCAATCTGGGTGCCGCTCATCACCAGTTCCATGTCATCCATCTGAACCACAGCCTCACGGTGGAACAATGACCTTGATCCGGTTGATGGATTTCACCGGCCAGCTTCTGGCAAGGCCACATTGCCAAAAGCAATATCAGTTCTCGAACATCTCTGACAATCATGGGTAATAGAAAAATTTTTAGTCTATTGACTGAATCTACGTATCAGCCTAAAGAACACGACGAAGACCATCCCAGCCGTTATTAACAGGATCCCTATTTCGTGGGTCCAATATCCCGCAATCCTTGATACGATATTCCATCCTTGAAAATTGGCATGGATAGCATGCAGTCACAAGGTTACACCGATCATTTGATCCACCCCAACTCTTGGGAAGTACATGATCGGGAGAGGCCATCACCACAATACAGGCATGTTTATCGAGATTGCCCCACCCCATTGCAGAGCAGGGCACCACTCTCGACTCTCACAAGGCACCAGCTTCGACAGTTGTTTGCGGGCTTCTGGGTCGATAACACGAATGCCACAGAAACGGCAATGCCATCCATCACGCTCAAAAATGAAATCTTTGTCCCGTTTTTTTGGAGAGCCTTTTGTCTTTCTCTCTGGTGGTGGTTTATGCAGTTTAGCCCGGTCAATATTATAGGACGCAAGAACTTTTGTAGTTGCCTGAGCTTCAAAGTGAAACCATTCGGTAAGGCACCTGATGTCGGCTTCTATGATTTTTGCACGCGCCTCAGATATCCGGTCATCGACCACTAAACTGGCAGCCTCAGACATCAGATCGAGAGTGTTGTTAGACGCTGATGGGTGGCTGATTAGCGTATTTCTTGGCTGCTTCTGTTTCATATCATTACCTTTGGTCGAAAAACCGATTCAACAACAAGACTGCGTAAGCTGTCGCAAGCTTTACGTGAAAGTGATCACTCTCAGTGATATTATCTTCAGCATGCGTTCTGGAGCACGGGTGATCACCTTGAACCAGAATCGGTGATCACGTTCACCAGAATACGCATGAAGTACACGACACGAACTGGAGTGAAAAAGCAAAGATCCTTGATGGGTTTGTCGCTGCCACTGATTATGATAATAAATATTCGATAAGGCTTCTACATGACCCAGAAACACCAGTATTTACAAGACAACGTCGTGCACCTTAAAGATACAAGGACTACCGTCACGAACGCGTTAAGCTTAAATCAGGAACCATACGTACTCATTGGCTGATGAGTGTAAACAATCCTGGCAGTTTTGGTCGCTGGGATATTGCAGAGCTTTCCGATGTCTATGTACTGGAAAGTGACCATACGGAAAAAAAATGCGGAATTCGGAGATTGTGGACAACCAAGTAAGTAAACGCGAGACAGATGCCGCTCGTTGGTTGGCCGCGGCCGGCGGCAGTGCACCGGAAATGGAGTATATACCTCGCCGTCGTAGCAAGCCTGTTCAATGATCCTGGTAGATACCTCAGTATGGGTAGACCACTTACGCAAATCTGAACTTGTTCAGAATACCTTGTTAAATCACAACAACAACCAATCTCAAAAAGGTTAAAAGGTATTGGCTCTACGTTCAGAAAGTTTATGAATACAACCCTGACATCTAAGTGTAGTGATGCTATTACGTTGTGCTCTGTAGATCTCACAAAACCCACCTCTATGCATTGATGCGTATTCCACTCCAAGTCTGCCACTGATTCCATGGCAAAGCTACGCGGTCTGAAACTTGTACCGCCTCTCTATTAATTTTCAGTTCTCAATTACGGAATAAATTTAGCTGAATGTTCACAGGATACATTTTGCTCCAAACAGTGGCCTATAATGGCGATCACACAAAACATTGGGCAAACATGGCAACAGTTTTTAGTCCCTTCATACAAATTGGCATAACCGTGCTGTGTTATCTCATTCCACTCGTCATCCTTATCGGAATATTGAAGTCACCAAAGTTTAAAGGGGCCTTCGGCGAGTTCCAGATAAATATGGCCGCACGATTGTTCCTGCCGAAAGATGAGTATCATCTGATCAAGGATGTGACGTTGCCAACAGAGGATGGCACGACACAGATCGACCATATTGTTGTGTCACGCTTTGGTGTGTTTGTCCTTGAAACCAAAAACATGAAGGGCTGGATATTCGGTGCAGCCGATCAGAAAACCTGGACACAGAAGATTTACCGGTACACCAGTAAATTCCAAAACCCGTTGCGCCAGAATTACAAGCACGTCAAAACCCTGGAGGCACTTCTGAATATTCCTCTTGCTGCCATCCATTCGGTGGTGGTGTTTGTCGGTAATTCAACGTTCAAGACCGCAATGCCAGACAACGTCACTTATGCTCTTGGATACATCCGTTACATCAAGTCCAAACGTGACATTGTTCTGAGCCAGGGGCAGGTTGAAGCAGTGATTGTACAGATTGAACAGCTGCGGCTACAGCGTGGGATGGCCACTAACAGGCAACACGTTCGCCATCTGCGAGAAAAAGCGAAGCCAAGAGAGGAATCCACCCCCGATTGTCCGAAATGCGGCAGCAGTATGGTGCTGAGAAATGTCCGAAAAGGCAAGAATGCCGGGAACACATTTTGGGGATGTAAACGGTTTCCTGCCTGTCGGGGCATTGTCGCTTAACATTGAATAGCGCCAGGACAACCGCCGCCTGTATGCAATGCGGTTAACCGTGCTGATTGGAACCGCCAAGCCGACCCTTTATGTGAATCTCCATGCCGCTTCACGCAGTTCGATAAATCTATCAATTAAGACAAAGATTAGGCAACCAGGAGGGTCAATTTTATTGTCCGATAGGGGTTAAAATTATTGTCCGGTGAAAGGAGTATATTATTTTAGTAATTATTGAAGCTTTATAAGTAAGCTACATCATACGCATCTATATTAGTACTTGACACCCAACGTCCCACCTACCACGCTGCCAAACCCCGATTGCAAGGATCATCACATTGATAGAATTAACAATATTTCGAAACAACATCGAAAACATCTACGGCTACTACTTACAAGTCGACACGGCTATGCAATATTGGCGCAAGAATTTTTTGCAAGATCAACTTTCACGTGGCACAGCAAATGTCACAAATACAATATTCTTCGGAAATAATTCCCTCAACTCCCAGGATGCAGCTCACCAATATAGAAGAACATTCGGTGAACTATTAAAGGAATCCGCCGAGGAGGGAATTACCACCACTCTACACCGCCGCAGCGTACTGGTCTTTTTGGTGGCTTCGTGGGAGGTCCGCCATCGTGAGAAAATTGCAGTCGAATGCAAGCTAGAATGCAAAGACCAATTGAAAAGTGACGTGTTCCGCGATCTCAACCGATATCGACAAGCTATACTTCACAATGAAGCCCAACTCAGCGAAAAGCCAAAGGTCATTCGACTTTTCCGAAAAGGAGATCAAGTGACGCTCACGAGAGACCACATGGACACAATCTTCCGTAAAGTCATCGTTGAGCTTAATAGAATCGGCAGGGACTATTACGGGAAAGATCCGGGTTTTCGTTTTGACGTACCTATGCACCGCCCATCGTTTCGCTGAAACCCAGGTAATCTGCCGTCAGACCTCGTGACGACCGATCAGGCGGCAGAGTTCGCGGCAATGGTTGCAAGCGGTTCAACGAGGCGGGCATTGAACAGTTTGGGGTGCGCGTATTCGCGGAGCCGAATACCATGACCGGCTCTGGGACGCATTGCACCCGATAGAATTGCTGTACTTCACAGGATGCTGGGATCTGATGTGGGAGACATCTGTTACCGTAGTCGGTACACGCAACACGAGCAACAAAGAGATGGCGCGAACACGCGAGCTGGTAAATGCGCTCGTGGAAGACAGGTACACGGTAACCTCCGGCCTCGTGAGTTCTCAGTTTCCTGCCTGCCGAGGCATCGTCACTCCACATTGAATTGTGCCAGGACAACGGCCGCGTGTATGTAATGCGGTTATCTCTGATCAATGGAACCGTCGAACCGATCCGTTATGTGAATCTTCTTGCAGCTCTCCGCAGTTCGATAATGCGCCTGATATTTTCATGGGTTGGTTTTAGTCCATGTTTACTGAGAAAGGCACTCGCGATGTCGTCATCAGTAAAACGGGCTTTACCGCTTGGATCCACCAACTCGTCAATAAATTTCACCGATTCAACAAGTTGTCTGGTGTAGGTTAGGAACGCACGGGCTCTGGGCGGGACTGTGATGTCATTCCAGATATGCGCTTCCAGTAGTTCCGTACTTATCAGGTTCAATACGGCATGAACAGCATCCAACACAGCCTGTACCTGCCCTATAGATGCCTTAGCAAGGGGTTTAGCGTGCTGAGAAATAGCTTTCTCCCAGTCGGAATGGCTGATATATCTGTTCCTCCAATCACGAGCGAATTCTGCCTTCTCGACAGCTGTTTCAACAAGATACTGCAACTTGTTAAACAGCACCGGATTCTTTCCCTCGAAAAACGATGGAAGACGACTGACGGAAAGATTGTCTTTTCCCGCACTTTTTTTAGGATCGGTTAGCTTGCATACTTGCAACAGAAGGTCTTCCCATAGAATGTGTTGTACATCATATGTGAAGCCGCCACCTGTGATGGCATTCAGCAGCGCAACATCATCATCTCGGCTGAACAGCACCCGAAACTCCTTGAGACGCATCAAGCCCCAACTCCAGTTTTTGTTCAAGCCGTCGAATGTAGGCCAAAACTCTGTGCCGAGCTGCGTTTCGTAACGCCGCCGAATAGCATCATTCTTATCGTTCATCTCTAGTCTTGAATAACCGCATGGAAGAATTGGGGGTACATAGTTGCACCAATCAAATCCTATAATATGACCGAAAATAAGTGATTATAACCATAGCCCGTTGTAACCGATATTATTGGCTCAGTACGAGCGGGCACTTTGCTCCCAACAGTAAAGTTAAAAATTATGTCTGGATTGTGTTAGATTCCAAATTCATCAACCTCAGTAGACAGTATCATTGAAAATTGATGAAACGAATCCACTGGCGCCGGTAGACGCACCGGAATTCGGGCTACCGGTGAGTTGGGCGATGTGTTGTAATCCAGCCTGCAGGCACTTCGGCATTCATTACACAGTCCCTGCCCCAGGAAACTACGGGACCGTTTCGGATGTCCGCTACACGTACGTTGCGAACACCAGGCGCTTTCGGTGCAAGTATTGTGGGCAATCATTTACGCTCAAGTCCAACTGGTCGATTGCACCATTCGCCCGCTATTTCCTCAAAATCAGCCTGCCCTTCAAGGACTGCTCAAATCCTGACTGCGACAATCATGGCTACAACGTATTCGAACACTACACCGCCAAGGGCTTATGTGTGATTGGGATAGCGACAGGAGGATTGTTTGGATAAAAGCAAATTAAGGAAAAAGTCGCCGCTCAAAAAACGCCCGCGGCGTAATGCGGGCGACTCTACGCATAACATGATCCTTGAAGCAACAGACCAGCTATTGCCTTACTGGATTATGACGATCATGTTAGTTCTGTATGCCAGTCTGGAGTTCCAGGACATCCCGCGTCTGCCATTGTTATGGCTGGCAATAGCCACTCTCTTTTTCATATTAACGACATGGAAAACACTTAAAGCATGGCCAAGAATAAAAGCAATGAAGCAAGGACGTGACGGGGAAAGGCGCATAGGTCAATATCTGGATAATGAGTTCCGTGACGATTTAACAGGTACCCCCATCCGAATATTCCATGATGTTCCTGGAGAGAATTTCAATCTGGACCATGTCATCATCTGTGAGAAAGGGATTTATGTATTGGAGACCAAGACGTTATCCGTCCCCATTAAAGGTTTAGAGAAGCTGTTTTATAAAGGCGGCGACCATTTGTATTATAAGAATAACGGTGCCAGGGTACCGGGCAATCCGATAGGTCAGGTCAAGGCTGGCGTAAAGTGGTTAAGGGAACTGTTGCACCGTCAATACGAACTTGAAGAGAAGCAGTTTCCAAAACTCCCCATACGAGGCGTACTGGTGCCAGCGGACAGGTTTGTACACAATGATAATATCGGCGAGTATGATATCTGGGTATTGAACCAAAAGGCGTTCGCCAAGTTTATCAACAACGAAAAAGATCGGCTGTCTCCAGAAACCGTAAGATCATGTGGGGATCTCATTGCCGGTTACACACGACGTAAATTGGACGAAGAAAGTAAAAAATTAATTTGAAATAGTATCAATCAGGTAAAACGAGCTATTGTCAAATCTGATGTCTGGCAATCTGATCATGCGACAGCCGTGTCGTCCTCAGTCACTTCGATTCCATCTTTAAACTTCACCCTCAATCACCTTCGCCAATTGCCTAAATCCTCTCAGTTTGCGCCAGGAATCTTCTGCGTATATTCCCATCTTATAGATCATCGCCAGCAACGTGGCCCGGGTGACACAACCCTTTGCCTGACTGGATCTGTGCCAGATCGTGGCAAAACTCGATTCAATGATATTGGTCGTGCGGATATGCGTCCAGTGCTCCGCCGGAAAGTCATACAACGTCAGCATCGTGTCGCGATCCTTCGATAAGCATTCTACAGCCTTTGGTTACTTCGCATTGAAGCGTTTGGGTATACCGGCCAAAACAAATATTCATTCTGGTAAAAAATAAACACTCGTTTCTCTGATGCATTTCTTGTCGTGCTTTCCACCTCATGTGTTCATTTTAAGTCAAATCTGCTCATCAAAATTGTAGATATCTTCTACAGAATCCCTTATATCGCCTTTCCAGGATCAATTGATTAATTACGGATCGACACATCGCCGCCACTCGATTCTGTCACTTCAATTGGCGTTGCTCCGCCCCGCACCAGGATGTCGCCTGCAGAGCTGGCATGGGCTTCTACGGTTTCAGTCAACATAGCGATGATATCAGCACCGCTGGAAGCCCGCAGATTGCCTTTCTGACATTTGAGGTCGCTCGCCTTCACATTGGAACCACTGGTCGCTTTGATGTCCAATTCATTGCAGGTTCCGGACAGGGTCACATCACCACTGCTAGTCACGGCTATAGACACATCTCTGCCAGAGGCTTTTGCGCGGATTGTACTGGCTGAGGTGCCCCTCAAATCAAGTTGCCGGGAGATGAGTTTGTCCGCCTTCACATCGCCACTGCTGGTAGCTTTGATGTTCAATTCCTCAGAGGTTCCCGATACCACTACATCGGCGCTACTGCTCGATTTGATGTTTAAAATATCGAAAGTCCCTGACAGAATCACATGGCCACTACTGGTTGCACCTACGGACACATCTCCGCCAGCGACTTCAGCGTTGATGTCACCGGAGGAGGTAGCTTTGACGGCAAGGTCACGGGTTTTGATCCCTTTTGCCGTTATGCTACTGCTGGTAGACGCGACAATCTGGATAATACTGGGGGCGGTAACGCGCACTGTATAGTCTGGGACACGTTCGCCATTTATTGAGATCACGCGATCCCCGTTGTCGCGCGTAGTCGATATTTTTTTGTTACCTGACTCTATGTCGAAGAATTGCCGCCAAGTTGATGTGATCTTACCATCCCATTGCTCTTCGGGGCGCGTGGCAATGAGCACGC
>JAPOOX010000309.1 GCA_026713185.1 Gammaproteobacteria bacterium
AATAACAACATCTCCCAATCGGGAGGAATTGTGAAAGTGCACAGAGAAGTATTGCTGGCTCGCCTGTCTGAGCCCGGGTAAGGTAAAACCCGACAGACCAGGCTCAACTGTCAAGAACACTCCCTTTCAGGGAAACCAGCCATCGACTACGGGAAACCAGCATGAAAAATCAATTCCTGGTGATCACTCTTATACTGGCGGCATTTGCTGTTATCGTCATTACACAGATCAATTCTGATTCCAAACAGTCAAGATTCCAGGTTAACACTACTCATATCCAGTCTGCATCAAAAGATGTGGCTGAGTTACGTGCGCACATGACAAAATTCAGAACAGCAGCACATGCGGGGGATGTGGAATCGATCGTTTCACTGCATTCAGATGAATTCGCGTCAGATGACGCGACCGGCAAGGATGGGGTCCGGGAACTCTGGACAATGATTATTGATATCGGATTTGCGTCGAAGCTAGAACTCGATCTGGAGACGGCGGTGATAACAGTGGACGGCGACAAAGCCGAAATGAGGATTTTTGATGCTTATGGTGATATTGAGCTTGCCTTCTATTTTGCAAAAGAGGAAGGCAAAGGCTGGCTCATTACAGGAACACCGCCAGAAGATAATTCAGTATCCTATGACCTGTATCTCGAACCTCACGGTGATGAATGTGTGGAACATGGCGATTACTTCAGGTGCTGGGATATATTCTCGCCGGAGATCAAGACGGCCAGCATGCCACTGGTCATCGACCTGCATGGTTACACGAATAGTCCGGAAAGACATCGCGAAATGTCAGGGTTTGAATCTTTGGCAGCGTCCCATGGGTTCACTGTGGCGTGGCCATATGGCATTGGAAAATCCTGGAATGCCGGCGAACAATGTTGTGGTGTAGCAGTAAGTGACGGCATCGACGATGTTGGCTTCTTGCGCAAGCTGATTGAGCAGGTATCCATGCAATATCCGGTGGACCCACAGAGGATTTACGTCACCGGTCTATCCAATGGCTGCTCAATGGCCCAGCGTCTTGCAGCCGAGGCCAGTGATGTTGTTGCCGCTGCCGCATGCATGTCCCTGCATCTCCTGGTACCACCAGCGCAAGACTATTCTCCAGTCCCGGTCATGATTCTTTATGGCACGCGAGACAAGGATATCTATGCGCCAGAAGAAGGTGAATTACCAAGTGCAGAAGAAAATTTCAAGAACTGGGGAAGGATCAACCAATGCGTCGGACCCGCCATTGAGACGTTGGCATCAATGGGCGTGCTCGCCATGACGTATCGACAGTGTGCCGCGGATACTGAGATATCCATGGTAGTGATCGAAGGCGGCGTTCATGTACTCTACAAGGGTATGCAATCTGATGTCGATACAACTCAAATCGCCTGGGACTTCCTGCAGCGATTCAGTCAGCCAAACGCTACCCCGCTGCCAGGAAAATAGCAGCAGCTTCGGCCAGACCGGCTGCCCGGCCTGCGGTCAAATGATTTCCCTCCACAACAAAGCCTTTTGCATTGGGTAAAGCAGCCGCGAATTCGTGTGGATTTGAATCGTCAGCACCGCATATGACCAGTACCGGGAATGGAATTGTCCTGGGATCAAGACCAGGCTCTCTGCTATCGCCTGATCGCAGTTTTGCCGCCAGGGCAAAGCGGTCCAGTCCCTTGTTATCGGCATGCTTGCGCCACTGTTGAGCCATCTCATCTTGAATAGCATCCGGATCATCAATTTCGAAGCCGGAAGCCAGACATAATGCCTGAGCGGCCCACTCATCAGAGGCATACAGGTCCAACTGATTGGCAGGTGGTCCACCCCAGCCACACATGACAGCACGTGTAACAGGTCCGCCCAGATTGGCGACTCTCGCTGTCAGTTCGCATCCCAGACCATAGGCAAACAGTGAATATTCCTTTAGTCCCAGATGCTCACCCAGAGCGAGTACATCGCGAGCCATCGCCTGATCGCGATAGGCGGCAGGATCCTTCGGGCCGTCTGACTGGCCGTGAGCTCGAAGATCCAGAGCATACCCGCGCAATCCATGCTCTTTCATTCGAGTGGCGTGGCTGTCGAGGTCGCGTCCACCCGACATCAGACCATGCAGCATAATGACCGGTGGCGCTTCTTCATCAAGATCTTCACCATGGTCATAATAGGTCAGGCGAGTGCCATCGAACGACTTGAACTCCCTTTTATCTGGTGACTGGTGCATTCAGCCCACCAACGGTGTAGTCAAGATATCGATTGAGATAATTACGTTCCAGTGTGGGTGTCCACTCTCTGCTCGCCTCGGTACCGGATTGCATGACTCTTTTACGCACCCACTGACCGGCAATTGCCTCGGTCATCATAAACTGCCAGCGTTGCTCGAAGACCGATCTGGTCAACTCGGGCAGAGCTGCACGAACGCTTCTCTTGAACAAGGTTTCGTGTCTGTGGCGGGTCTTGTCGAAAGCCGCCAGCGCCTGCTCATCTCCCGACTCTCCCAGATGGAAAAGAAAAGCCTGGGCATCACCTCCCCAGGGGAAGTCAAATACCGCTTCTTTATACGGCTTTAATCCCGCCTTGATGATTGATCGCAAGGATGCATCACCTGCCACGGTTTGCTGTAATAATTGGTATCCCGGTGTCCAGATTGTGTCATCGAGGAATGCCACAATTGCCAACAGCAATCCCGACCGGTTACCAAAATGGTAATGCACCGCCGCCGTATTTGCGCATCCTGCCTCAATGCTGATTTGGCGCAATGTCACAGCATTGAGGCCGTTTTGAGCGTACAGGTGCATCGCCGTTCGCAGAATCCTCTCTTTAGTGTTTTTATGATCTTCCAGAGTCATTGTTTCCAGAAGGCGTGCCATGTCTGACTATTTCCTTAAATATTATGGGGAAAAGAATACATTCGATGATTTATTTCGACAATAGTTTGTGCAGTACGGAGTCAAATAGATTTTCATCATATTGTGTTGGCGCGGCCCTTCGACCTGGTTGATTCCATGCGTGTTAACAATTCACGCCTGATCTCGGCATGTCGCTTGTGGCTGAGATCGTAGTAAAAGAATAATCCTATACCAGCGAGTGCGATGACTGCTACAGCGGGACCTGAGACAAACCCCAACTGCCAGATAATGTCTTCCGGCACAGTCCCTGCATGTGCCTGCTCAGGAAATTTGATGACATCCAGCAGGATGCCGCCGATCAGAGTGCCTACACCCGTGAGCGCCTTGCGCGCAAATGCACGAGCGGCATAGACAGAGCCTTCCCGGCGTTCTGATTCCTTCAGTTCGTGCTCGTCGGCAATGTCGGCGAACATTGAGTAAATTGTAGCGCCGGCAATCGGACCTACCAGCATTGTGACATAGGACACCGCGAAGTACATGATCAATATCCATTCCGAGTCATTCCCGGGGAACCAGGGAAAATCGAGCAGTCGTAAAACAATCATGGCGTTTGGCAAAATGATCGTAATAGCTGAAACAATGATCAGCGTGAGCTTCTTATCGAATATTCGGGTGAAAATTGGCGTTAAAACAAAGGCAATAGGGAACGCAGACAGCATGAAAACTCCCAGCCAGCCATATTCCTCTGTTCTAAACTCCCAGAAATGAAGCACCATGAATGGTTCAAAAACCTGGGCTACAGCACCGCCAATTGCCATGAGGAACGATGCCAGGAACAGTATGAAGAAATTTCTGTTCTTGAAAATCGCGATCATGTCCGAGAGTATGGTCACAGGCGATAATCTGGAAACGCTTTGCGTTTGTTTGAGATATGGAATCTCGCGCCTTGTGCCCCAGACACAATAAAAAAGCGCGGCGATCATAATGATCGCTCCAATCCAGGCAAACTTGGGGTAGCCCGCGGGATCAAGCGTGCCGGGGTTAAATTCTTCTGTCGTTGGAAATATAAAAATATAGATCGAGAAATGCGTTGTCGCAGCCGTTATGGCCCCGATCAACCCACTGAACGCAAACAGCGTTGAACGCTGGCTGTAATCGTCCGCCATTTCAGCGCCAAGCGCCATATGCGGAATATAGTAAAGCGTCATGCAAAATCGAACGAGTACTGCGAAAACGGTCAGCCAGATGAAACTTCCAATGTCTTCCAGTCCACCTGGAGGACTAAAGAGCAGAACAAATGAAACGCCCAGAGGGATCGCGGACGCGAGTATGAAAGGGTGACGTCGTCCGAAACGATTCTTAAGTCGATCAGACCA
>JAPOOX010000172.1 GCA_026713185.1 Gammaproteobacteria bacterium
AATAATGATAACCAGTATCAAAACAACCTTTTGATTCACTATGACATCTCCTGTCGACGATTCACACGAATATAATTCACAACAAGCAATATCAGGGTCATCAGAATCGGGATCAGCGCAATATTCAGGAATTTCAGAGTGGAACCCAGAACCTCAATATCGCTGTCCAGCTGATGTCTTACTTCTCTCAACTGCCTGCGTATCTCTAATTTCTCCTGTTGAAACAGAACCAGTGCTTCTTCCTGCTCCGGGGTCAAAACCAGCAGGTTGTTTTCGCTCTGACTGGACTGGAGATCACTCAGTTTCTGTTCCGTCTCCGTCAATCGCGCCTGCAGATCATTGGCTTTTTCCAGGTAACTGGCCTCTGCTTCACGGCGTAAATCCTGCACCACATCAAAGGGCCGGGAAAACCTGCCTCTGGAACGTATACTGATCAACGATGCGTCACCGGAGAGATTATCCAGCGCGTTGATCACCATATCTCCATTATTTGCCCAGGGGCTGGCAATTCTCTGCCCGAAGAATTCCTGTACCTGAACCCACAACCTGTCAGTGAGGATGTCGGTGTCCGCGACCAGAATGACATTCAGATTATCTGTTTCCGTCAGGACGGTTCCTTCGCTTCCTTCGCTTCCTTCGCTTCCTTCGCTTCCTTCGGTTTCTTCGTTTTCTTCGGTTCCTTCACTTTCTTCCAGCCCCTCCGGAAATGCGCTGGGGGCACTGCCGGACAACCGGGCGGCAACCAGGTAACTTTCTCCAGTGGGTTTAAACCCCTGCATCAAATCACTCGGATCACTCAGAAACTGAAACTGCAGCGCTTCCATGGGCATGGCATATGTACTGGATGAAATCAGCGGTTCGACTTGAACAGAAGCATCCTCCGCCACATCCAGAATGCCCGCGGTAGACAGATTGATACTCTCCAGAGATGAAGTGACGATATCATCCCGGGAAAAGTTATCGCCTTCCATCCCCAGAATCGCCAGATGCCGTACCGGAGTCCCGTCGACACCACCTACCGCCAATGCGGTTTGCGAGTCACCCAGAATAACATCACTCCGCATCGTCACACCCCAGGCTTCGGTCAACTGATTCAAGGTTGAAACCTGTATCGATGGCGGTGCGGGCATCATCGGATTGGCCTGTACCGGCCTGTCCGTTTCCGCCAGCGGGTCGATAAACGCAAGCAGCCTGCCGCCACCCATGACAAACTGATCGATGGAAAAGAGCATTGCTTCCGATAGTTGTTTCGGATGAATCAGCAGCAGGATATCGATCTCCGCCGGGATTGTGTCCTCTGGATTGATTGTCTGCACGGTAAACAACTGCCTCAGTTGATCGACAACCATCCAGGACGGTGTCATCTGATAGGTCTGCATGTTCATGCTGCCCTGAACCTCCAGAGAAGACAGCACGCCAACCACCGGCTTCTCAACAACGGTAAGGCTCTGAATCAGCTTACTGATTTCGTATTCCAGAAATTCCTCTTTTTCCGGTTGAAAAAACGGAATGACCTCCTGGTCATCCAGCGCGTTGGTCGCCGCCAGTCCAAAGTACAACTCTTCACCCGCGGTCGACACGGTGATGCCCTGCAATCCGAACTCAGCTGCCTGGTCTTCCGCTTCCGAGAAAGGTTCAGGATCCACTAACGACAGATTGATTTTGCCGTTTGCCACAAGTTCATACTCCTCCAGCATTTCCCGGACACGGGTAGCGTAGACTCTAAGGGATGTCAGGTCCTTACTGCTTTTCTCGGAGAAGAAAAAGTACAGATTTACGGGTTCGTCAATGGATTCCAGGATCTCACGGCTGCCATCGGAAAGCGTGTATAGATTGTTATCGGTCAGATCAAGCCGCCAGCCGCCAAACAGTACATTATTCAACAGGGTGAACATCAAAAATCCAAGGGCCAGAAGACAGAGTCCCAGGCCGGAATAATATTTCTTTTTCATCGCTATTCTCCCTGCTTAAGGTCGACAACGACCATGGTTGCCAGTAGCCAGAATACAATCATCGACACAAAGTACAGCAGGTCCCTGAGACTCAGCACACCCTTTGAAATTGATGAGAAATGCGTCAGGAAACTCAGACTCGCCAGAGTATCAACCAGCATCGCGGGGGCCCATCCCTTGAATACAGACAGCACCATCGGAAATCCCGCCAGGACAAACATCAGACACAAAACGCCGCACAGGATAAACGCAATGACCTGACTCTTGCTGATAGCCGAAGTGCAGGACCCTATTGCCAGAAAGCCACCGGCCATCAGCCAACTGCCGATATAGCTGGCCATAATCACGCCGTTATCCGGTTCGCCCAGATAATTGACCGTTATCCACATGGGAAAAGTCAGTATCAAGGCGATGCCGGTGAAAAACCAGGCGGCCAGAAACTTGCCGGCCACCACATCCAGTCTTTTGATGGGCAATGTCATCAGCAATTCCACTGATCCGGATTTTCTTTCCTCCGACCAGAGTCTCATCGATACCGCGGGTACAAGAAACAGGTACAGCCAGGGGTGAAAACTGAAGAAAGCCGTGAGGTCAGCCTGGCCGCGCTCATAGAAGTTGCCGATATAAAAAGTAAAAACACCGGACAGCATCAGAAAGATGAGTATGAATACATAGGCTATAGGTGTTGCGAAGTAACTGGCGAACTCCCGCTTGATAATGATGTGAATCAACGTTTTATCAAACATGATCGACTTCCTCCGTGATCTGGCGGAAGACTTCATCCAGTCGACCTTTCTCCTGGTATAAACCCGAAACAGCAAGACCCTTACTGCCTACCCCTTCGATCACTTTGGCCAGCAACCCATTCTGCTGGTCTTGCGGAATGGCAATGAGTTCAAGTCCATCGACCTCGACTTCTGCAACACCCTGCACACCAGCGAGAAATTCCGCGATGGACTGCACATCCGATTCACTGCTGGCATTCAAGGTAATCGCCTGATGATAGCGGGACCTGGCTTCCAGTTCCTCCGGTGAACAGTCCGCCACTATTTTGCCGTTGGCGATGATCACCGCCCGATTGCATACCGCGGTGACCTCTTCCAGTATGTGTGTCGAGATGATCACAATCTTGTCTTTGGACAGACCCCTGATCATCTCTCTCACCTGATGCTTCTGGTTCGGGTCGAGCCCGTCAGTCGGTTCATCCAGTATCAACACCTCTGGATCGTGGAGAATAGCCTGGGCAAGTCCAACCCGTCTCTTGAATCCCTTGGACAGTGTTTCGATACGCTGGTCTATCACAGAGTGCAGAGACAAGGTTGCCACAACCCTGCTCACTACCGTGTCGACATCGTCACCGGAAAAACCTCTTATTCTGGCAATGAACCGCAGGAACGAACGCGGCGTCATCTCCTCGTAACAGGGTGCGCCTTCCGGCAGGTAGCCTATGTGTTTCTGTGCCGCGAGTGTGTCTGTTTCTATATCGCTGCCCCAAATACTGACTGATCCGGAACTGGGTGACAGGAATCCCGTAATCACCTTCATCGTGGTGGACTTGCCGGCGCCATTGGGTCCAAGAAAACCCAGTATCTCACCGGGAACTACTTTGAATGAGATGTCATCCACCGCAACCAACTCTCCAAACAGTTTCTTCAAATGAGTAATCTCGATCATTTTTTCCTCAACTGAAAAGTTATTTCCATCGCTCACAGAAACTAACCATGCGTTTAT
>JAPOOX010000314.1 GCA_026713185.1 Gammaproteobacteria bacterium
CGAGGCCGAAATAGAAATCGATATCAATGAGCTATAGGCTGATCTTCCTGACGAGTGCAATGCGTGAATGGAAGAAGCTCGACCCGGACATCCGAAAGCAGTTCAAGAATAAGCTGGCGGATCGTCTGATAAACCCACAAGGCGAGCGGGATCGCTTGAGCACCATGAAGCATTGCTACAAGATCAAGCTTCGCAGCGCGGGGTATCGGCTCGTCTACCAGGTTCGCGAAAAGGATATCGTCATCGCGGTTGTTGCTGTCGGTAAGCGAGAGCGCAATGCCGTCTACCAGATAGCGGCCAGGAGAGTTTAAGTTCGGAGTGACGCAGGCACTGGTAAGCGGGAAATAAAGAGATAGCCTTCAGTGTGGTAAGATACGCCGCTTTGTCCAGAATTCAAGACCCCTGTTGGAGGATATTTATGTCTCATGATCTGATAATCCGTGATGGATTGATTGTTGATGGTAACGGGGGCGATCCCTATCCCGGTGATGTTGCCGTTGATGACGACACGATCGTGGCAGTTGGCAGGGTCGATGGCAAAGGCAGGCAGGAGATCAACGCCGCCGGCGCTGCCGTCACACCCGGATTTATCGATCTGCACACGCACCTGGATGCCCAGGTTGGATGGAACCCACTGCTGACGCCCAGCTCCTGTCACGGCGTGTCTACTGTTCTGATGGGAAATTGCGCGGTTAGTTTCGCGCCCTGCAAGAAAGCAGATCAAACCTTCCTTGCCGAGATGATGGAAACCGTCGAGGATATTCCCAGGGAGGCTATTCTCTCCGGATTGCCCTGGGACTGGCAGACTTATGGTGAGTACCTGGATTCTGTCGAACGGATGCAGCCGGCCATCAACATGGCTGGTCTGGCTGGCCACGCTGCTATCCGCTACCACGTCATGGGTGAACGAAGCATAGATGAAAATCCGAATGCCGGTGAGATTGCGGAAATTGCGAAAGTTGCAGCTCAGTCAGTCAGAGACGGCGCCGTGGGGTTCTCCACCAATCGTTTACCTGGCCACAGAGTGCCGGATGGTCGGTCCATTCCCGGTACTTATGCAGAAGCCGAAGAATTGGAAGCCGTTGCGCGAGCCGTAATGTCGGAAGGCGGGTTGATGCAGAACGTACCGTGGTACCATAAGGATAACATCGAACGAGACCTTGATCTGATTGGCCGGCAGGCAAAGGCCGGTGGTGGGCGGGTTCTGTTCAGCGTGGTGGAGTCTAAAACTTTTGGTATCGACGATCCCCACCACATCATCGAAAAATATCGGGCAGAGGGTTGCGAGATATACGGCACAACCGTACCGCGATGTGGCGGCAATGTCTCTAACATCCAGACCGTAATTCTGTTTCCGGGTTGGGAAAAACTGCGCGCGATAGCGCCCGAAAAGCGACTTGAAGCAATTCGCGATGATGCGTTCCGCAAGTCACTGATTGATGCCGCAAAGGCAGTCCCGCAGAGTGAGGCCCTGGCGCAAAGACTGCGCTGGCTCGGTGATGGTGATAGACCGGTTTATACCAAAAGCAGAGAGGACAACCTCGCTGCGATGGCCAGGGAACTGGGCGAACATCCGGCAGAAACCTGGCTGCGAATGATGCTGGAGACCGACGGCAAAGCAGTATTCCATATGCCCTTTTTCAACATGGACTTTGATGCGATTGAGGACCTGATGAATCGGGAATGGGTTGTACCGGGACTTGGTGATGCAGGTGCTCATGTGTCTGTAATCATTGATGCCGGCTGGCCTTCATTTCTGTTAAGTCACTGGGTTCGGGATGAGAAGAAACTGAATCTCGCTACGGCGATCCATCGCATGACCGCGCGAGCTGCGAAAGTGCTCGCGCTGAATGATCGTGGTGTGCTCGCAGCAGGCAAACGCGCGGACATCAACGTCATCGACGTCGATCGGGTAGAAGAACGGCATCCAAGGATGGTGCAGGATTTTCCACTCGGGAAGAGTCGACTTACCCAGCCGGCTGCGGGGTACCTTGCAACCCTGGTCAATGGTGAGGTCATTGTTCGCAATGACGAACACACGGGGAATCGATCAGGTCGCGTTCTAAGGACTAAAGTTTAGGTCCGGGCAATAACTTCCCACACCTCAAAGGAGCAGGATTGACACGCTGTCAATTCAGGTAGTAAAACCACCGGCCTGGACGCCAGCCAATGCGCAGGCTTCGTCTTTATCGGACAGATCACCGCTGACACCCACGGCGCCAAGAATTCCACCATCGCTGTTTTTTATCAGCACACCTCCTGGAACTGCGACTACCCTGCCCTGAGCAAGTGTAGCGAAAGCACTGAACAATGTAGGGGCTGTATCGGGCTCTTTTCCAAGACGTTCGGCAAATACACGGCTGTTGGCGCCAAGACCGAGTGCCCCATA
>JAPOOX010000315.1 GCA_026713185.1 Gammaproteobacteria bacterium
AACGAATTCGTTGGCCGCTTTAATTTCCTGGCGCAACTCATCAGGCGCAGGTTTGGAAAACGTGGGTTTCCGGTAGCGCGTAATTTCAATCTGCGGCAGGCGCTGTTCAAAGGCTTCCTGTAACCGATCAAGCAGCAGGTTACCCTGGCGCTTGGAAATGTCCATAAATGCCACCCGACCTTTGACCGTCTCTGGCCGTGGTGTAATCTGCCTCGCTACGGGGACTTCCTCATTAGTCGGATCTAACAGTGTCATTGTCATAACAAACTCCTCATCTTCTTACTCTACACTTCTTCTCTACACTTCTTCTCTACAATCCTTCTCTACAATATGTATCTGAGCATCAATTAAGCGCCCATCACACCTCGATTTTTCGTGAAACTGGAATGGAACCTATGCTACGTGGAATCCAGCCGTGGAAAAAGGCGGTAGATTTTCCCGCCTCGCTACCCGCCACGACGATATCAATATCTTCGTCCATGCCAAACTTGCTGAGACGGGTACCCGGTTCCAACGCGCCCAACTGCACTTGTTGTTCAGCAGTGAGGCCCAACTCGGACAGCTGTTCAACCGTTTTTTCACTCGCCACCTGCATACGTCGGCGCATCTGCACCTTACTATAATCATCCCGCTTGAATGTATCGACATGTTCCGGTGACACCACCATCAAACAATTGGAAAAGCCATAGGCTCTGGCATTCAGCATGGTTGTGGTCGCTGCCCCAATATTTCCTGCAAGCGCGTCACCTCCCAGTGAGTCCTCATCAATTATGATCGTTGGACCTCCTGACATTGCAAAAACGGTTACAACGGAATCTTCAAGCGCAAATCCACGATCCACATGCAGCGGATCCCAGCAGGAACGCTCCTCCCACTCTGCGAAACACATCGTGAATTTCATTGGATTTGAAAACGTTGACCGTTCGGTTCCCCCGGGTCTGGCCCCCCCGACATTGCGAATGGTAAGACGTAGCGCTCTGCCAATGGTGGCGTTGGCACGGTTACCCTGGCCCAGCGCACCGAGGCCCATATTCATGCCAATCTGATGACGAACAGGTCCATTGACCACCATGACCGGGCTCGCACCCATAGTCGTTGCCATAACACCGTGTATGTTGAAATCATCGGTACACACGGCTTCCACAGATGCAATCACAACAGGCAGATATTCAGGTTTACAGCCGGCAAGCACAGCGTTTATGGCGATTTTTTCCACCGTGACTTTAGCCATGTTCGGTGGCATCACTGCCACGACCTCCTGTGAATCGCGTTTCGTACCGGAAAGCATTCGCAACACCCGCTCCGGTGTGGGAGGTATTACCGGCAGGCCATCCGAAAACCCTTGATCGAACATAAACTCAAACTCATCATCAAGACTACCCACCTCAATGCGTCTTGCACGAATCGGACTATTCTCCGCCTCAGCACGCAGACGATCTGCATGTATGGGATCGACTGATAATGAACCACAACCAGGCCGCCATTCGGGGAGCGCCGTCCAATCGAGGGTACATTCACTGCCCTTAAACTGATTCAGCATGTCACTGGCCAATGCCTGCCACTCTTCGCGCACGAAACCTATTCTCTCTGATTCCGTGTGTCCTTCGGCATTGGTCATCAGTAGTGTGGGTACCGTTTCAACGTCCGTGGCAAAAGACACCTTGAGCGCACTGTCATCCAGCAGGCTGAACGGTAGCTTAAACTCTTCTGCCAGGATCTGATTGCCATCCGCAGTCTGCCCGACCACAAAAAAGTCCACATGGTCAGCGAACGCTTCATACAGTGATGCCAATACCGGCATCACTGTTCTACAGGTTGGACAATCTTCTTTTACGAAACACACCAGGCTGGGGCGGTTACCCGGAAAACTAACCTGCTGCCCAGTCAGATCTGTGAGTGAGAACGATGTGAGACCAAGCATCCATTACCTCTGTAGAAACTCTGTGTTAGACGAATTGGGAGACTATACAGAAAATTTCTGCACATCTGTAAGTGACCACAGTAGTATCGTTGGACAGTTGGTGATTGTCTATTAACAGAACAGTATCATCTGATAAGTGACGGTTATGGTTTTGGCCTGCTCTAATAGCTAAGCATCGGTTCATGAACGGCATCTTCGTCGGCAATCGGATTGAAATGCTGGACGCCCTGAAACCGTTTGAAGTCATTGTCTGCAGAACAGATGACACAGGCATTATCAATGGCGATGGCGGCAAGATGAGCGTCGTTTGTTAGATTACCCGCGGCGCCGACCCGTAAAAGCAATCGGCTCAAGGTCTGCCAGTGATTATCTCCAGGATTCAGCGGTGATACGTGCGGAATCGCCAGCCACTCGTTGACAGCTTGAATCGCATCTTCAGCGGAAAGTGGATTCGGGAAAACGCGGTGGTTCGTGGTGAGCCTTACGAAGGCGACGATCACAAGCCACGGTAGACCGATTCGTGTACCTGCCGATAGCTGCTTTTTAAGCCACAACTGGGCAGGCTCATGCATTGGCGAGTCCATGTTGATTGCGTAGATCAGTATATTGGTATCGATCAGTATCATTTGCGTAATTCGAGCTTCCGCACCAGTTCCTGGTCCTCAAGTTCACCAGCGAGTTGATTCGCCTTAGTCAGGTCGATGCCCGGTAGCGGTGAACCAAGCGAAAAGGTTCTGACTTTGATCCTTTTCCGTTTTGGCGGTGTTGATTGTCGTAGCCCGGCGGCGAGAGTCTCATTGACGACGTGCTTGAACGACTTTCGAGTTTCGTAGGACCGCTTCTTTAATTCCGCGGCAATCGAATCATCAATGGTCAGTGTGGTGCGCATTCAGCACATCATAACATAATGAGAATAGCATCAAAACATCAATTCTTAACAGCAGGACGAGTTTTGGCCCGCTGAAGGCTCTATGCGTACCATTGAGCGGTATTATATCTTATTGTATTTATTAGTATTTTAGTAATTTATGGGAAAATTACAGGAATTGCGTAAAAAACTCGATTGATTTTTTTTGCATCGAATACAAAGATACTCCTTCGATAGTGTGCAAACTGCAATTTTCCTGGGGAAATACCTTTTATGAAAAAACTCATTTCAATTGTGTCACTGGGATTGGCACTGACCCTGACCCTGACAGGATTCCAGACTGCTTATGGGGCCGATGACGAAGAAAGGAGGCACAGATTATGGTAGCACCCCTTAACGCCGTTATGGTCGTGCATAACGCCTTTCGCCGCGATCTCACCGAGATCGACCAAGCCGTGTACAAAGTGGCCAGCCACGGTGGAGACCTGTCTCCTTTGATTGACCGACTCCAATATCTCAGCGATATACTTGATCGGCACGAAAAAGGGGAAGAACACGCCGTGTTCCCCGAGGTGGATCGGGTGGCGCCACTGCTGAGCCCCTTATTCGTCGACGATCACAGGGAAATGTCCAAAGGATTGGGCAAAGTAGTAGACGCACCGGATGAATTAGCCGCTGCGCGTGCTTCGGCTGTTCTGCACACCCAGGTGCGGATTCATCTGGCCAAAGAGGACGCCTTTCTCTATCCGGCACTCCGGGAACGCATAGACTTGGAGGAGCAAGCTGACATCGTTGGTCAGTTATGGGGCAGATCGTTTCCGCCGGACGACGTTTTGCCACAATACATGAACTGGCTATACGGTCTAGTGAACCAGGAGGACCAAGCGACCATCACCATCGTGTGGAAGCAGCTGATGACAGAAAAGGTTTTCGCAGTTTGCACGCCACTCATCCGGGAAGCCGTTACAACCGACGACTGGTCGGAACTGACAAGACGCGTTCCAGGCATGACCTGACATACGCGGATGTCACAACTAAAACTGTCGGAAGTCGACTTTCAGGGCAGGAACTCATTTCTCTCCAGCCTTATTGCATCCCAGGCCATTTCAATTGCAGTTTCAATGTTTTGATGTGTCATTTTGAAATTTCCACTTGTTCTGGTATTGGCCAGCGTCCCGAGTGGAAGAAAAACGAAGGCCTTTAGCAAACTGAAATCTACTTTTTTGATGATTTTTTCTGCAGCGCCGGATTCAAGTGCGGAAAGGAAGGGTTGAAAGCCATCCACACTCTGTGTGACGTCGACAAGTTCGCTGTATGGTGAACTCAGGAACTGGTCGTGGTACTGCAGGAGATCTTCGTTCTGTGAAATAAACTTGAAAGAGAGATACCAGAACTTACGAAATGACTCCTTGAGAGGAGATGATCCATCGAATCCTTCCATTGAGGCAGAAGTTTTTTTCTTATTTATTTCTAAAAAGATTGAAATCAGGAGGTCTTCTTTGTTTCTAAAATAGATGTAAATCGTAGCGGGCGACACATTTGCTTCTTTTGCTATTTTTGCAACCGATGCCGCCGCGAATCCGACTTCATTGACCAGCTTGATCGTAGCGTCGAATATTGCTTCCTTCTTATTTTCATCCTGTAATCTCATGTCATATAAATAAATGATCATTCACTTATTGTCAAGCAAAGAATCGTGTGATAGCTTCACTGTGAACGGATGGTCCTCCATATTATTACGCAACAGGAGTAATTGATGCAAAAGTTAACGACTGGTGACAATTTCCCGAACCTGTCACTGAATCTGACAGACGGAGGTACCCTGGAACTTCCCAGGGATATCGACACCAAATTCGCGATTGTGTTGTTCTATCGTGGCCACTGGTGACCCTACTGCATCCGCCTTCTGGCTGGATATGAAGAGCGCCGTGCCGCGTTCGCAGAACTGGGTGTCAGCATATTTGCCGCTGCCGTTGATGCTAAGGAACAAACTCTGAAAGTTGCGGAATCACTTGGTTTTCCTGTCGCCTATGGCGTAACACGCGAACAGGCAAATCTGCTGGGCGCCTGGTGGGACGAACAACGCGCGTTTATACAACCCAGTGAATTCCTGATTCGAGGTGGCAAAGTTGCAATGTCCACCTACAGCAATTCGCCCATTGGACGGATGGACCCGGCTGAAATGCTTACTCTGTTAACAATGATTACTTCCCGAAGCAAAAAGTAAAGGGAGGTCATACGCGTTTACAGACCAGCTGTGAATCGAAGAAAATTCAGGAGACCGGTAAGATCATGCAGCCGATTCTTCGATCTGCTCGTGAATCTCGACCGTACCGGCATCACCATCAATTGTGATCATCTGACCATGTTCAATGCGTTTGGTCCCGTTACCGACACCCAGCACGGCAGGAATGCCGTACTCTCTGGCAACAATCGAACCATGCGCGAGGATGCTACCCATGTCAGTGACGAGGCCCACCGCATGGGCGAAGAGCTGCGTCCATGCGGGCGTCGTCAGCGGTGATACCAGAATCGAACCCGGCGCCATCTTGTCGAACTCCGTGGGGCCAAGGATCACACTGGCCGGGGCAGTGACGCGTCCGGAACTGACGGCAAAACCACGCATGGAGTCGCTGTTTTCGTCGTTCCTGATCTGAGTTTCCTTGAACTTGATGCCCGGTACATTGCTGGCTTCGTCAGGCACCGTACCCGGTGGATGGTGACGTTTCCTCGCCTCCCGAAGCTCGCGGCGTTCTGACGCCAGCCTGCCCAGCTCAGGTAACGCTTTGCCGGATTTGCGCGCTGCAATCGCCTGATCCAGCTCATCGGTGACCAGGAAGTAAGTGTCTTCCGGAGTCAGAAACGTCCCGACTTCGACCATTCGACGACCCAGTTCTGCCGCCATCGGGCGCAGCACCTTCCAGGTATAGCCGAAGTAGAAGGCCACCTCCTCGCGAATGTAGTTGTACTTGCGACCCAGCCACAACCGGTAACGGAACTGCCAGTATTCGATGCCGGTCAAGAGTTCCGACACCTCGGCAAACTTCTGTTCCCGGATGGCCTTTGCTTTGATCTCCTGGTTCTTGGGATCGTAATCCGGGTCTCCCACCATGGCCTTGATCGTCGCAAACAGAGCGGAAGGATCTTCCATCTGGGTTGGCTCCACAAAATCCATACTGTAGCCCTGATGTCCGTAGGTCTCGAGGTATTGATCGATACCTGCCACTACAGTGGTTGCATCCGCATGCGCACGCAACGTATCCATGAGGAATTGGGCTGGTGTCACGATGACCAGGTAGGTCAGTTCTTCGTGGGCGCGAACCAGTTTGGCAATCTCAAAGAGATCCCGGTTTGCCTGCATGGTTTTTGATTCGATTCCGGAAAGAAATTGACCACTGATGTAGTTGTGATCAGGCAGATGGTATGCCAGAAAATCCTGCAGATGGGAGTCTGTGGACTTCGCCACGCCGAACGTGTGACTGGCATTGCTCGACCAGTAGTTCCCCTCTTCGTGAGCCATTTCAGTGATACCGGCGAGCAGTTCTTCATCGCTGGCCGTCGCCAGGTCCAGTTTCGCCCACTTTTCACCAGTACCTCTCAGGCGCGGCATCGTCTCGTTGTGCCATTCGGCCAGTTGCCGATCATTGAAGTCAGTCTTGCTGGCGAACATAAACACCGAGGTTTCGGTCTTTGGCATGGTGACCTGGTGAGCCAGATCATCGATGTTCTGCGATGCTGCAAACTCGTGGAAGGCCTTGCGATCTTCCTCAGAAAGATCCGCAACCATCATCGCCATATCGTGTTCTTCGTGCTCTGCTACCGACTGCTGTTGCAGTTGTGCCTTGATGGCAACTTCCGCCTGCTTGGCAAGGGCTGCCTCCTGCGCTTCGAGATCCTCTTCGGTCACCTCCCTGGATTCCTGGTCCTTCGTCGGTTGCAGCTGCAACCAGTCTGCCCGCTGGTAGGCAAAGCCGTTCATGGTGACGAATACCGGACCGCCGCCCACCATGGGGCTATTGTCTTTACGAGGCATCTCCAGCCCCTCGGTCAGATAGAGCTGTTCAAACAACGGACAAACGGGATCCGGCATGTTTTCGACAATCTGTCGGCGAACCAGGGTTTTAGCCGGTGGTGTCGGTATCCACTCAACATCGATCGGCTGAACCGGGAGATTGGTAATTGGACGTGATTGCAGCAGATGCAGCTTACCCTTCGAAAAGGCCCATTCGATATCCTGTGGCAACCCGTCGTACAGCGCTTCGATCTTCAGCACAGTCTCAATCAAATCGGTCAGCATGTCACCGGACAACGAGGATTGCTCCCGTTCTGTTGCCGATACATCCTCCATTCTCACACCCTGCTCACCGTCAGAGATGATCTTCTGCTCTTTCGGACCAATCATGGTTTCCTTGACGGTTTTATTGGCCTTGTCGACGATATAGGTGTCAGGCGTTACCTGACCACTGACTACCGCCTCACCGAGACCAAAGCTGGCGTTGATGATGATTTCATTACGCTCCCCTGTGGCCGGGTTAGCGGTAAACAGAATGCCGGAAACCTCTGAAGGCACCATGATCTGGACGACAACAGCCATCGCGACCGAATCCTGATCAATACCGTTCTGATGCCGATAGCTGATCGCTTGCGCCGTCCACAACGAAGCCCAACAGTTTTTCACAGCCGCGACAACTGCATCGGCGCCTGTTACGTTGAGATAGGTCTCCTGCTGACCGGCAAATGACAGGCCAGGCAGATCTTCTGCATTTGCGGATGAACGAACCGCCACCGGTGGTTGACCATCCAGCGCCTCGTAGGCCCGTCTGATTTCAGTCGTAATTTCTGCTGCCAGGTCATTGTCAGCAAATAGCGTTTGTATATTTGCGGAAGACTGCTCGAAAGACGCCCTACCCTCCACCACCGCGGGTTTGGCGTGTACTAAAATCTGGTCCTGCAGGTTGTTGTCAGCAACAAACCCGCGATAGGCGGCAGTTGTAACCAGAAAACCGCCAGGTACGTGAAAACCGGCATTGGCCATTTTGGCAAGGGACCGGCCCTTACCACCGACGACTTCAAGCGCGTCGTTTTTTGTAGAAAGTAGTGTGGTATATACCCTCGATGGGTCTGTTTTGGTATTCAATTCAATTGCTCCTCTAAACCAGATAGCGGCTCTCATCCGCTAATGCAGTGAAGGCGAATAATGAATGATCATTCATTTAAATGCAAGCAACATTTTTTAAAAGGGGTCAGGTCCATTTATCCCCTTTTCATTTTTATTGGACCTGACCCCATTTATCCTGTTGGGTTTACTCTTGCAATTAACTGCATGGATCATTCACTATTAGCGCATCAGCAACAAACCCATAAGGAGAGCTGAATGTTCAGCTCAATGGTTCCCATACGTTCACTGTTATTGGCATCGCTTCTCGCAACCCTGCCTCTGTCCGCATTTTCTGATCGACCGAATATTCTGTGGATTGATATCGATGATCAATCTCCCTGGTACAGTGTTTATGGAGACAAGACAGTCAGTACACCCAATCTGGATGCGCTGGCGAGCGAGGGTGTTGCTTTTGAACGTGTTTATGCGGCAAACCCTGTATGCGGGCCCAGTCGATCTGCCATGATTACAGGCGTATATCCGATTCGGGCAGGAACCCATGATATGCGTTCCGGACGGGTTCCCGAATATCAGATCCACCTGCCTGAGGAGATCGCCACATTGCCGGAGTTAATGCGTAAGGCAGGTTATGAAACCTACAACGCCTCCAAGGATGACTATAACTTTACCTATGATCGGCGCGATCTTTATTCAATAGGTAATCCACCGCACCCTTATTCGCCCGGTAGTCGTGACGTCGAAGCTGGGAATGATGGAGTCAAAATTCCAAACTATAAAGGACTGCGTGGAACCGGATCATGGCGTGACGTAAAAAACGGCCCTTTTTTCGGGCAGATGAAGATCCCTGGTGGTAAGGGCGTGGCAGAGATAGACAAGCAGCTGCGTTCGTTGGGTATAGTGCCGGTGGATCCCGCAGAGGTCAGGGTACCTGCGCAATATCCGGATATCCCTCAGGTCCGACAACACGTTGCAAATCACTACAATTCCATCCTGCGAACTGACCATCGGGTAGGAGAATTAATACAGCAATTTAAAGAAGAGGGCCTGTGGGGAAACACAGTGTTTATCCTATACAGTGACCATGGCTCGGACCTGCCCAGAAGTAAGGGATACGTCTATGCAGAAGGTCTGCATGTGCCATTTATCATCGCAGCACCCGGCATGGATCTCATTGAGCCGGGAAGAAGAGAAGACCTGGTAAACCTGATGGATATTGCCGCCACGACATTAGGGCTTGCCGGTATCGAGGTTCCCGAATTCATGGATGCCAAAGATGTTTTTGCTGAGGACTTTCACCGGGAGTACATCTATTCATCTGCAGACCGGTGGGGTAACGTGATCGACAGATCGCGTTCTGTGATGGGCAATCGGTTTCACTACATCAGAAACTTTATGCTGGACCGACCGCTATTTAACTGGGGTTCTTATGAAATGGTCTCTTTAATGCGAGACCCGGACGGCAAGACCACCAGTTTTATGGCCATGCGCCTTATGGCAGAAGCAGGCGAGCTTGAAGGCGCTCAGATGGCGCCCTATGACAAGCGGGTTGCCGAGGAACTTTATGATCTCAAGAATGATCCCGATGAGGTGAACAATCTGGCCGCAGATCCTGCATATAAAGAACAGCTAACCAAAATGCGTAAGGCTTTACTGTATTGGATAGCTGACACTGACGATAAAGGACAGTATCCCAGATCTGCCGCGGCGATGCAGGAAATTACCGATCGCTTTACGGCAGATATGTTGAAGAGTCCCGAGTTTCTTAAAGAATAATATGAAAAACCTCATCGTAGTACTGGCCATCACCAAGCCTGCTGCGGCAAAGCAATCCTGCTCTCCCTGCGTCGACCGCGACTACCCGGAAAATGTCTACCGGGGTGCTATAAATCTTGAAATTCAGGAACTCTCCAAGAGGAATTTCAACGGAATATGTAATCGTGGGGTAGGTGGCAACCCCTGTACCAACGAGAATACGATGCGTATACTTTGCTACAGTCCATTTTTTAAATAACCGCAATAATTGGAATATGGGACAATCCCGCATCACCCCCGATCACATTGACCACTACCGCGAACACGGTTACGTGATCGTTCGCAACTTCCTCACACCACAGGAAATGAAGAAGGTCAAAGACGATCTTCGGGTCGAATCCCCTCAATGGGTCGAATATTGTGAAGATCCATCACGCCCAAAACCCGATGGGGGCCAGTTTAACTTTGTCCCTGGTCGCGGTGTAACCCGATTCCCGTTCAAAGGTCCAAGCCTCAATCATGTCGGATTTCATCCGGAACTACGCCAGTTTGCCTCAGATATGGCCGGTGGTAATGAGGTTTTCTGTGAACAATCAAATCTGAATGTGAAGTGCAAAGGACATCCCCGGGATACTGACCAGGCTTTCCATTGCGACTACGGTAACCACACCCTCGCTTACCCTCCGGATCTACCCGAGTATGCTCAGACTGCGTTCATTGTCTATTACACTGATGTTGATCTGGATCATGCGCCTACAGCAGTCTGCTCCCAGAGGCATTACCCCGAGTCACTTCGCTGGCCATCCCACTACACTCGCGAGGAAAGACCCGAGTTGTATGACAACGAAGTAAAGATCACCGTGCCTGCAGGCTCGCTGTTCGCCTACAGCATGCGGACCTTCCACAGGGGGACACCTTTTTTAAAGGAGGCGGGCCGAATCGTACATTTCATTACCTACGCACCAGCGGCGTGGAAGTGGATGGGTATAGTCGGCTGGTCTGTTGAGGCGATCCGACCGGCATTTCGTACATGGATAGAAGCAGCGACGCCAGAGGAGAGGACCGCATTAGGATTCCCTCCCCCGGGTCATTCCTATTGGACCGATGAAACACGCGAAGGCGTTAGTGCGCGTTATCCTGGCATGGATATGTCGCCATATGAATAGGACTTGTTTATACCGATTCAATATAAACCGTGTAGATCCTGGCTCAAGTGTTGGTACAAGTTTAGAACATAAGTCTAATAAAAATTACTCAGACCCATGATTGAAGGTTAAATTGCCAGTACGCCTCTTTAGTTCTATTGTTTTTTCCAGGCTCGGGGGCTGACGCGATTTGGCCTTCAGTTCTGTTTCGAGGCCCAGGTCGCCCTGCTGCTGCATCCAGTCATCCAACGCCTTCCCCAGTCGAGATTCGATTTTCCGATATTCGATTTGGCCAACCAGATTGTGCTGCTCAAAAGGATCGTTCTTGAGATCATACAACTCCAATGCCGGTCGATGGGATAAAAACTCGACGCGTCGCGCCAGCCTGGGATCGTTTGAAGCATCCTCTTGCCAGGACTTATAAACCGCGTGGTCATGAATCCCATTTATCCAGAATTCGTTTTCGGAAGCCAGATTGCGGATCAGTTTGTAGCGCTCGTCCCGTACCGCGCGGCTGGGATAGGGTTCGCGGTAACCGAATACGCCTACCGTAGTATGCTGCGCAAAGACGTATTGTCGATGCACGCTCCGATCTCCTTTCAACACAGGTAGAAAGCTACGCCCGTCGAACCCGCGTTTTCCGTCCGGCGCGCCGGCGCGCCCAGTGTCCGATGCCAGCGGATTTCCACCGGCAATCTCCACTAAGGTGGGGACAACATCAATGTATTGAAGCAACGCATCGCCCGAGCTGTCAGACGGGATGTGGCCAGGCCAACGAATAAAACCAGCCACACGAATGCCATTGTCATAAAGACTCCACTTGCCGCCGTAGGGAAACTGACTGCCCTGTTCACTGAAGAACCAAACCATGGTCTTGGAGTGCTGGCCCGCCTCTTCAATGAATTTAAGCAACCTGCCAACTTGCTCATCCAGAGCGCTAATCTCGGCATAATAGTCTGCTAACGCGTTGCGGGTAACCTGGTTGTCGTGAAGCCAGGATGGCAGGGTCAGTTTATCCGCATCGTAACGTTCCCGTGGTCCACTGCGCCAAGGTGCGTGGGGTTCGTTGGAGGCAAACACCATGAACCAGGGTTGCTGCTCGTCCTGATTAATGAAGGCTGCTGCTTTGTCGATTTCGTTAGCCCTGGACGAAACATTTTTAAAAGGAAAAGCAACCGCCGGACTGATGTGCGTCTTGCCGAGGAGACCAACCCGATAACCAAGATCTTTGAGGTGATGAAATACACTGCGCGTTTCAGGATAGACCATGGTGTGATTGGGATAGGCCCCGCTGCGAACCGGATACAATCCGGTATAAAGTGCATGACGCAGCGGCGAACACACGGCGGAGGAGGCAAAGAAACCGTTGAGCCGCATGCCGTCCCGGGCCAGTTGATCGATGTTTGGTGAATAGACATCCGGGTTTCCAGTGATTCCAAGGTCACGCCAGTGAAGATCATCGGCAAGGATGATCAGAATGTTGGGTTTGGAGTCCGGGGATGGGTCAACATTCTGAGTCCGGCCAGGTTGTGGCAAAACCAGGACAAGAAGTGTTAGTAGTAACAAATGATATCGTTTCATGAGAGCCTTCAGCGGGTTACCATAAAGAGCCTTCAGCGGGTTACCATAAAGAGCCTTCAGCGGGTTACCATAAAGAGCCTT
>JAPOOX010000042.1 GCA_026713185.1 Gammaproteobacteria bacterium
AATCAGTGAATTCACGTGTGGACACGGCGGCGCCGGCGGACAGATTGCATGGGGTGATCCAGGCACTGGCATCAGCCTCGGTTATTGTACCAATGCCCACGATCGAAACCCGTTCCGCATGGGACGCCGCGGCGTCAGCATCTCCAACCGGGCAGCCGTCTGTTAACGCCAGTACCCTTTGTGCAACGGCATCCCCCAATAATTATTTCCAGACAAGAACTGGCAACTCCCATCTAACATGACTAAGATAATCCAGGTATACTGGCCTGTTTGCTCCGCAACAACGGCAGGGCGAATTCTGGCCCGCTGAAGGCTCTCTGGAAAGTTGTGTTTTATTACTGCCTGAAGGCTGTTCAGACTGGCAGTCAAGGAGGGTTATGATGTTGGATGTGGCATTAACGGGTGCGGCAGGCAGAATGGGGAAAAACCTGATTCAGGCACTGTCTGACTCGAAAGAACTCAATCTGGTAGCTGCTATTGAGCAGTCCGGTCACCCGGTTATTGGTTCTGATGCGGGAGATATTGCCGGGATCGGTACCAACGGTATCATTGTTACGGACGATCTGGATTCAGTTTGCGGCAGTTTTGAAATTCTCATCGACTTTACCATTGCACCGTCAGCGGTAGAGAACGTCAACATCTGCCTTGCCAACAACCGTAAAATGGTTATTGGGACCACGGGCCTCAGCGAATTGGAAAGGGAACAGGTGCGGGAGGCAGCGCAGACCATCCCCATCGTTCATGCGTCAAATTTCAGTGTTGGGGTAAATGCTACCTTCAAGCTTGCCGAGGTTGCTGCCGCCATCCTGGGTGATAGTGTGGATATTGAGATCACGGAAGTGCATCACCGGCATAAGGTGGATGCACCATCAGGAACAGCAGTCACACTTGGTGAGGTCATCGCCGGAAAACTGAACAGGGATATATCAAAAGTGGCGGTCTATGGACGGGAGGGATTTACCGGAGAACGTGATCGAAAAACCATTGGTTTTAACTCACTCCGGGGCGGAGATATAGTGGGTGAACATACCGTTCTGTTTGCCGGAGAAGGCGAACGTGTAGAAATCACACATCGTGCTCAGAGCAGGATGAACTTTGCCATGGGAGCGCTCCGGGCGGCTGTATTTGTTGCCGGCCAATCATCCGGATTGTTCGACATGCAGGATGTCCTGAATCTCCGGTCCATGGGTACATGAGCAGGTAGCTCTAAATTTTGAGTGTGACCCAACAAATGAATGCCAGTCTGGTCGTTCTTTGCTGGTAACCAACCGGTGCTTGATTTAGAATACGAGCCCAATATGACATCCCTGTGTATTCGAAATAGAGAGCGGGACGGAATCTGATTCCATCTCGCTTTTTTTTGGATTCCCGAATTGTTGACCTGGAGATTGCCGCTTGACCAATAGAGCGTTACTCGCACTCGAGAACGAAATGGTTTTTGAAGGTGTCGCTATTGGGGCTCCCGGGGAGGCCGTGGGTGAGGTGGTTTTCAATACCGCGATGACCGGATACCAGGAAATTCTTACGGACCCTTCGTATGCAAAACAGATAGTCACATTTACCTATCCCCACATAGGTAATACCGGTATCAACCAGGAAGATGAGGAATCGACGGCGATCTGGGCCCAGGGAATGGTGATTAGAGATAAACCGCTGCTCGCCAGCAACTGGCGAAATCAGATATCCCTTTCGGATTACCTGAAACAGCGGAATATAGTGGCTATCGCCGGTGTAGACACAAGAAAGCTGACTCGTGTATTGCGGGAAGAGGGAGCACAGAACGGATGTGTTCTTTCCTGGGAGAATGATTCAGGGGAGGGTACGGTTGAGCAACAGATTGCCCGCGCCATTTCTCTGGCAAAGACATTTCCGGGTCTCAAAGGCATGGACCTGGCGCGTGAAGTTACCGTAGACAAACCCTATCGATGGTGTGAGGGTACCTGGCAACTGGGTCAGGGTTACCGGCAGTTGGCTAACCCACGGTTTCATGTGGTGGCCTATGACTTTGGTACAAAGAGAAACATTTTGCGGATGCTGGTTGACCGGGGATGTGAATTGACCGTGGTGTCGGCAATGACTCCCGCAGAGGAGGTCCTGGCACTCGAACCGGATGGCATCTTTTTGTCCAATGGACCCGGAGACCCGGAACCCTGTGATTACGCCATCAAGGCAATAGCCGAATTTCTGGAAACCGACATCCCGGTTTTCGGGATTTGTCTTGGGCTTCAACTGCTTGGACTTGCCGCGGGGTTCCCGACCAGAAAGATGAATCACGGTCATCATGGGGCGAATCATCCTGTGAAGAATCTGCTGGACGGCACGGTATTGATCACCAGTCAGAATCATGGATTCTGCATTGATGATCGTGATCTGCCATCAGGGGTAACCGTGACCCATCGTTCATTGTTCGATGACTCGCTACAGGGTATTGAACTTGGAACAATTCCGGCATTCGGCTTTCAGGGCCATCCGGAAGCGAGTCCGGGGCCGCATGACGCAGCGCCCCTTTTCGATCATTTTATTGATCTGATGTCCGAGCGAAAACAAGGCTGAACCATGCCAAAGAGAGAAGACATCCAGAGTGTCCTGATTATTGGCGCCGGTCCAATAGTCATCGGTCAGGCCTGCGAATTTGATTATTCCGGCGCCCAGGCCTGCAAAGCTCTGAGAGAGGAAGGCATACGGGTAGTACTGGTGAACTCCAATCCTGCCACCATCATGACCGACCCTGCAATGGCGGATGCAACCTACGTAGAACCGGTCCAGTGGCGACATGTCGCCAATATCATAGAGAAGGAAAAGCCGGATGCACTGCTGCCTACCATGGGTGGCCAGACCGCGCTCAATTGCGCACTTGACCTTGCCAGGGAAGGCGTATTGCGAGAACACGGGGTGGAGTTGATCGGTGCTACAAAAGAAGCGATCGACAAAGCCGAGGACAGGCAGCAGTTTGACAGGGCCATGAAATCTATCGGGCTTGAAACTCCCAGGAGCGTCATTGCGCATTCTCTGGAGGAGGCAAAACAGGTACATGCACGCCTGGGTTTCCCCTGTGTCATACGTCCATCCTTTACCCTGGGTGGAACGGGTGGCGGTGTGGCTTACAACCATGAGGACTTTATTGAAATCTGTACACGCGGTCTGGACCTGTCCCCGACCAATGAATTACTGATTGACGAGTCCCTGCTGGGTTGGAAGGAATTCGAGATGGAGGTTGTTCGGGACAAAAACGACAACTGCATCATCGTTTGCTCGATCGAGAACCTGGACCCAATGGGGATTCATACCGGCGATTCAATTACCGTCGCCCCGGCGCAGACGCTGACCGATAAGGAATATCAGATTATGCGCAATGCTTCCCTGGAAGTTCTGCGTGTCATTGGAGTGGAAACCGGTGGGTCTAACGTGCAGTTTGCGGTAGAGCCGGATACTGGCCGACTGGTGGTAATAGAAATGAATCCACGGGTTTCCAGATCTTCCGCCCTGGCATCGAAAGCGACCGGATTTCCTATTGCCCGGGTTGCCGCAAAACTGGCCATCGGATACACCCTGGATGAACTCTCAAACGAAATCACCGGCGGTGTGACCCCGGCATCGTTTGAACCGTCGATTGACTATGTGGTCACCAAGATACCCCGTTTTACTTTTGAGAAATTTCCCCAGGCAGAAAATTATCTGACGACCCAGATGAAGTCTGTTGGTGAAGTCATGGCAATTGGCAGAACATTCCAGGAGTCCCTGCAGAAAGCGCTACGCGGCATGGAAACAGGAACCGATGGCCTGACCCCCATTCTCAGCAAAACGGGGGGATGGCAAGCCATCCTGCGCAAGGAATTACGCGTACCGGGCGCCGATAGAATCCGGTATCTGGCAGATGCAATGCGCCATGGCATGACTCTTGACGAGGTGCAGGAACTTACCGGCATCGATCCATGGTTCCTGGTTCAGATAGAGGATCTTGTCCGGCAGGAGGCACAGATTGCTTCTCTCTCTTTGTCCGATATGAGCAGAGACACGCTGTTTGACTTCAAACAACATGGATTTTCTGATGCCAGAATTGCCGTATTGCTGGGCGAGTCAGAGGCAGTGGTTCGTGCAAGACGGCTGGAACTGGGTGTCAGGCCGGTTTTTCGTCGTGTGGATACCTGCGCTGCGGAATTTAAATCCACCACGGCATATATGTATTCAACCTATGAGGATGAGTGCGAAGCCAGGCCGGATGACAGAGACAAGATCGTGGTGCTTGGCGGAGGACCCAACAGGATTGGTCAAGGCATTGAGTTTGACTATTGTTGTGTACACGCAGCCCTGGCCATGCGTGAAGATGGCTATGAAACCATCATGATCAATTGTAATCCGGAAACCGTATCCACTGACTACGACACTTCTGACAGATTGTATTTTGAGCCGCTGACATTTGAAGATGTGTTTGAAATTGTAGATCTGGAAAAGCCCAGGGGGGTGATTGTCCAGTTCGGCGGACAGACACCTTTGAAACTGGCAAATGAACTGCAGGCGGCGGGGGTGCCTATTATCGGAACATCACCGGATGCCATCGACCGGGCAGAAGATCGTGAACGATTCCAGGGCATGATCAAGAAACTGGGTTTGCTTCAGCCGCCGAATAAAACGGTAATGAATGAACAGGAGAGCATCCTTGCTGCAGCCGAAATTGGTTATCCACTGGTTGTCAGACCTTCCTATGTATTGGGTGGCCGCGCCATGGAAATTGTCTATGACGATGCAGAATTACTGACATACATGCGCAAAGCCATGACAGTTTCCGACTCCCCGGTGCTGCTGGACCGGTTCCTGGACCTGGCTATCGAAGTGGACATAGACGCGGTATGCGATGGTGAACGGGTCGTGATTGGTTCGATCATGGAGCACATCGAACAAGCGGGTGTTCATTCCGGCGATTCGGCCTGTTCACTGCCACCCTACAGTCTGAGTGAAGACCTCCTCAACAAGATCCGGGTTCAGGTCACCAGGATGGCGTTGGAACTTGGTGTCGTGGGCTTGATGAATGTACAGCTTGCCGTGCAAAAAGATGATATTTACGTGCTGGAGGTCAATCCGCGTGCATCGCGGACGGTACCATTTGTTTCCAAGTGCATTGGTATTTCCCTGGCCAAAATCGCGGCCAGATGCATGGCGGGCAGCAGCCTGGAAGAACAGGGATTCCTGGATGAGATAGTCCCTGATTACTTTAATGTGAAAGAAGCCGTATTCCCCTTTGGCCGGTTCCCTGGTGTCGATCCCATTCTTGGACCGGAGATGAAGTCCACCGGCGAGGTGATGGGCACCGGCAAGTCTTTTGGCGAAGCCTACGGCAAGGCGCAAACGGCTGCTTCCGATACCATTCCACAAGGTGGCTGTGCTTTTTTGAGCGTTCGTGATGCAGACAAGGATCAATTGGCAGATATTGCAAGTGATCTTCTTGATCTGGGTTTCACAATTGTCGCAACCCGCGGGACTGCCCGCATCATCAGAGAGGCAGGTATACCGGTAAAATCCGTGAACAAGGTTCTGGAAGGCCAGCCCCATGTGGTTGACATGCTGAAGAATCAGGAAATTGACTTCATTATTAATACCACCGAGGGAAAACAGGCCATTGCTGATTCATTCACGATCCGTCGGACAGCATTGCAACACAAGGTCTGCTACACGACCACCATGGCCGGTGGCCGGGCCAGTATTGCCGCCCTTCGCCATGGTCAGGACATTTCCGTAATCAGCCTGCAGACTTTGCATCAGCGTATGGAGTGACTGCAAATGCACACGCCATGTGCAAGCGTCAACACCTGTTGCCCATATACCTGGAATTAGAAGTTTTTTGCTTAGCCAACTTGGTTTGGGGGTACCCGCTCTTGTACACCTGAAAAACAGTATTCCTTGAAGTGGTTCACAAGACTGTGTGGTTGTTGGGAAATAAGCCAGTCTATGTAGACGGCAGTAATCAATTGTTACTCGGCTTAATACTAATTTACAAAAGGGATTCTACTCACTAATTCTTGAGCGTTTTGCCATAGTACGCCTGCCAGCATTTATCTGATTCTTGCACACCAGTAATCACCAGGCACTATCATGGCAAGCAGGATCAGTCACGATCAGAACTTCAAGAACCTGATACTGGACTATCCACGGGATGCACTGTCTTTCTTTGCACCCAGTCAAGCACCCTTGCCAGAGGACCATGTGGAATTCACTCCTTTACGGCAGGAACAACTGCAGCAATATCCGGGCACACATTACCGGGAACTTGATGTGCCGCTCCAGGTAGAGTGGGCAGACGGCCGTCGTGAGACAACCCTGTTCGCATTGGAACAAGAAACTGACCAGCGACACTTCTCGATATTCCGGCTGATTCGTTATTGCGTTGACCTCGTTGAGTTGTTCAATACAAATCGCGTGGTGCCGGTGGTAATCTTTCTGGGTGAAGCTAACTCAGCGCCAGTATCGC
>JAPOOX010000316.1 GCA_026713185.1 Gammaproteobacteria bacterium
ATTGGCGAATGCGAACCCTTGACGTACTCGAGTCGACCCGCATCCATACCGATATCGGTCAGAGCCACCGTGACGGAATAGTGATTACTGGTATCAAACAGGTTGATCGGTGCATTGCCGCTCTCGAAATGTCGATCGTGATGCCAGATGTTTTCGCCCGTACCGCGACCATCCCTGTCAAGTTTATTCTTGACGAAGAAATTGGTCCGCCAGATAAAAAGATCATTGCCGAAAAGCTCAGACACCACTGACTGCAGGTTGGCGTCGAAAAATATGTCCCTGATGCAGCTGACATCCATGTGTCTGTCTATAAACGGGTTCGGTCCAGCATATTCAACACCCGTTAGTGATGCCACTTTGTTTTGCTGGCGTTTCAGTGCTTTCAGTGCCAGGGCTACCTCACACACTTTGTCGAGTCCCGATTTGTCGGCTAACTCATGAGGGCCGCTCAACCCATCCTGCTGCAGTTGCACAGCTGACATACTTTCGCTCCTGTTTGGATATGTCTATTTAGACGCAGACAAACAGCGAAACCTCAGCCAACGCCGTCGACACAGCGTCAAGGCCGGTAAATCTCTTCCGGTTCTCTCAACCTACTCGTTCGCCTGTCTGATCGATTCCACATGATAGTCGAACCATACGTCCCTGTACCTGTCAATAATAGGCTTTTTCTTGTGTCCCAGACCTTCGATCTCCAAATAGGTGTGGTCCACGCCTGCTTCCAGCAACGCCTGATGGAAATCCCGAACGGTCAACAGATGACCCACGTCCCGGGTTCCGCACCACATCTGAATCCGCAGTTTACCCTTGATGTCGTCGACGTTTTTCTTCAGCAGTTCGTAAGCATCGTTGTTGATGTAGTTCTGCCTGTCGGGACCAAGGTAGTTGTTGGGGTAGGTATCCGTTTTCAATGGGTCGAAATATTCGAGCGTACGCGGTACGCGGCCTGCCAGGTTGAACAGCGAGCAGAACAGAGCCGGATATTTCATCGCCAGCCGCGTCGCCCCTCTTCCGCCCATGCTATGGCCTTCAATGCAGCGACCCTTGCGCTCGGCAATCGTGCGGTATTTCGTGTCTATGAAGGGAATCAGTTCTCGAATGACAAGCGTCTCACTCAGGAAGCGTCCGTCGCAGGAATCCTTGAAGAACGTGCGCTGACCCCCATTGGGCAGTACAACGATCATGGCTGGCCAGCGCCCCTCCCTGATCCCCGCATCAAGCACCCTGACATCGTCGAAGCCATGCAATTCGTTGTCGCCAGCACCGTGCAGGTTGTAAATCACCGGGTAGTGCCTGTCCGCCTGTGATTCGTAGCCGGGCGGCAGGTACACACAATAA
Organism: Gammaproteobacteria bacterium; assembly: GCA_026713185.1. Classification (GTDB taxonomy): domain Bacteria; phylum Pseudomonadota; class Gammaproteobacteria; order Pseudomonadales; family Azotimanducaceae; genus UBA7455. Next base: position 1,339 of record JAPOOX010000316.1, read on the forward strand.
CCAACATTGGTCTTGTGCGCCTCGGAGTAAAATGTGTGATGTGTCACTCCATCCGGCAACTGGCCCGATTCGGGTTTGTTGACCCAGATCGCAGAAGGTCCACCCGGTTGCTGTGGTACTGTTTCGTGGTTCATTTCTCAAAAGACGTCACACGCCAGCCAGTCCTCAAATATTTATTCCGGGGATTTCGCGATACCATTTAAGTAAACTGTCCCCCGATTTCGATTTCTATTTAAGTAAACTGTCCCCCGATTCAAGGAGTTCTAAAATGATCGACGTCCACTACTGGCCTACGCCAAACGGTTGGAAAGCCACCATCATGCTGGAGGAGTGCGGTTTGGAATATCGACTGATTCCGGTCGACATCGGGGCCGGCGATCAATTCCGCCCGGAATTCCTGAGGATCAGTCCCAATAATCGTATGCCTGCCATTGTGGATCACGAACCTGTGGGAGGCGGTGATCCCATCAGTATTTTCGAGTCCGGTGCGTTCCTGGAATACCTGGCGGAGAAAACCGGCAAGTTTCTTCCCGCTGACACGCGTGGCAAGTATCGCGTCCTGCAATGGGTTTACTGGCAGATGGCAAACCTTGGACCCATGATGGGTAATGCCAATCACTTTAAGAATTACGCGCGTAACATTATCGATGATCATACCCAGCTTGAATATGGTGCTAACCGTTTCGTCGGGGAGGTGGATCGACTGGCTGGCGTGATGGATTCCCAGTTGTCAATCTATCCGTATCTCGCTGGAGACGACTATTCCATTGCAGACATTATCAGCTGGCCCTGGGCATTTTTGATCGGACAAATGCTTGGAAAGGAAATGTGGGAAAAGTTCCCGAATCTTAAACGCTGGGCTTATGAGTTGCGCGGCCGACCAGCGCTCGAACGTGGTTACAAAGCCGGTAGAGACCTGCGCGTTCAGGAGATTAGCGAGGAACAGAAGAAAGCCAGACAGTCAGTCATGTTCAATCAAAACAGTGAAAAGGTCAGGCTTGCTCGAGAGGCAGTAGCCCGGAATGGCAAAACTTGAAAAAAGGTGACACTCCGAACACCGAACGTTGAAAACAAGCAAGTTGTCAGGCATGCAGAAAGCTGGAGCGGAACTGAATACCCCAGTGCCCCTCAACCAGGGTCGCAATCCACAAAGTATCGAAACTGTGATAAACCGAACCGTCGGCATGACAACGATCGTTTCTCAGGGCGATATGGACTTTGTCATTGCCGCTGTGTACTACATTGAGGGAAGCCAAAGTGGTGTGATGCCATCCTTCCTGCTCAAGTATCGATTCGCCACGCTTTGAACCCTTAATAAAGATCTCTGCGTTTTCAATCCTGGTGAATCTGCCATTGGCAAGTCGGATATGCGGATAATTCAGAGTCTCGGCATGGCGCTCGTGGTCCTGTGCATTAAATGAGTCGGTAAACGCGTGTACGACGGCAATGGCCGCTTTTTCAGATTCTTCATTCATTCTGTATCTTCTGGTTTCATCCATTCAAGTCGGAGTAGTGGGTGACATGACAATGTGGCTCCAAACCACCTGAGACAGGTCCGCAATGTCCCGTTCTCGGGGACAGCCATGTCGACAACGCATACCGGACAATATATTGCCAGTACAGGAACCAGCGTACTGCGAGTTGCCTGTTACTGTCCATCACATTCTCACATCAAGAGTTTTGGCCAAGAGTATCAGAAAGCGGGTGATACTTTGAATTATGGCAGTGGTTTGCATGCATGAGAGTGGGTTACCCAATAACAATCTTAACTACGTAGATAGTCAATGGTATGGTTACGGTGGCGTTGGAGACTGTGCATCTTCTCATGGCAACTCACCGGATGTTGTCAATACAGCACACAGACTACTGTAATAATAGTTTAGTATGTAGTGTACTAACTCTTAATTTTTTGCCAATATGTAATATGCATCTATTGATACCTGTTTTGAACCCTTCCAGAACACAGGGATTAAGGTAAACAACAAATGAGAGGACGATATGAGTAGTCTGGAGCAATATAAAGATTCACGACATTACCAGAAGATTCACCAGCAAATCGAAACACTTGGTCTCATTGAACACATGAATCATCTGGATGAATACGGATACACCGTGATTCCTCCCGGTCTGGTTGCCCCCGAGGAATTCCAGGATCGCCTCCGCAAGGCCGTACTTAAGGTCAATGAACAGAGGACCGGTCAAAAGATCAATGTCGAAGATATTGAAACGGCCAAACTCAACAAGGACGGCCCGGGATACGGACATTGGGCAATCCTAACTGATGACCCGGTGTTTCAGGAAGCGATCATGAATCCTGCTGCTCTTGCCATGGCGAAGTATCTGTGTGGCAACAGTGTCATGTTGAGTGACCTGCTTTGCCAGGTAAAGCAGCAGGATGACACAATGACGCACCCGTTGCACACGGACCAGCACGGTACGCCACCACCGCTGCCGCCTTATACGCAGGTCGCAAATGTGACCTGGGCCTTGACTGATTACAGGAAGGGTAATGGACCGGTAGCCATCGTCCCCGGGAGTCATTTGAAGTCGCGCTATCCATTGCCCGAAGAAGGCAACTTCCTGCGAGAGGATGCGCCGGTTAAAGCCATTCCCATAGAGGCAGACGCCGGATCCCTGATCATCTGGCATGGCAACACCTGGCATGGCTCATATCCCCGGAAATCCCCCGGTTTGAGACTCAACCTGATCATGGTAATTACTCGTGTGTATATGAAGCAGATTCGTGATTTTCGCAGTGAAACTCCGAAGGAAGTACTCGATCGCCACCCTGTGGAATTTGCCAGGCTTATCGGCGCCAACAGTGCCTATCCGTTCGTCGATGGCAACAGACCACCCAAGGACGACATGGCCTACATGGTAGCAGCGGGACGCAATCCCTGGGCCTGACCGGCTGTTGAATAATCGGAAGAGGCTGTCCTGCATGTATCAGTAATCACATGGCAAGACGCTTGTGAATGAATGGTTCCAGGCCTGCGACTGAATACAGCGGTGACCGGATATGTCTTTGATAGACTGATAGCATACTATATAGTAGCAACAAGTTAACTTGATAAACGATATAGTCGGGACAATGAACGAAATTACTCACACAGTACCCCGGAAACCAAGCCGTGCATCCTTGAAATCACAGACCCGGTCTGCGTTGATCAAGGCGTCAATAGAACTCTTTACGGAACTCGGGTATGCCAATACAACTCTGGAAGCAGTGGCCGAGCGGGCAAACCTGCACGTACAGACACTTTACCGGCATTTCCCCAGCAAGGAGTTATTGGCTGTAGCACCCGAGAGGGATAATCTCGAAAAGTTCAAATCCGATATCCGACTTAGAGATCCGGAACAGCCATTTACCAGCTTCTGGCGCGAATGGGTAGCCAGGAGTGCGGAAAAATCGCAGACCAGGAACCGAGAGCTATTATTGCGACGAATACGTGGCTACATAATTCCGACCGTCACGGGTCAGGGACATGAAATCATGAATGAATTTCTCGACCTGCTGGAGAACAGTCTCGCCGATGAATTTCACCTGGATCCCAGGACAAGCCGTTACCCCAGACTCTTTGCCGCCATGCTGTGGGAAGGGAACCGTTATGCCAGCCGCAGGTGGGCATCCAATCATGGAAAAAGCGATCTGGTTCAGGAAGTCACGGAAGTGATCGACGACGTGTGCAGGCTCATGCAATTGTGGAATTCTGCCAATACAACACTAGCGGTGGGAAACAAGGAATCAGACCCCCGGTAGTACAGGATCAATGGAAAACGAGCCAAGAGGAAGTACTTGATGGAAAGGATGTCATGGCCGTCTTGTAACCTGCAATTCAGAAGTATGAGTATTTTGATTCATGACAGGCATTACGATACACATTGGTTTTTCGAAGACTGCGACAACGACACTTCAACGCGCTGTCTTTGAGAGCCATTCACAGATCTACTATCTAGGCAAAATTTACAAGAGCCAGCACCCGCGACAATGCATTACGGCCGACACTTTTGACTTACTTGAGCCGCTGCTGTGGAAAACGGGTCAACCCTGCGATCTAGAGGCAAAAAAGAAATTTTTTGTCGAAACACTAATACCCAGAGTCGATTCGAATAAGATCATTCTTGGCTCCTGGGAAGATTTGGGACAGCAGGGAGCTGCCATCAGGGCTGGTATCGACCCTCTAATGTCCTTCGAAACGTCTGTGAATCGCCTCAAAGCAGTATGCGGACAGTGCATAATATTGATGAGCCTGCGAAATCCCATCACCCGCCTGCCGTCCATGTATCTACAGCATTTGAGAGGCAATCAAAAGCAATTAGCAAGGAATTTCATCACCTTTGAAGAATGGCTGGATTCAGAAGAGGCACGGCTTGGAGGTCTCAAGGATGTCTTCCAGTATCGGGAATACGCAGAGGTGGCCATGAATGTATTGGGCGCAGAGAATGTAGGCGTTTTTCTCTATGAAGAGTTTGATTCTGACCCTGAGAAATACCTGCAGGAGGTCTCTGATTTTCTGGGCATCGATGCGAAAGAAACCATGGACCTGACGGAGGGTCAGCGCTTGCACACTCGAATGTTCGCCTCCCAGGTAAATCAAATGAGCAAAATAAACTCGTCGTTTACAGGTCGTCTCTTGTGGCGTTTTTCCAGCGTGGACAGAAAGAAAAAATCAATCGGTTTCTCTGATATTCATAGTGTTATCCAATCTACTGTTGACAATGACGTGCCTGCTTCCGTGGAAATATCTCCTGAGATTACCCAACGAATATCCGATGCCGTACGCGAAGACAACCGCTGGCTGGTCGACAACCTGCATCTGGAATTGGAGAAATACGGATATCCTCTCTGACTGGATCGCGCTATTCTCTGGGCTCAAATTGCAGAGAGTAGAGTCTATGTCTTACGACAATATAATTTTTGAAAAAGACCAGAACATCGCGATTCTGACGTTAAATCGTCCAGAACGGCTGAATGCCTGGACGGTTCAGATGGATGAGGAGATTATTTCTGCCATTACCGATGCCAATAATGATCCGGAAATCGGCGCGATTGTCGTCACAGGGGCAGGTCGCGGCTTTTGTGCCGGAGCTGACATCAGGGATAGCTTCAACGCCAAAATAGAAAGGGGCGAAGACCGGGATGCGGCTAAACCATCTAAAAAGTATGTGGATTTTATAAGGCAGAGTAAGCCTTTAATCGCGGCCGTAAACGGGGTCGCGGTAGGTGTCGGTGTGACGCAGATATTGCCTTTCGATGTAATTCTCGCTTCGGAGAAAGCACGTTTTGGTTTCGCGTTTGTGAAGATGGGTGTAGTACCTGAAAGGGCATCCTCGCATTTCCTGGTGCAGAGGGTTGGATTTGGGCATGCCAGCGAGATGTGTCTATCTGGCAGATTGTATTCTGCACAGGAGGTACATGAAAAGGGGCTTACAAACTATGTGGTATCTGCAGACCTGCTTATGGATGAGGCGATGTCCATCGCCCGCGTAATTGCGGCAAATCCGGCACGGCAACTGCGCATGGTGAAGTCGCTTCTAAGCGCCAATGGGTCAGAATGTGATTTGAGCCTGGTACAGAATCGTGAGGCTGAAGCTATTGCGGAATGTTATGTCTCTGCTGAACACAAGGAAGCAGTAAAAGCTTTTATTGAAAAGCGTGAGCCGAATTTCAAGAACCTGTAGCAGGATTACTACATTGCTCAGTCTGGACCTGTAAGTCCGGTCTGCGTTCTTTCCCAGGTCTGGTGTTGTGGCGATTCAGTCAGAGATAGACGAAAGAACGAAAAAGCACTATAGTGAAAGAGCGCTGATGCGGCGCCCACCAGTGATTCAGAAGGAGAAAGAACCCATGGCAGAAACAGCCGCAAGGACTGATGTCGGCCTTGATCACATGTGGAAAGATATTATTGATCTGGGGTTGCAGCCGTACATCGAGCATCTGGATACCAACGGCTATACAGTCATACCACCCGAGATCGCCAACCCGAATGGCCTCACTGAACGGATGCTCGAAGCATGTCTTGATATTTCCGAGCGGCGTAACGGCGAACGACCCGATCTCATGCACGGTAAAATCCGGAGTGGGGGTTCTCCAATCGGTGATGCGATGAAAGCGATACTGCTTGAGGACTCCGTGTTTGAAGAGGCGCTGATGAACCCGGCACTACTCGCGGTGTCGACGTACCTGTGTGGCTACGATGTGGTGCTGTCCTCGCTGTCTTCTACGATGAAAGGGCCTGGTGAAACCCTGTTTCGGTTGCATACAGACACACGTTTACCATCACCGTTGCCAACTCAGGCTCTGCTATGCAAATGTATTTATGCGCTAACCGATTTCGACCGGGAAAACGGTAGCACCGCATTCGTTCCAGGTAGTCATAAGTGGGGTCGCAACCCGGTTGACAATGAGACCGTGATCGGCGAAGGCGCCAGTTACAAGGCTGTCCCAGCTGAAGCACCAGCAGGTTCGTTAATCATCTTTCACGGCAGCACCTGGCACGGTGCATACAATCGCGCGGCTCCAGGGCTGCGTGCCAGCGTACATCTTCTCATGGTGCGGTCGATCCTCCGCGTGACGGAGGATTTCTACAAAAGGATTCCTGAAGAAGTGCTTGCACGAAACCCGGCACGGTTCGCAATATTGACTCAGCAAGGCGTCGTTCCAGCATACCTCGACAAGGAGGACGAACGCGCCAAGGTCATGAGTGCAATGAAATATACCTCTGCATTTGAGAGGGAGTCGGGAATTGCATTACCTGTTATAAGGTAACGCGCACGTTGACTTCGGGGAAGTGTCTGGCTAATCCGGCGCCTCACCCCAAACGGTAAAGTTACCGCCAAGCGGCATGGGCCCGCCGGAAACGCCGACTTCGGCTGGTATGCCTGTGATCTGCCTTGCGCCTGCACGACCCTGGATCTGCTGAATGCAATCGGTGTGCATCCAGAAACGACTACGTCCTGAGCCAATGTTACCACCGCTGGGAGAGACCGGGTTTGGACCCTGGATGCTGATATCGGTTTGATAGAAATCGAGAGCTTCACCAAAACCGACGCCACGGAAGCCTAATCCTTCCAGATGAAACTGGTGAAAAAGCGAGAATCCGTCATACATGTTTTCGAAGGAAAGCTGTTCGGCGGTAATCCCCGCGCCTTCATATATTTTGCGTCCCGTGCGCGCCGTATCGGCCTCGACCTCTTCCAGTGTTGGCATGATGCTGCGGGCAAGGGTGCGACTCGACGCGTGGTTGAGAATGTAGACAGGTGGCTGCGCCAAATGGGGAGCGCGTTCTGAGGTGGTGAGCAGATATGCGCCGGAACACATGATGGGCAGGTCATTATCGAACAGGTTTGCCGGTTCGGCGATCCAGGGGGCGGCAAGATAGTCTTCCGTCCTCAACTCCTCCGGACGGTGCTGCGCCCAATACCCTTCTGGAAAGAGCAGACCGTTACGCCGGGAATTTTCCATGAAGGGCGCCATCATGGCATGGCTTTTACCATATTTGCGGCAGTACTCATTGAACTGCATCGCGGTGGCATAACAAGCGGGAGTGCCCCAGAGGTTTGTCAATGCGGCCAATGCGGCGCTACCGGGTAAGCTTCCGTCGTCGTTGGCGCCACCATGATAATAACGACCCTCGAAATTGTTCCAGGCCTTGAGCACGAGACAGGTGTGCGTCTCTCCCTCCCCCACGGCTTGCGCCGCGGCCACGAGCGCTCTGGACATACAGTTTGATGCATTCATGGCAAATTTGATGCCGGTCAATTCTGGCATATTTTTCAGCAACCAGCAGATGCTGTTTTTTGTCAGCCCGTCCAGGGGGTCGTCGCTGGCTTCCCAACGGTCAAGCATAACCTGCGGGATCGGTTTGCCACGTGGCCAGTCAGCACCTGTAGACGTTACCGGGTCGATGACAAGTCCATCAACGTGACTCGGGTCAACCCCGGCGTCGACCATAGCCTGCCTTAGAGCGTAGATGCTGATCGCCCCAACGCAGGTTTCTGGATTGTTGTCCCAGCGCCGTGCAGTAGGTGCATGGCCGATGCCAATGGCCACGACCTTACCCCGATGTTCCCAGACGCCGAGGCCTTCTTCGCTGCGGAAAATGTCTTCGGGTACTGCTTCGACGTATTTCATTCGACGACTCTCCATTCAGGCACTTTCTGCCCGTTGGCAGTGTCTTCGAAAATCACTCGTACCGATGTTTTTACAGGAACCTCACCAGGAGGGGTGCCGGGTAGATGCGACAACATCTGGATATCCGGATCGTCGTCCAGAGTGATGATAGCAACGTTGAAGGGTTGGTCTTCTTGCAGCATGCGAACGGGTCCGTCGTGGACTACACCATAGCTGTAGATGTAGCCGCGCCCGCTCATTTCCTGCCAATCGAATTCAAGTCCGGAACAGCCAGCGCACTTGTCGGCCGGTGGGTGCTGCAAGCGGTCACAACTCGTACAATGTTGGATTACCAGACGATGTTCGTTCGCAGCAGCCCAGAATGGCGCCGTGAGGTCGTCCGGGATTACCCCTTGCTTTGGCATATAAATTCTCCCAGCACAGTAGCATAATGTAATCAGGTGATGCATGTCAGCTCTGACCCGTGATGCATCCTGAAGCTTTTAGGAACAACCTGGTCAGATGCAATAAATCCTGGAGTGAGATAGGCTGATAAGCCTAACGGGAGAGTACAATGCAAGAGCATGGTCTGGTCGCTATCGTCAAGCGGGATTGTCCTACCTGTGTCCTGGTCGCGCCGGTACTGCAGGAAATTCTGCAGCGTAGCGATTTGAAGATTTATACCCAGGACGACCCAGGCTTCCCCGAAGGTATCGAAGGTGTTGTCGACGATACATCATTGGATGCGTCCTATCGCCTCGGGGTGGAGATCGTACCCACCCTGGTGCGGTTCGAAAATGGCGTCGAAGTCGACCGCACCTTTGGTTGGGATCGCGAGGCCTGGGAAAAAATCGTCGGCAGCGATGACCTGGGCCGGAATCTACCGGCCTTTAAACCCGGTTGTGGCGCCTTGAACCAGGAACCTGACCACCTCGCTGAACTGCGCATTCGCCATGGCGATACACCCATGACCTCCCGGCTGGTGTCCCTCGGCGCCAGGGAAGACGATATCGAGGCTTGTTTTGAGCGAGGTTGGACCGACGGCTTGCCCGTTGTGCCGCCAACTCAGGAACGGGTCCTCGCAATGCTGGAGGGAACTACCAGAGAGGCAAACGAGGTATTGGGCTTGATGCCGTCTAACCTGGACACCTGTACGGTCGAGAAAATCGCCATTAATGCGGTGATGGCGGGCTGTCGGCCGGAATACTTGTCCGTCGTTCTGACGGCGGTCGAGGCGGTCATGGACGAGGACTTTTGCCTGCACGGCGTCCTGGCCACGACCCGATTCGTTAGTCCTGTTGTCATCGTCAATGGACCCATCGCGGAACAAATCGGCATGAACGGCAAGGGCAATGCATTGGGGCAGGGCAATCGGGCCAACGCGACCATAGGCCGGGCCGTGCAATTGGCAGTACGAAACATCGGCGGTGGTAAGCCGCAGGGTGTGGACCGCGCCACCCTGGGCAACCCGGGAAAGCTCAGTTATTGTTTCTGCGAAGACGAGCAAGGGTCAGCCTGGGAACCGTTGACGGTCGATCGTGGACTACCCGCCGGTACAAATGCTGTGACAGTGTTTGCCGGTTATGGTTTGCAGGGCATCACCGACGACAAGGCGCGCTCTCCGGAGGAACTGGTGCAGACATTCGCCACCAGCCTGCTCGCTGTCGAAAACATTCACATGTTTCCCGGTCCGGATTGTCTGTTGGTCATTTGTCCAGAGCACGAGCGGACCCTGATGCAGGGTGGCTGGGACAAAACATGCCTGCATTCAGAAATTATGTCTCGCATGCAAGTCCCGGCCAATGGCGTCATGCGCGGCGCACATGGTATGGCGGTGGGTGTGGAGCCCAGGATGGCTGGCAAGATCGTATCAAAACTGGTGCCGGATGGTCTGTTGATCGTGCGGGCTGGTGGTGGTGCTGGCAAATTTTCCGGCATTATTGCAGGATGGACACCGGGCTCGCGCGAATTAAGCCGGCCTGTCACTAAGGAGATCAAGACATGAACATACTATTGGATCCAACAGGTGAGCGGGAGGCAGTGGAGCGGCCGCGCCTGGGGCGGCCGAATTCCCTCGACGGTTTGACCGTTGGCATTCTGGATATTTCCAAGTCACGAGGCGATATCTTCCTTGAACGGGTAGCGACATTGTTGGAGGGCCGCGGCATCGCTATCAAGCGTTACTGCAAGCCCACTGCGGGGCGCACCGCGCCGAAGCAGATAGAACAGGCGATCGTCGAAGAGGTCGACGTAGTTGTCGAAGGGCTTGCCGATTGAGGCAGTTGCACGTCGTGCTGTACGCATGACATGCGCAATCTGGAAGGCAGGGGCATCCCCACAGTCGGTGTCGCCACCACAGAATTTGTCGAGGCGGCAAGAGTGCAGTCCAGTGATCTGGGATTTGACCCCGCCTATATCTGGGTCCCGCATCCCATCTCGGATCGTACGGATGAAGAATTGCATGCCCTGGCCTCAGCCCATGTGGATGAGATCGTCGCCGCCCTGACCGACCAGGGCTGGATTTACGCCGACCCAGGCGCCTCGACGTAATATTCACCTGCATTGTGGACGACGATTCAGGAAACCTGGGAGCAGAATGAAAAACTGGATTTTCTCGTTGCAGACAACATTCATTTCAATGCGATCTACGCGCTACTCCTTTCAGACCTGAACATAATGGATATTGAAGATCTACTGATCGATCTGCTTGAATCGCCAGCCACCAACGTCGGCGTGCCCGCGTTAGCACTGGAAATTCTGATTCGCGGAGGTAGTCAAAAGGGCACTCGCCACGCGATAAAATATCTACAATCCCATCGCTGGGACGATACCAGTTGGCCGGAATGATTACGCCAAACGATGCCATGATATTGACACTATCCAACTCTCATTTGTTGGCGTAGCAGCTCAAGCGCATGTCCACCTAGAGTTCCAGCAGGAGGTCAGCATCGTCCTCTTTGGGTCATGGTTTAAATGGTTCGACTGTCTGATTAGAATAATGCTGCTAACATGTAATGGAGATTCACCCATGAGCAAGATGATCCAGATTCGAAACGTGCCGGAAGCGCTTCACAAAAGACTAAAGTCCCGTGCCACAATGACTGGTATGAGCCTGAGTGACTACTTGTTGGCAGAGATCGAAAACCTCGCTGCATTGCCTACAGAACAAGAGTTGAGGCAGCGGATTTCCGGCTCTGACCCATTCGATATGTCAAATTCCTCAGCGGAAATCATCAGAAAAGACCGTGACGCGGCGTGACGAGAGATCAGCGTCTTGCGAAAGCGCCACGCCTGGGTATCGGTGTTATCGTACCGTGATCGGTCAAAGTCGGCAATGAGTGGGTTGAATGGAGACGAAAAATATTAGTGTGACCGTTGTCCATGTGTGAGTTAACGATTATTCCGGCACTTCTCTCCGACCCCATTACTCTTCAGATCTTTACCCTTACCCAAAGCTGCGCTAGAGTTGAGAATCATTTTGTTCGGAGAAGATTGGTGAGTGAGCAGGTCGATAAAGCCAACCTCTGGCGGCTTGAACCCTCTGGTCATAAAGGTTGGTATCAAACAGCACATGTCGATGATGCAGTCGCTTGAGAACGCATTCCCCATCACGATGATATCCACCCCGCGGTGCAAACTGACGACTTGTAGTCAAGTAGACTGCGTTGAGGACGTGATTCGTGACACCCGAAAAGCGGACTACGACCACATTCCCGTAACACAATGAAGAAACCCGAGATCCCCATGTCATCCTCGCTGTTACCGCAGCAAAGGATCGTCGGCTTGGCCGACCTTATCGAGCGTCCGGAGCCATTCGACAGTGTCGTCGGCTTTGATGAGAAACCTCCAGGTGTGGAATACTCAAACGGTCCATCGAAACCGCATTATCTGGGGCAAGTCGAATGGTCCTGGTCTCCAATGCATGGAAGCGTCATTGCCTACTACATTCATAGGGCGCGGCGCCATTGGGTCCTTTGGCAATATCGGTACGATGACAACTGGGAAAGTTGGGAGTGGGAACCGGTGGGTTACGTGCCGCGATTGCAGGTGAGCCAAAAACTGGCTGCCTTTCATCTCATGATCGACTACTGGCGTTTCCGCAAAACCGAGACAACGCTGGACCATTACCATTGGATCAACAAAAGCGGCGAGCTCAACATTGCCGAGTGGCGGACAATCGGTCTTCTGGTATGGCCAGAGGTCGCGACTCAACCAACTAATCAAGATCAATAGGCACTCGGTTCCTGAAACCTGAACCGGGAGTCAGCTATCCAACGGACATCTGCCGATAGTACGAAAAGTGAAATTGAATTCGGGTCAGTGAATGACTACAGTCAATGGCTCTCCGAAACGGATATACATGAACTTTTTGTCAACGCCAGGCCTGGTGCACTGGTTACCGGTCCCATATGGTTTCTGGTAAGATCATGGCCGAACCTCTTCGGGGTTACCGTGCCTGGTGTACATTTCGTCCAGGAAGACAGCGCTGACCCTATTGGCGAAACTGTTGCCGAATGTTACGAGAGCCTTTAAACAGGAAAGACCATGGAAGTAAAAGACCATAACGCAATTTTTGTCGGTGGCGCATCAGGTATGTGCCGCGCAACAGCTGAATTCTTCAGTGAGAAAGGCGGAAACCTCGCGATACTGGACAGACCCAGTTCCGATGGAGCTGCAGTCGCTGCCGAATTGGGCGGCACATTTCACGAATGTAATGTGATGGACTGGGAAGGCACAGAGGCTGCAATCAATGCAGCCGTTGAGGCACTTGGTTCAGTGCATTTCTGCTGTAACTCTGCAGGTGGTGGCCTTGCCAAGAGAACTCTGACCAGGGATGGACCTCATCCCCTGGAAGAATTTCAACAAGTGATCGATCTCAATTTGATCTCAGCCTTCAACATTTCCCGATTGGTTGCAGACAAGATGTCACAGAACGAACCCAATGAAGAAGGAGAGCGAGGTTGCATCATCAATACGGCGTCCATCGCTGCGTTCGAAGGTCAGATCGGACAGGTGGCCTACTCCACTGCGAAGTCAGGCATGGTCGGTATGACATTCGTCATGGCAAGAGATCTGGGCAGTTTGGGCATCAGAGCCAATGCTATTGCGCCGAGTCTCTTTAATACGGGATTAACCGCCGGTATTTCGGATGAATTTGCCAATGCACTTGTTAAAGATGCGGCCTTTCCCAAAAGAATGGGTATGCCGCGTCACTTCGCGATCCAGGCAATTGCCATTTATGAGAACGCCATGATGAACGGAGGCACAATCCGCGTCGATGCGGGTCAGCGATTTGCCCCCAGATAGTGATGTGGCGCGCGTCTGGAGATACACCAAGGGTTCCTTTGCAGATTGAAGGTCGCGTCAGAGTAAGTCACGGTTGGTATATTGACAATGTCAGCTCGGTGATTACACGATAATGCCTCACATTGGCCGACATCAGCGGTAGCCCGGATTCTATCGCGCTTGCGGCGATGAGCGAGTCCGCCATGGTCAGACCATGAGACAGCGCGTAGTTCTCAATGTAAATGCTTGCTCGATGGCTGATGTTTTCGTTCAGCGGAATAATTTTCCATTGATGATCGTGGATAGTTCTGCGGAACAGCCGGAATTCTTCATTGTTACGCATACCCTGGACCATTTCCATGTAGGTGACTGCAGATAGTTGGACTGAATCGAGTTGCTCAATGGCATTGTGAGCTGAGGCCCGACCTCGAAATAGCCAAATAAGCACATCAGTGTCTATCAGCATCGCGAACCTGACGTATGTTCCGGACATAGGATGCAACGTCTTCTACATTTTCATGGTCTGCCCAGATTCCGAATACGGGGAAAGTTGACGTATTCTTAAAGTCTGGTTCTTCAATTCTCGATAGTCGCGCTCTCGATTTTCCACGATAGGTAATGGTCACCGGCTCACCACGATCCGCACAATCAAGAATCTCACGCGCACGTGTGCGCAGTTCCTTCGTACTAACCTTCACTATTCCACTCTCCTTTCAGACTAAGTGTCACTTTAAAGTGTACACTCATAGGGCTCATGTGAAAACTACTCATACCAGCATATCGTGGTGAAATGCGTCAGGTTGTGCGAATCGGGGATTCTTTGCGTGTTGCTCGCGATTAGTGTGGCCTCTTGATGTAACCTTTGAAAATATTTTCTACATCGTCAATGACTTTAAGGCTTGCCGCCAGGACGGCCTCATCATCGTTCAGGACATCTATACCTGTATCCAGACCTGCGCAACGCTTCAGGGCAGCCTCGTTACCACTCCATAACAGGGACGCAACCAATCTGGGTAATTGATCATGTTTTGGGTCCAGTTGAAAATCCATCGCCAGATATTCTGTCAGGATATCTTCAAAGCCCGAGTAGACAATCAGGAGAAAATTGTTATTCATCATCGACGATGCCGAATGTAATTGCGGTCTTTTATGCTCCCACCCAAGAGGCGCCAACCCAATTACTGCGCGACTTATGAAGCCACGCCAAATCTGAAAAGTAGATTGATCCCTGGGGGCTGCTTCGAAGCGTTCCCTACATTGTTCTATGACAAATTTCGCCGCCTCAATGGCGAGATCATCCTTGTTTTTAAAGTGACGATACAGGGTCTGCACATGCAAACCGGCTTTGGTCGCGACATCATCCAGTGTGGTGCCTTGATACCCATGAATCGAGAAAAGAACTCTTGCTGATTCAATGAGCCGTTCACGGTTGATTTGTTTCTTGCGATTTCTTTTAGGGTATTGGATTGTCAATTTGATTTGTTTCTTGCATTTCTTTTAGGGTAATTGATTGTCAATAATGATGTTGCCCTTCAGACTATGATTTCCTGATTCCAACTCACGTAATTGCTTGAGGGTCAGTTCCATAACTGTTATAAGACTTTAATATAGAGATAGTCAACTATCTCAATAGTTTTTTTAATTTGTAAATTTAAGCTCGGGCTTTATCCAGATAGCCAAAATTGCGATCGGTTGCCAGTCGACAACGTTGAGTACGCGCCTTAAATCACCAGGTCGTTCAGTGAGATTGCGCCTTCAAAAACGTAGAATCCGGTACGCCAGTAGGCGTCGAGGAAGTCCTGGTGCACCCTGTGGAATGGCCACTTGCTTCGAAAATCCGATTATTCATCACGGTCACCACGGATGTCGAAGTACCAGGTTGCAGGGTGATAGGACAGGGTCCAGCGGTTATCCCAGCCCCAAATCCCATGCTCCGGGACACCGCGAAGGTTGCGTGCTATCACCACGGGCTGCGGGGCAAGCCCGATAGTACCAATAGTCCAGATATTCCTGGCGCTACTGGCGAGGAGCTTTTTACCGACTTCGATCCGATGCGCTGGATCGACGGTAGTGTACATTACGTCCGCCCAGCGCTGCAGCTCACGCATTACGGCTGGGGGCTCTGTGCCCAGTCGACCATCCGTCAGGTGCCAGCGAGCCCAGTGGTTCCAGAGTGTTTTGTCCCAACTGCTTTCTATCGGCGCCCACCAGCCCGGGCTTATGGGCAGCATGATATCGGTCACCCGGTCCGCGTGCCACGCGTTCATCTGCATTTCATTGGCCTGGGCGCGGGCAGACTGAAGGCTTTGATCGATAATCTTCAAGCGCAGATCAATGCCGATCTCACGCCAATACATACTGACCAGTTCCATGGTGATGCCCTTGGGTGTCTCCCAGTCCATGAATTCAAGTGTGATCGTCAACTGCGATCCATCGGGATATTCCCGCAGACCATCACCATCGACATCAGCAAGCCCGAGTCCATCAAGCAGGGCGTTGGCCCGAACCGGGTCGTACTCCGTGTATGCGGTGGCAAACTCTGGCTCGAACATAAGGCTGCTCGGGTGTGCCGTGACCTGGCGAGGTGTACCACGACCGAAATAGATGATCTCGTTCATTTCATCGCGGTTGATCGAAATAGACAGGGCTTCACGAAAACCATGTTCCCAGTACAACGATGCCAGCCGCTCGTCGTCATAATTGTAGTTTGGCTGAATAACAACATCGGCAGAATGCAGACGGTTCCAGATGAGCACACGGATGTCACCGCTGCGCTCGCCCAGTTTCAACAGTGGAATATCCTGGGTCTTGAGTTCGTAAGCAGAAAAATCAAGCTGGCCAGTGGCGGACATGGCCGCGATCACTTCCTTGTTATCAATTTGCCGGGACTCAATGGCATCAATGTACGGTAACTGCTGACCAGTTGGATCAACTTTAAAATAGTATGGATTACGTTCAAAGCGCACCACGGTCGGTGTACGTTGCACAATCCTGTGTGCTGACAGTGTGGGGGGTTCTGCGCTCTCCTCAACGAGCTGCTGCCGGAGAGCGGAGTAGAACGCCATCCACGTTATAAAGCCCATACTGCTGAGCTTGCTGTCCAGCGTTTCACGGTCCACATAGTAAGGATGAAAATTCCTGAAGTAGTGAGCCGGGAACACCATAAAATTACCATACTGGGCCAGATAGTTCTCAATTAACGGTCTCGGCTCTTCGAACTCATAGTAGAAGATCAGATCTGAAACCTTTACCGCCCTACCGTCTTCAATGATTCGCAGGGTTACCGGCGCATACTCTTTGTTCAGCAGGATATCGTTGAACACAAATAGAAAGTCGTCGCTGGTCAGCGGCACACCATCGGACCACTTTATACCTTTTCTAAGCGTCAGGGTGATACGACGGCCATCGGGACTAACCTCCCAGGATTCCGCAAGATTCGGCAATATCGTGCGCATATCCGCTGAGATCGTCAGCACCGGTTCCTCGTTGGGAAAGGTCAGCCACTCGTTCGTTGTAATCCGCGCTGTGCCACCATACCGGCCAATTTCCGCCAGCGGCACGACCACTGCCGGATCATCCGGAAGGCGTTCTTTTAAAGGTGGTAAATCGTGAGAATCAAGCACCGGGCTTTGCGAAAATTGCGTGATGCCAACCTCACTGGCAGTTTTCATCGGTTCATACCAGGCGCGTGGCCAGGTTTCATCGTCAGCAAAACCATAGCAGGACAACACCATTAAAAGAAAAGTGAGGAACCGAACTGCCGATACACCAAATGTAGTAGAATTCAAGGATTGACTCATATTCAAGAGCGCATTCTTGGTAGCATACATCCCAAAACGCAGGATATTAAACAGGAACAAGTTGCTTATCAAACTTCGCTCAGTTGACGCCAACAGGACCTGATCAACCCAGGACGGTAATCATTGGCCTGGGGTCTTCGCCGGGATATTCTGACATAGAGTGATATCGTAATGAAACGTATGTTAATCAACGCAACTCATAAAAAAGAGTCGGTCTTGACACTTTCCTCCGCCGATAATTTAATGGGCTGTCTGCGTTCAATCAATTCTACTATCAAAAAGCTTGACGAGTGCTCTTGGAATATGAGCAGTTGACGGCAAAGGATGCAACACCTTTAACACGAAAACAAGACTCAACCAGACACATCAGGACCAAGAGAAGTAAGCGTAATGTCGAAAAAAGATCGTAATCCCCGGGTGCTTCAAATCGAGCCACCTGAGCACCGGTTTAATTACCTGATCGCACCGAACGGTGATTGGTTAGCGTCGGCAGACGGCTCGACGATGCACCTGCAGGGGTATGTCGACGACCAGGCGATCTGGAATATTGATGACGGCGGCTTTTGCCATGTTGCCACTGGTTTAAAGCTTGAAGCCACATTGACTGAAATTGGCCGCCGTTGTCAGCTACGATTATCCGGGACTGATGTCGCAGCGGATGGCACTACAGGCGATGCATCGGATTTCATCATTGGCCAGGGTCCGGAAAAACTTCCATCTCAGTATCTGAAAAGTCTTCGACAAGACGGATACGTCTCATTGGCTTGCATTCTTTCGGCCGAAATCGTCGACGGGCTTCAAATGGTGGGTTGTGTAGAGGAATATGAAGGCAACAAACCAGGAAAAGATCACCCGATTGCGATGGATGCATCTGTATTGCAGGCGACGATCGAGCCAGTTAGTCTCTGGTTGACTCAGCAGTACATGCAACACTGTGATATTCGTCTGGGACATCCGCCATCAGTCACCTCCTTACCACCCGATGATGGTAAAAGAGAAGTCACGGGATGGCATACGGATTATCCCTATTTGCAAGGTACCGGAGATCGGATCGGTGCTTCGGGAAACCTGGTGCTGGGGATGCAGTGCAATACCTGTGTATCAGATTTCAAAGTAGAAAATGGTGCAACAATGTTTAAGCTGGGTAGCCATGTCGAAGAGGCGGGGCCAAATACAGAATGGGGAGTTACCAACAACACCGTTATGCCAGGTCACCGTAAAAAACATGGTTTACCCTACAGCGGAGAAGAAGCAACGGTAATCGAGGCGCCGGCGGGATCAATGGTATTGTATGATGCCCGGACCTGGCATTGCGCAGGACTCAATCAAACGAACAGGAGAAGGGGCGCCATGATTCAAGCCTTTGTCCCCGGCTACATCATGCCGTTTATGGACACCAGTGCTGCTTTTAAGGCTTTCCTTGAAAGCGATGTCATCAACGATGTAACCGAGCGTCAGCTCCTGGAACTTGAGAAGCTGATGCTGTTCGAGATTAACGGACCGCGAGGTCAGCATGCGATCACGACTGATTCCGACCTTACCCGGCGCGTGCGCGCAAGGGGAACCTCTCAAGAACTCAACTATTGACGCAATTTATTCAGGAGCCAATGTTTTGCCAGATAATAACCGCCATGCTGCAAAGGATAATGCACACCCTGATCTGTCTGAGTTAGCAGGCGGCATCGCGGTCATCACGGGTGGTGCTTCGGGCATCGGATACAGTCTGGCTGAAACTGCGATTGATCACGGCTTACATCCTGTCATTGCCGACATAGACCTCGAATCAATCACAACGGCGGAGCGGAGTCTTCAACAGCGGGCGAAGCATGCTGGCGTAGAGGTATTCGGTGTCCAGGTTGATGTTTCTTCAGAGCAACAGGTAGAACAGCTCGCCAAGTCTATTTCTGCCCGTTTCCCTGTAAAACCAATTTCGTTGCTGTGTTGTAATGCTGGTGTTGGCGCCGGAGGCAACGTACTGACGGCCAGTCACCTCGATTGGGATTTCGTGTTGGGGGTTAACGTGAAAGGCGTTGCCAACTGCGTGCGGGTCTTTGTTCCTTTGATGATGTCACAGCAGGGGCCGGGATCGGTTGTGATGACCTCTTCCCAGGATGGTCTTTGTGCCGCTCAAGGAGTCTATGGCGTATCTAAACATGCCTGTGTGGCCTTGTCGGAGGCTCTCTACCAGGAGGTTCTTGGCCGCGTGTCAGTACATGTATTGTGTCCAAACCTTGTCGCGACCAATATCTTCAAGTCTGAACAGCACCGTCCGGAACGATATGGTGGGACATTAAAAAAAGTTAATACAAATCAGAAGCTGGCCGATCGGTTAAAAACATGGGGTATGCCAACGTCGACTTGTGCCAGTATGGTTTTTGACGCGATTCGTTCAGGTGATTTTTATATTCTGGCAGAAGCTGAAAACGACCCGGGACACATCAGGCGGCAGGTGGAGGTTCGCATGGATGCCATTTTAAACGGTGGCAAACCTTATCGTCCTCACAGTGAATTAATCTATCGGGTAATAGGCCGGAAATACCCATACCGTAAAGAAGCTGAATATGACTGATAGACAGTCAGATACTTGGATGGAGGTGTTATGTTTGGGGCACAACTGGTAAACGAAAACGCAGACTGGGACGAAATTTCTGCCGTGGTCGAAGTGCTTGAAGCTGGGCGATGGACCAGTGTTTATGCTTACGACCATTTTATTCCACCCTGGAGTCATACCAACGAAGTTAACGATTTTGAATTATTCGATACGCTGGAGGGATGGTCACTTCTGGCCGCAGTTGCAGCGGTGACGAAAAAGCTGGAGCTGGGTATTCTGGTATCCGGCAATACCTATCGCAATCCGGCTCTCGTCGCCAAGATGGCCGCCACTATCGATGTTGTGGCCAAGGGACGGGTCATACTGGGTTTGGGCGCCGGCTGGAACATCCGTGAACACGAGGCTTATGGATGGAACTTCCCATCGATGCGTGAACGCTCAGATCGTCTCGAAGAAGCCTGTGAATTGATCAGTCTACTGTTCAACCAGGAAGAACGGGTCGATTTCAGTGGAAAATATTACACATTAAAGCAGGCAGCTTTTGCGCCTAAAAGCGGTAGTAATGCCAAAATTCCCATCATGATTGGTGGCACCGGTGAAAAACGTACACTAAAGACTTTGGCTATGTACGGAGACATCATGAATGTCATCGCCAGTCCTGAACGTATACGGCATTTGTCGCAGGTATTGGCAAAACACTGTGATGCGATAGGCCGGGATGCGGCAGAAATCAAGAGAACAGTCCATGTTCCGATCTCGATCGTCCACGATGAGGCCAAGGCCAGGAAATTACGGGATGGTAAGGACTGGTCTATGATCGGTCCACCTCAGTTTGTGATCGATCGCATTGGAGATTTTCTGGAAGTGGGCATTACAGAATTCATCCCTCAAATCAAACCTCAACGACCAGAACTTTATCAAGAACTGGATGAAGAGATTTTTTCTGCATTTGATTAATTTTAATTACACAAGATACTACAATTCAGGTTTCACCAGAATTTTGCCCTGCTGTTCAGGATTAGCCAAAACTTTAAAAGCATTTGCCAGGCCATCGAAACCGGTTTCATCAGTAACCAGTTGGCTCACATCGAATTCTCCACTGCTGATATGGTGCAACGACTGTACAAATTCTTCCTCCGTATAGCCCAGCACATACTGTACGGAGAGTTCCTTGTTGACGGCGATCAGCGGTCTGCTGTGGTCCATACTGATACATATCCCAACCACGACAATACGTGCATTTTTAGGTGCGCCGACGAATATCTCATCCAACATGCCGGGTACGCCAACGCATTCAAAGTAAACCACATCCTGGGGTTTTGTAAGCGGGGCATAAGTATAGGCAGACTTATCTTCGGGATCGAAAACGACATCGGCGCCGACCTTTATCGCCAGCTCTCGTCGTTTCGACGAGTAGTCGGCAGCGACAATCGGTGCAATACCTCTCTGCTTCAGGGCAATGATAACGGCAAGACCCACCGGCCCACAGCCAATCACCAGGGTTGCTTCTGACCCGCGCAGGTTTGCCTTGTTTACGGCATGATAGCCAACAGCCATCGGTTCAGTGAGTGCTGCAAGGTCAGCATTTAATCCACCGGGAACCGGGGAAATCAGCGATTCTGACAGCAACATGTATTCCGCAAAACCACCAGGAGCAGCTTCTGAGTAACCAATAGGCACAGGTGGTGTTCGCCTGAGCATCGGTATGGAACATACCCTGGCGCCAACAGGCAGGCTATGTTCTGTGTGCGGCCCATAGTCGACAATCTCGGCACAGAATTCATGGCCCAGGACGACGGGATTAAATGTAGTGAGCTTAAACGCGCCACCGGATTCACGGCTTGTTCTAACAAAATCATCGAAATGGCGGGCGGCATGCAGATCGGAACCACAAATACCGCATGCCAGCGTTCGAACAATCACTTCGCCTTTTTCAGGAATTGGATCCGGTAGATCAACGGGTGTCAGAACACCCTGTTCCATGGTTACAGCGCGCATGTGTTTCCTCCTATGTGATATTCATAGAGGCGCCACCTCAACGAAGTTGATCGCCTGCCTCCAAAGGTAACACCGGGTTTTGCCAGGGTATAATCCCGCAGGTATGCCGTATAGCGTACAGGTCATTTTAATTTTCCGACCAGGTGATTGCTTCCTGGTAAATCATATTTGTATAGTCAGATATAAACAAGTGAAGTGCAGATCCTGTATCGTCACTATAAAACAAGAATAATCCCGCCACTTTGGCAGCGAAAAACGTCATAAACCTTATACAGAGAACATATAAAAGACCCCTACCCCCCAAGGATAAATCAATTTTCGCAGAGTATCCGGACATCAGGTGTTGTCACTGGCAGATTAGTAGTTTAGACTTGCGTGTAGTCTGATACTATTAAGTTGATATCTCACAAAATTGTGGGTAAATTGTATTGTCGGAATTGATCTTTTCACCGAAAGGGTCATTCAAAAAATTTGATTATGACTATTAAGGGAGTGGGGAAAATGCTTAACACTATTATCAATCGATTAAAAAAAATCTTTGTCCTGGGCCTTCTGCCGATGTTTATGGTCTGTTCGCTGAATGCTGCAGAGCCAGATACGTCCGCAAGAGCCGAAGGCACCATAGAAGAAATTGTCGTAACGGCCACGAAGCGGGCTGAAAATTTACAAGACGTTCCAATAACGATTAATGTTTTAAGTGGAGATGATATTGCACTCCGGGGACTTGAGAATGGTGATGATCTTGCGCGTTCAATTCCAGGAATGATAAAAACAGGTCAGGGGCGGGAACTGGACTCCAGCTTTCTCATCAGAGGCATAGGTACCGGCAGTAATCCGGGAACGGACCTGACCAGACCGACCTCGGTTTACCTTGACGATGTTCCAATTACCAGTAATAACGCGGGTACCCAACCGGATTTCCGGCTGTTTGATATCGACAGAGTTGAGGTGTTAAAGGGTCCGCAGGGAACACTGTTTGGCGCAGGGACGCTCTCGGGTGTTGTACGCGTTATTGCTAACAAGGCAGACCCCTCAGCTTTCGACTGGAGTCTGGGTTCGGAGTTTGCTTCGACCAGCGGTTCGTTTCGGCATCGATACAATGCGATGGTGAATATTCCGTTCAACGATAGATTAGCGCTTCGAATTGCCGCCTCTATACGGGACGAAGATGGTTACATGAAAAACATTGGCGCCAATTATCTCAGGGCTAACGGCGACCCCTACGACCTGTTCGCCCCTGAAAAAGAGAATTCGAATGCGAACAAGGATGAAGGCGTGAGAGCATCTTTATTTTGGGACGTTAACGATAACTTTAATGCGACGGTGAACTATTTGTATCAAAACATGGATACGGAAGACTTCGATGTTTTTGATCCCGAGCGCGGAAGATTAATAACAGGCAGCTGGCTCGCGCACGGTATTGAATCCGTATTTGAAAATTATAACCTTACACTTAGTTATGATTTTGGGTTTGCGACCTTAACTTCGTCAACAAACAGCTATGAATTTACCAGTGAAACCGTTATCGATCTCAACCAGATCATATTTAATAACGTATGGGCCTGGCCATGGGCGATGCACAGAACCGACCAGCACGAGAATTTTGTTCAAGAGCTGCGTCTGGTTTCCAGCGGTGAATCTCGTTTCAATTATGTTGTGGGCTACTTCAATCGTGAAAGTGATAATGATTTCGATTGGATCCACTTTACCGCACCACAGTTTGCCGAAGACAGGAATCTCGTTGGACTTCAGGATCGATCAGACCGTACCTGGGAAGGGTTTTCGGATGGCATTGTGACCGCATGGTCTAACACACCCTCGAGACAGAACAACGACACCGACGAAGCATTTTTTATCGAGGTGACTTTCGATATCACCGATACCGTGACTGTGGCTTTGGGCGCGAGATCCGGCGAGGTGTCGCTTACTGATCGTCGGGTTCCCCAGGGCGGCGTAGAAGGTAGTTCATTCGGTTCCATGATCGCTACCGGAGTTGCGTGGCAGACCGATATGACCTCGGATCAAGTACTTTCAATTGTTCAAAATACCGAAACATATGAGCACGAATCAGAAGACGTGAACACCCTGAAATTCAGTGTGATGTGGAAGGCTACAGATGAGATAAACCTGTTTGCATTGGCTTCCGAAGGGTTCCGAGGATCGGTAGCAAATCCTGGCGCGCTCAGGAATGGTGGCGTAAGTTTATCTGATCCCACGGATGTCGTGATTCCGCCGAAATCCAACGGTGACGGGCTATGGAATTATGAGGTAGGCATGAAAAGCGTGTTTCTTGACGGAGCGTTAAGTGCGAATGTGTCTCTCTTTCAGATTGACTGGGAGGGGTTCCAGTTCTTTGCCCGGCGCAGATCGGATGCCGCGGGTTTTACCACCAACGTGGGTAAGGCTGTTTCGAGGGGACTCGAGGCCGAGTTCGTGTACCTGCCCAATGCCAACCTGGATTTAGGGCTTAATTTTTCCATAATTAAAGCAGAGATTGATCAAATCAGCGAGGTAGAGTCGTTCATGACGGGTGGCAGTGTTGGCGATAGACTGCAATCGCCAGAGTTCAGTGCGGTGGCTTTCGCTCAATACTCGGCGCCTTCAACTCTCCTGAATGGTTACGAATGGTTTATTCGAGGAGACATACAACACGTGGGTGACGTGCCTAACTCGTTTCCCAATGTTGCTGGAGGTGGGGGGATTTCACCTAACGCCACTTACGCACTGACGGATACCTACCAAAACGTGAACTTCAGTATTGGCGTCTCAAATGAGAATTGGCGTGCGACGTTCTTTGTAGAGAATCTCCTTGACGACGATGGCTCAATAGCGATCGACCAAAACAATACATTCGAGTTCAGCCACAGGGGTTTAATTCCAAGGACCCTTGGTGTACGACTGTCTTACAGAGCTTTATAACTGTCGTTCAGGTAGCGCTTCCCGGAAGTCCAGGGAGCGCTACCATTTTTATCTGATCAATTGATGGTCTCTCACGCCATTCGGCGCCAGGAGGCTCTCCGAGCCGACTCCTGGTGTGACGGACCCGGAGCTGTACCATACTGAAACAAAGAGTGACCATGGCAAGGATCATCTTACAGGTGATTGGCATACTGATACTCATCCCCGTGGTGATCATTGTGACCTTACGTATCGACTACATGAATGCCGATGGCCCATCGATCTTGTTCCCTGGTGGTGAACTCGTTTCCGGTGAATTGCATTCCGGGACCGACCCGGATTGGAAGTTTACTGACGATATTTTTACCATCGAGTTGCAACTTAATGTCCCAATGGCATCTCGCAGAGTTTTCATTATGGAATATGATGGCAAAGTGTACGTACCCTCTGGTTACATGAAATCATTCCTTGGGAAAATCTGGAAAGACTGGGCTTTTGCTGCCGATGCAGGAGATGGTAAGGGCGTAGCGAGGATCGAAGGTGTCCGATATGAGCGCAGGTTGATTCGCATCAAGGAAGGACCCCAAGTCAAAGGCGTCGCTGCAAAACTGGCACAAAAATATGCTGGGGGTGCACCTGGCGCGGCTGATGAAATTGAGAATTCCATCAACCTGGGTGAAACGTGGATCTTTGAACTTGCACCGGGGGATACATAATGAATACAAAAAATTACCTGATCCTCTGTGCAGGTATAACCATTGTGCTCGTACTCGGTATTCTCTTTGTACCTGCCTTCTCAGATTTCATGGAGCAGGTCATGTTGCTGTTTTTATCTACCCAGGCCTGATGGCCCGGGCTGTCGCGGACGGTAACAGAACCGATCAATTCTCACATGGTCTATCATTTCTGCATGAATTGAAATACGGCACAGATTACCAGCACTTCGACTACTGGAATAAATTCAGCAGGCCCAGTGCCAGCGCCGACATGTATCTGTCGCCTTTCCCCGATTTCTGACTCCCGATTTACACCCGATTTCAATATCAGTAAACTGTCCCCCGATTTCCCTTCCTGTACGCAATATCCACACGATGCGGGGGTACCATTGAGCGACCGTCCGAACATCCTCATCATAATGGCCGATGACCTGGGGTTCTCCGACCTCGGATGCTATGGCGGTGAAATCGAAACCCCCAACCTCGACAGTCTCGCCCAACGCGGCCTGCGTTTCACCCACTTCTACACCAACGCCAAATGCTCACCTTCACGGGCATCGCTCCTCACCGGACTCTATCCCACTCAAGTCACCGAAAAAGGGGATGGCGGTACGCTCCACGCGAGAAACAACATCACCATCGCCGAGATGCTCCAATTGGCTGGCTATCGGACGTTGGTGGCGGGTAAATGGCACAATGGCGAAAGCCCGGAGCGTAGACCTGTCGCGCGTGGTTTCGAACGATACTGGGGATTGCTCAGCGGGTGCAGCAACTACTTCAACCCGGGCGATCGCAGAGACGGTGAACCGGAACCGGGACGCAAATCCGATGGTGACAGTGACGTACGTCCCTGGTGCGATCACGACACTGTCCTGCATCCCTTCACTCCATCCGATCCGGACTTCTACACCACGGACGCAATAGCCGATCACGCCATTGGGTTCCTTGACGAGTGCGGCGCTGGCGAGGATCCGTTCTTACTCTACCTGCCGCATTGCGCACCTCATTTTCCGCTCCAGGCGTGGCCTGAAGACATACAAAAGTATCGTGATCGATATGCTGCAGGCTGGTCGGAAATCCGTCAACAGCGATACACCCGACTGCTCGACCTTGGGCTTATCGATCCACGATGGGGTCTACCCGCGGCTGACGAGCGCTCGGTCGCTTCCTACGCGAATCTTGGTGAACATGCCGTCGAAGCGATGGCGGTCTATGCGGCCATGGTGGATCGGCTTGATCAATCCATCGGTCGCGTTCTCAACAAAATTCACGACATGGGTAAGGAGGAAAACACACTGGTGCTGTTCCTGTCCGATAATGGAGGATGTGCGGAAGAGATCCACAACACGCCGCACCTGCCACCGGGCACAGTCGACTCTTACCAGACGATCGGTGCGGCCTGGGCGAACGCCAGCAACACGCCCTTCCGGCTGTTCAAGGACTTCGAC
This sequence comes from Gammaproteobacteria bacterium, assembly GCA_026713185.1. Lineage (GTDB taxonomy): Bacteria > Pseudomonadota > Gammaproteobacteria > Pseudomonadales > Azotimanducaceae > UBA7455. The sequence goes on from JAPOOX010000316.1 coordinate 28,149, forward strand.
CACGAAGGCGGCATCGCCACCCCCCTGATTGCAAGCTGGCCGGCCAGAATGAAACGTAGTCGCATCATCCATGACATCGGCCACCTGATCGACTTCCTGCCCACGTTTGCGGAACTTGCAGGCATCGAAGTTCCTTCCCGCCATGAGGGTCGAAACGTGCTCCCGCCAGAGGGTCGCAGCCTGGTACCTCTCCTTAAGGACGAAAATACTGCCGCAGAGGATCGCGAGCTCTACTGGATCATCGGCGGCGCCAGGGCCATGCGGAAAGGCAAATGGAAAATTGTGACCGAGGGTCCCGAGCGTGTTCAGGCCGGCATCCCCGTTCCCGGCGGTCACGAGTCGTGGGAGTTGTATGACATGGAGTCCGACCGTTGCGAACTCTACGACCTGGCGAACCGGCATCCGGAACAGGTCGAATCCATGTCAAAAAGTTGGGATGCCTGGCACGCACGATGTCTCGCGGACACGGGAGCTCAATAAGCACCGACCCGGTGCCGGGAAAAGTCTGACAACGGAAACGACCGGGAAGAGGATGGCGGGTTGTCCGGAATTCCCCAATCGGACGCCAGGTCTTCTGGCCATTCATTGAAATCTTCACCCATCTCAATTTTGCCTTTCAGTATCCCCAGGGGTCTCTTCCCCTTATCAGGCAGGCACATAGCGACTAATCACTGCTACTGGTTCACCCATACGTGTAATCAGAACTTCATCACCCTCACTCACCTTATCGATGACCTCCGAAAATCGTGCTTTTGCATCTGTAAGTGTAAGTTGCTTTTCCATAGTACTGACCTGGTCTGACCTGGTCATAGTAAAACAAACGGTAACAAGCCAACAAGACATTTCGAGAGATATTACCAATGCGATGGACTTGGACGGATAGGCTATCTCCATATATCGTTGGGAAGTATCCAGCAACTGTATTGTGCGACTTTAATCTGAACCGGGTTCGTAAGACAATCGATGATTCAGCTCAGCATGCTGTCCCTTTTGCCAGCGTGTTTGTGTGTTCGCCGATGGTGAACGAAGGGTTCACTTGCCTTTGATAGTCCGCGATAGCGCTCGCTGCCGCCAGCTAATTGTCCTCCTCGGCGCTGGCGGATTTGAATGCGTCATGGTCTTCAGCGATCACGGTCGTCATCGGGGCGTCCTGATTTCGTGATGCTGAGGTGGCTACGAAGTATACCGCCCATACGTCCCGGGGCACGCAGGACTGCATCGTCAAACTGTTCTCCCCGACCGAACCCGTGCCCGCGGCGTTTACCGTAATGAGGCTTTCATACACTATAACAAGACCTTGAAAAGCCTGTATGACACGTCAAGTTAATAAAATCGTGTGATATTTTGCCGCGCTGTGGTAGAGTTTGTCGCAAACGGTTCTTCCGTAAAAGGAGATCAGGGGAATGTCGGCGACTATGCTGCTCACAACGGTGGAAAGGGTGCTGTCGGAAACCGGAAAAGGCCCGGAAAACAGTCACATACACTTCACAGGCACCGAGCGCAAGGGTATAATATTGCCCAGCGGCCCAGCGGCCCAGCGGCCCAGCGGCCCAGCGGCCCAGCGGCCCAGCGGCCCAGCGGCCCAGCGGCCCAGCGGCCCAGCGGCCCAGCGGCGTGACGTGCG
>JAPOOX010000209.1 GCA_026713185.1 Gammaproteobacteria bacterium
TGCGATGTTTGTTTGATCGATCCCCCTGTTTTTGACAGAACCTGGTGCCCCTTTCTTTACGCCTGGCCGGTAGACGGTATGATCAGCGATTTCAAGCACACAGGACATCTCACTACGGGGCGGGTTCTGGCTGAGTTGATGTTGAACATTAGACCGGAACAGTCCTTTGATCTGATGATTCCCGTTCCTCTGCACCCACGTACTGAGCGGAAACGTGGATTTAATCAGGCAGTGGAGATAGCGTCGGTATTATCCAAAGCATGGAAATTACCACTGGATACCGGGAATTGCCGGCGAATCATCCAGACACCCGAGCAGAAAAAGCTTAATAAAAGCCAGAGATTCAGGAACATCCGCAATGCCTTTGCCTTGAAACACCCGTACCATGGTGAACGAATTCTGATTCTTGATGACGTGGTAACCACAACCGCAACTGTCTCCGTACTGGCGGAACTGTTACTTGAAAACGGCGCAGGTTCAGTGTCCGTCATGTGCATTGCCAGAACAGCATGACCACCTTTACGAATACGGGTCCACCTGTGCTAAAGTCGAAGGTCATTTTTTCTGGATCATATTTATGGATTGGGAATTCATCAATCTGGACAGTGATTTCGTATCGGGTGTCACAGCTCCAGCCGGTTTTGAACACAGCTTCCACATTGTCATATCAGATGACGAAATCCTGACTATTAATGGTGTGCATCCCTGGCGGCCACTCAATGGGAATGAATGGCACTGGCTTGGGCTGGAATCCATTGCCGATCACTATCTGGGAGAGGTCGACGGTGTGCCGGTCTTTACCCATGAAGTTGACCCTGAGTCCGACAATCCGGAAGGATACGAATTTGAAACTCTCTGGTCTTTTCTCAACCAGGTAGAACAGCCCGTGTTTTACATGGTTGGCAGGGCAAAACAGATTGTGGAGTGGCATCGCAATCACCATTATTGCGGTAAATGCGGGGAAGTGACGACAAGTTCAAATTCAGACCGCTCCCGGAGATGTCCATCCTGCAGACAAATGTTCTATCCCAGGCTGTCACCTTCAATCATCGTGCTGGTAAACAGGGGCGAAGAACTGCTGCTGGCCCGGAACGTACAGTCCAGAGGTAATTTTTACAGCACCATCGCCGGATTTGTCGAACCCGGTGAATCCATTGAGACGGCCGTGCACCGTGAAGTGATGGAAGAGGTCGGGATTCGAATAAAAAACCTGAAGTACTTTGGCAGCCAGTCCTGGCCATTTCCAAATTCGCTGATGTTGGGATTCCACGCTGAATATGAAGGTGGTGAGATTGTTCTTCAGGAAGAAGAAATAGCGGATGCACAATGGTTTCACTTTACCCGATTACCCCAAAGACCAACAAAGGTCTCCATTTCGGGCTGGTTGATTGACGACTATTTACGGCGAAATGCGTAAAGGCCACAGCTGATATTTGTTAACCACAGGATTTGCGTACATACGCAACCAGTGATGTCTCGCCTTCTCGGGACATTGCTGTAATCGCTGTTCAAAGTAGGGAGCATTGTCATCAGGATCTGTTATGAAACGGGCATTAATGACATTGTATGGTGGATCATTCAGTTGCGATAAAGCCCAATAGTTGATGGGAAACAACTGAAGATTCCGCCTGATCTGACTGTCAACTTCCTTTGCAACAGCATCCGCGGTTCCGTACTCACCCCGAATGGGTTTTCCAACTCGCAATACAACCCTGCCTTTATAACCTCCAAGACCCCTGGCAAGATTCTCCAGATCCTCTCCTTGCGGTTTTTCATACACTCCCTCTTGTTCCGTCACCTGCAGTTCCAGGGCTTTGGCTATGTCGCATGAATCATATTCATAGGAAATTGCCAATGGAACAATATTAAGCCGCTCGATCAGGTTGTCGAAATTCGCCTTCCGCTCTGCCAGTGCAAACATTTTGATGATCGCAGCATCCGTTATATCCATGCCGTCCTTGGCACGGCCCTCACTCTGTGCAATCCAGATTGAATGACCATTCCTGAGGGAATGATGAATGTACTGGGAAGACTGCAACAATGCCGCATAGATCTTCTTGGCGCCCTCTTCCGAACGTCTGATAAAGAAACTCTTGTTGAGCTTCATCAAATCCGTTGCAAAGCCAACCTGTACAAGATTGTCCCCAACCGCAATTCTTACCGTATCGAAACCAGACTCATACAGAGCGTAGTCCAGTAACATGGAATCACCGGCGATGTCCCTGTGGTTACTGATAAAAATATAACTTTGAGTCGGGTCGAGATCCTGAATGCCTTCGTATACAAACCCGTCCGTTGTTTCCTCTATAATCTTACGGACCACAAAATAGACTCTTTTCTGAAATTGGCTGATCGATCGAACCCGTCCGAGCCACATTCTCAGATAGATTGCAGTCATCAATCTGGCCCCCCAGGGTAGTAAATTGTAAATACCGGGTAATTGCCATCCAGATATAAAATTCAGAAAATCTTTATTGCGCAGCAGTCGGTGAATAACTTCTCCGACTTCCCTGTCTTCATAGGGTCTGATGTCATCAAAATTCTGCAAGTTCACCTTTCCACTCCGACTGCATCAAGATTACAGTGTTTAATTCTATCAAATACAGACCCGAATCATCATTGTTGTTGAAACGTAACGGTTCTCAAGAGCCTTCAGCGGGTTACCATAAAGAGCCTTCAGCTGGCCAAAAACTCGCCCTTCTGCTGTCGCGGAGCTAACAGGCCGGTATACTTGGATTTACTTCGTCATGTTTGGTAATAGTGTACCTGAAATGCTCTGGATCAAGACTATTCATATTCTGTTCGTCACTGCCTGGATGGCAGGTATTTTCTATTTACCCCGGATATTCGTACATTATGTTGAGGGTCAGCAGCACAACGAGGATACGCGCCGTCTTGTTGTAATGGCTGATAAGCTGGTTCGATTTACCGCGGTCATGGCAGTCCTGGCGAGCATATTCGGTGTATGGCTATGGCTCGGTTACGGCATTACCGGACATTGGCTCACCATCAAACTGGTTTTTGTGGTTATCCTGATGGCCTATCATCTGCAATGCTATCGCTATACTCTCTTACTGAAACGCGGTGCCGAATTCAACAATTCCTTCTTCTTTCGACTGTTCAACGAATCCATCCTGTTGATCCTGATTCCAATTCTCATTCTGGTCGTGGTCAAACCAGTTTAAATTCGTGCGACGGTATTCCTCTTCCCCTGCGTAGAATTGAATACAAAACAAAGGAGATTAACCATGCAACACCCAAAATTTACTGCTACACCTGGAATGAATCCCGTACTACTGAAATGCGGATGGTTGTTAAGCGCCGCACTGATCGCGGTAATGACCGCACCAGTGCATGCTGATGAAGAAGGCAAAAAAAGCGCCAAAGGCAAACTCGATACCGACGGAGACGGCAAGATCAGTCTGGAAGAATTCAAGTTCAGGGATAAAGGGATTTTGAAAAAGATGGACGCTGACGGCGACGGCACGGTCACTGCCAGTGAATTGGCAGAGTCTCAAGCTGCGATGGAGGCCAAGGTTCAAGAGGGCGTGACCAAGCGAATGAACAGGATGAAGGAAATGTCCGAGAAAAAATTCGCTGAGATGGACAGCAATGATGATGGTTCGGTAACTGCGGATGAACTCAAGGCACACGCTTTCTCTCAATTGGATAAAGACAATGACGGCTTTCTCTCCAGAAAGGAACTCCGTCATGGTATGAGAAAAAACGTTCGTGGTCATGATGGTAAATCCCGAGGTAAATCTCGTGGACATAAGGGTAAA
>JAPOOX010000269.1 GCA_026713185.1 Gammaproteobacteria bacterium
CGGGTAACGACCCCGGCGCCCACCGTGCGACCACCTTCGCGTATCGCAAAGCGCTGCCCTTCTTCCATCGCTATCGGCGCTATCAGGTTTACCCCCATCTGTACATTATCTCCCGGCATCACCATCTCGGTACCTTCCGCTAACTCCACACTGCCCGTGACATCCGTCGTCTCAAAGAAAAATTGCGGCTTGTATCCCTGGAAAAACGGCGTGTGACGACCACCTTCATTCTTCGACAGTACATATACCTCACCCTCAAACTGCGTGTGCGGCGTGATCGAACCCGGGACCGCCAGTACCTGTCCCCGTTCTACTTCCTCGCGCTTCGTACCGCGTAACAATACGCCTACATTCTCTCCCGCACGGCCTTCATCCAGCAGCTTGCGAAACATCTCAACGCCCGTACAGGTCGTCTTCTGCGTCGCCCGCAATCCTACTATCTCGATCTCGTCGCCAACAGTGACCACACCACGACTGACTCGTCCCGTCACCACCGTGCCACGTCCCGATATCGAAAATACATCTTCTATCGGCAGCAAAAACGGCTGGTCTATGTCCCGTACCGGCTCCGGTATGTACTCATCCAACGTCTCTACCAACTGCTGTACCGCCGGCATCCCCGTCGCCGACTGGTCTCCCTCCAGGGCCTTCAACGCACTGCCTGTCACTATCGGCGTGTCATCCCCGGGAAAATCATAGTCATCCAGCAACTCGCGGACTTCCATCTCCACCAGTTCCAGCAACTCCTCATCATCCACCATGTCCGATTTGTTCAAAAACACCACTATGTAAGGCACGCCAACCTGCTTCGACAGCAATATATGCTCCCGCGTCTGCGGCATCGGGCCATCCGCCGCCGATACAACCAAGATCGCACCGTCCATCTGCGCCGCACCCGTGATCATGTTCTTCACGTAATCCGCATGCCCCGGACAGTCCACATGCGCGTAGTGACGACCCGGTGAGTCATATTCAACATGCGAGGTCGATATCGTTATGCCGCGCTCTTTCTCTTCCGGGGCATTGTCTATCGAATCAAAATCCTGAAAGTCACCACCGCCGTAGGCTTCCGCACAGACCTTCGTTATCGCCGCCGTTAACGTCGTCTTGCCATGGTCAACATGGCCTATCGTTCCTACGTTGACATGCGGTTTCGTTCGCTCAAACTTCTCTTTGGGCACTTGTCACCTCTTTTTTATTCCGTTAATCAATTTTTCGCCGGTTTCGACTTACTGATGATCGCCTCGGCAATGTTGTCAGGCACTTGCTTATAGGTCTCAAACTCCATGGAAAAGGTAGCACGCCCCTGCGTTGCAGAACGCATATCGGTTGCATATCCGAACATCTCAGACAGGGGAACTCCGGCCCTCACAGCTTTACCGGCCGGGACATCTTCCATTCCGTGAACCACACCCCGGCGGCGATTCAAATCACCAATGATATCGCCGTAGTAATCTTCGGGTGTCACTACTTCCACATCCATAATCGGTTCCAGCAATACAGGGTTTGCATCCAGTGCACCTGACCGCATCGCCATGGAACCAGCAACTCTGAACGCCACCTCGCTGGAATCCACATCGTGATAAGAACCGTCATACAGGGTTACTTTAACGCCTTGCAGGGGATAACCGGCCAGTACACCATTGGCCAACTGTTCCTGAATTCCCTTGTCAACGGCATTGATGTATTCCCGGGGTACGACACCACCGACAATTTCATCCACGAATTCGTAATCGTTATCTTCAACAGGTTCAATCTTCAGCCACACATGCCCGTACTGACCGCGTCCACCCGTTTGACGTACAAACTTCCCTTCCGATTCGACGGATTTTCGAATGGTCTCTCGATATGCCACCTGCGGTTGTCCGATATTGGCCTCGACACTGAATTCCCGTTTCATCCGTTCTACCAGTATGTCCAGGTGCAACTCACCCATACCACTGATAATGGTCTGCCCGGATTCGTCATCGGTGGCTACGGTAAAGGAGGGATCTTCCGCAGCCAGTTTGCCCAGGGCAATACCCATCTTCTCCTGGTCCGCTTTCGACCTAGGTTCAACGGCAACACTGATGACAGGGTCCGGAAATTCCATCCGTTCAAGCGTTATTATGTTGTTTTCATCGCACAGGGTGTCACCGGTTGTTGCCTGCTTCAAACCAATGGCAGCGGCTATGTCGCCAGCCCGGACTTCCTTGATTTCCTGACGGTCATTGGAGTGCATCTGCACCATTCGACCAATGCGTTCTTTCCTGGATTTGACCGGGTTATAAATCGAATCACCGGAATTCAGAACACCGGAATAGACCCGGAAGAAGGTCAGTGCACCCACGTAAGGGTCGGTTGCAATCTTGAATGCCAACGCAGAGAAAGGTTCTTCATCATCTGCATGCCGTAAACATTCAGATCCTTCTTTATCGTCCAGGAAGCCCTTGATGGCTTTAACTTCGTCGGGAGCCGGCAGAAATTCCACCACAGCGTCCAGCATGGTTTGTACACCCTTGTTCTTGAATGCTGAACCGCATAAAGCCGGCACAATTTCATTTGACAATGTCCGGATTCTGATCCCCTGTTTTATCTCCTCCTGGGTGAGTTCACCACCATCGAGGTATTTCTCCATAAGGTCATCGTTTGCCTCAGCGGCTGCCTCAATCATCTGTTCCCGGTACTCATCTGCAATTGCCTGCAGGTCTTCCGGGATGTCTTGATGTTCGAAGCTCAGGCCCTGATCATCTTCATTCCAGTAAATGGCCTTCATTTTTACCAGGTCGACGATGCCCTTGAAATTCTCCTCGGCGCCGATTGCCAGTTGAATCGGAACCGGGGTCGAACCCAGTCTATCCTCTATCTGATTGACAACGCGCAGAAAATCGGCGCCGGCTCTGTCCATTTTGTTGACAAACACCATGCGCGGTACACCATACTTATCGGCCTGTCGCCAAACAGTTTCTGATTGCGGCTCCACACCCGACGTACCGCAAAATACCACTACTGCTCCATCCAATACCCTGAGCGAACGTTCCACCTCGATAGTAAAGTCCACGTGTCCGGGAGTGTCGATGATATTGATTCGATGTTCATCAAACTGCTTTTCAGTACCGTCCCAGAAAGTGGTTGTAGCCGCAGAAGTGATCGTAATACCACGTTCCTGCTCCTGCTCCATCCAGTCCATAATGGCAGCGCCATCATGAACTTCTCCAATCTTGTGAGAGATACCGGTATAAAACAGGACCCTTTCGGTGGTTGTTGTCTTACCTGCATCGACATGAGCAACGATACCGATATTACGATATCTTTTTATAGGTGTTGTCCTGGGCACGTGGAAGTCCTGTTCAAGTAGTTTGTTTCAGATGGTCTTAGAATCGATAGTGAGCAAATGCCCTGTTGGCTTCAGCCATGCGATGTACGTCTTCTCTGCGACGTACTGCGGCTCCCCGGCCATCAGCGGCATCCATTAATTCACCGGCAAGTCTGAGTGGCATGGATTTTTCACCCCGGTTCCTGGCGGATTCAACCAGCCATCGCATTGCCAACGCAGAGCGTCTGGAAGGACGAACGTCAAAAGGTACCTGATAGGTAGCGCCGCCAACCCGTCGTGATTTAACCTCTACAGATGGCGCGACAGCTTCCAGAGCAGCGTCAAAGACCTCCAGTGGATCAGACTTGGTGCGTTCCTGAATCCGGTCAAGAGCGCCATAAACAATTTTTTCCGCCACAGACTTTTTGCCACTGACCATGACATGATTCATGAACTTGGCCAGAGTCCTGTTGGCGTATTTCGGGTCTGGTAAAATTTCCCGCTTCTCGGGAATTCGTCGTCTGGGCATAATTATCTTTCCTTCAGGTTAATCGGGAATTCCACTACCCGACCTTACTCTGACTTATTCGTCAGTCCGATAAAACAGTGTTCAGGATTTTGGTTTCTTGGCGCCGTACTTGGATCGACCCTGCATACGATTACTAACACCAGTAGTGTCGAGCGTGCCACGTACAGTGTGGTAACGGACACCGGGTAAATCCTTGACCCGTCCACCCCTTATCAGGATCACACTGTGCTCCTGAAGGTTGTGCCCTTCACCGCCTATATAGGACGGCACCTCAATACCATTGGTTAATCGAACACGGCAAACCTTGCGCAACGCCGAGTTTGGTTTCTTGGGGGTTGTCGTAAATACCCGAGTACAAACTCCACGTTTTTGTGGACAGGCCTGCAATGCCGGAACATCGCTTTTTGATACCTTCCGTTTTCTCGGTTTTCGAACCAATTGATTGATTCTGGTCATGAATTACTAACCCCATTTATTTATTTTGACGCTATGCAAACTGACAGGACCCACAAGAAAGTGAACCCTGTCAGAAGCGAGGGCGGATTGTAATGACATCGTTTGTACGAGTCAACACAATCCGTACGTTTTCATACTTCGCCCGAATTCAGAGCTTCGCTGAGTGCCTGCTCCACGGCACTGACACTGACGGCAGTGCGTTCCTCATCAGTGCTTTCACGTTTCCGGCGACGGTCTTCATGGTATTTCAGACCGGTTCCGGCCGGTATCAGACGGCCTACAATGACATTTTCCTTCAATCCTCGCAGGTAATCACGCTTGCCGGTCACAGCCGCTTCAGTCAATACCCGGGTAGTTTCCTGGAACGAAGCTGCCGAGATAAATGATTCGGTAGCCAGAGAAGACTTGGTTATACCCAGGAGCACGCGATCACCATCTGCCTCCTGCTTACCTTCCTCAACCATTCTCTCGTTCTGTTCAAGGAACTGGATGTACTCTACCTGCTCGCCCTTGATAAACGCAGTGTCGCCGGGTTCCTTTATCTCAACCTTACGTAGCATCTGACAAACAATCACTTCGATATGCTTGTCATTGATGGTCACACCTTCCAGCCGGTAAACATCCTGAATTTCTTTTACGATGTACCTGGCCAGTTCACTCACACCTTTCAGGCGAAGGATATCATGTGGGTTTTCCGGACCATCGGAGACCACTTCACCTTTGGCCACGTGCTCACCTTCGAACACTGCCATATTGCGCCATTTGGGAATCAGTAATTCGTAATGATCCTGACCTTCAGGCAGTACACCTGGATCAGTTGGTGTAATCACCAACCGGCGCTTGCCTTTGGTTTCCTTACCCAGGCTTACGGTACCTGTGATTTCTGCCAGAATAGCGGCATCTTTTGGTTTTCTGGCCTCAAATACATCAGCCACCCGAGGCAGACCACCTGTGATATCGCGGGTTTTGGATCCTTCCTGGGGAATTCTCGCTATGACATCGCCTGCTGCTATATGGGCGCCGTCTTCAAGGTTGAGAATTGCATTCGCTTCCAGAAAGTAATGAGCCGGTACATTGGTATCCGGCAACATCAAATCTTTACCCGACTCATCAACCAGGCGCACTGCAGGCCGCACGTCCTTACCCGTAGTGGAACGATCCTTGGGATCAATTATGGATATGCTCGTCAGACCCGTCAGTTCATCTGTCTGTCGCCGTACGGTGATACCTTGCTCCATACCTTCAAATACGACCTTCCCTTCCACTTCTGTAACGATCGGATGAGTGTGTGGATCCCAGTTGGCGACAATTTCTCCTGAATCAACGTGACTGTCCTGTCCTTTCTTCAGAACGGTGCCATAAGGCACTTTGTAGCGCTCTCTCTCCTGCCCTGAATCATCATCGACTATTGCGATTTCGCCAGAACGTGACACTGCAACCAGTTCACCGCTGGCCTTCTCAATTGTTTTGAGATTATGCAGGCGAATACTTCCCGAATTTTTTATCTGGACATTGTCTACAGCAGCCGCACGTGATGCCGCACCACCGATATGGAAGGTACGCATGGTCAACTGGGTTCCAGGTTCGCCGATAGATTGCGCAGCAATCACACCAACCGCTTCACCAATATTGACAATATGCCCCCGTCCAAGATCACGACCGTAACATGTACTGCATACGCCGTACCTGGTCTTGCAGGTAATTGCACTTCGCACCCTGATTTCATCAATGCTCAGGTCTTCCAGCTGAGCCATCCATTTCTCATCTATCATCGTTCCCTTCGGTATTAATACATCATCACCGGAGGAGTCAAAAACATCCTCGGCGACAACTCTTCCCAGAACACGATTGCCAAGGGTTTCTACTACGTCCCCCCCCTCTATGACAGGCGTCATGACCAGGCCATCATCCGTGCCGCAATCCTGTTCCGTTACCACGAGATCCTGAGCCACATCCACCAGACGCCGGGTTAAGTATCCGGAGTTAGCGGTTTTAAGCGCAGTATCTGCCAATCCCTTGCGCGCGCCATGAGTGGAAATAAAGTACTGCATCACCGACAGTCCTTCCCTGAAGTTTGCGGTAATCGGTGTTTCGATAATCGAATCATCCGGTTTCGTCATCAGACCTCGCATGCCTGACAGTTGACGAATCTGTTCATCAGAACCCCGTGCGCCGGAATCAGAATACATCCAGACGCTGTTGAAGGCATTTTGTGTTTCTTCCTCGCCATCACGGTTAATCACCGTTTCAGTACTCAATGTTTCCATCATGGTCTTGCCAACCAGATTTACGGCTCGTGTCCACAAATCGATAACCTTGTTGTACTTCTCACCTCGAGTGACCAGTCCGGAATCAAATTGGGATTCTATTTCGCGAATTTCTCCTTCTGCATCACTGATAATCGCAGCTTTTTCTTCAGGAATAACGAAATCCTCCACGCCAATGGACGAACCTGACCGGGTTGAGTATTCATAACCCATGTACATTATCTGATCAGCAAAAACCACGGTTTCCTTGAGGCCTACTGTTCGATAACAAAGATTGATCAGTTGTGAGATATCCCTGTTGCCCATGGTCTGGTTAATGACTTCATAGGGAATTCCGTCCGGCACGATTTCATAGAGAAGCGCCCGGCCTACCGTGGTATCCACGACCTGCCTTCTGGTTTCAAATTCACCGTCATCGTTCATGATGGTTTCTGTCACGCGTACCTTTACACGCGCCTGCAAACCGACATTACCGTTACTGTATGCCCTGTTGACCTCCTCAACATTGGCAAAGGACATTCCTTCACCCTTATCGTTGATACGTTCCCTGGTCATCCAGTAAACGCCCAGTACAACATCCTGGGAAGGCACGATGATTGGTTTACCATTTGCCGGCAACAGAACATTGTTGGTCGACATCATCAACGCACGTGCTTCGAGCTGTGCCTCCAGCGTCAGTGGAACATGCACAGCCATCTGGTCGCCATCAAAGTCGGCGTTATAGGCTGTGCATACAAGGGGGTGCAGTTGAATGGCCTTACCTTCGATCAATACGGGTTCAAATGCCTGGATACCCAGCCTGTGCAGTGTTGGCGCCCGATTCAGCAGAACCGGATGTTCACGAATGACTTCCGCCAGGATATCCCAGACTTCCGGTGTTTCCCGCTCCACCATCTTTTTGGCAGCCTTTATGGTAGTTGCCAGACCACGGGCTTCCAGCTTGCCAAAGATAAATGGCTTGAATAGTTCAAGCGCCATTTTCTTCGGCAGTCCGCACTGATGTAAGCGCAGATTAGGACCGACGACAATAACTGATCGTCCGGAGTAGTCCACCCGCTTGCCTAACAGGTTCTGGCGGAATCTGCCCTGCTTACCCTTGATCATGTCGGCCAATGACTTCAGTGGACGTCTGTTTGAAGAGGTGATCGCACGACCGCGGCGTCCGTTGTCAAGCAACGCATCTACAGATTCCTGCAACATCCGCTTCTCATTTCTGACGATGATGTCGGGAGCGGAAAGATCAAGCAGCCTCTTGAGCCTGTTGTTGCGATTGATCACCCGTCGATACAGATCATTCAGGTCTGAAGTTGCGAATCGACCACCTTCCAGTGGCACCAGCGGCCTCAGGTCTGGCGGTAATACCGGCAATACATTAAGGATCATCCACTCCGGTTTGTTGCCGGAACGTGAAAACGCTTCCATCAGTTTGAGGCGCTTTGTCAGTTTCTTGATCTTCGTTTCGGAATTGGTCTGGGGAAGTTCTTCCCGAATTGTGAAAATTTCCTCGTCAAGATCCATATCCACCATCAGGTCCTGAATGGCTTCGGCGCCCATCTTGGCTTCGAATTCATCACCGAATTCTTCCAGCGCCTCATAGTATTGCTCATCCGTCAATAACTGGCGCTTCTCAAGTGTTGTGAGTCCCGGATCAATGACAACAAACGATTCAAAATAAAGTACACGTTCGATATCACGCAACGTCATATCCATCAGCAGACCAATACGGGATGGCAGTGACTTCAGAAACCAGATGTGAGCAACCGGGCTTGCAAGTTCAATATGTCCCATACGCTCGCGACGGACCTTGGCAAGTGCGACCTCTACGTTGCACTTTTCACAAACAACACCCCGGTGTTTCAGACGCTTGTATTTGCCGCACAAACATTCATAGTCCTTATTAGGACCAAAGATCTTTGCACAGAAAAGTCCATCCCTCTCCGGTTTTAAAGTCCTATAATTTATAGTCTCCGGTTTCTTGACCTCACCATAAGACCAGGACCTGATCATTTCAGGAGATGCGAGACCGATTCTTAATGAATCGAATTCCTCAGACTGTCCTTGCGCTTTGAGTATGTTCAGCAGATCTTTCAAGGCTTTCCTCCTAGTTGAGCATTACACTCAAACTAATGTTGAATTCTAGTTCGGTGGTTCCGGTATCTAGTCATTCTCCAGTTCAATGTCGATTCCCAATGACCGGATCTCCTTGACCAGGACGTTAAATGACTCCGGCATACCCGGCTCCATTTTGTGGTCTCCATCCACGATGTTCTTGTACATCCGGGTACGACCATGAACATCATCAGATTTAACCGTCAGCATTTCCTGAAGCGTATAAGCGGCGCCGTATGCTTCCAATGCCCAGACTTCCATTTCACCAAATCGCTGGCCGCCGAACTGTGCTTTGCCACCCAATGGCTGCTGGGTTACAAGGCTGTAGGAACCCGTCGATCTGGCGTGCATCTTGTCATCCACCAGATGGTTCAGTTTCAGCATGTACATATAGCCAACGGTAACTGGTCGGTCGAATCGGTCACCTGTACAACCGTCATACAGAATGGTCTGTCCGTCTTCCGGTAATCCGGCAAGTTCCAGCATACCTTTGATTTCCGTTTCCGTGGCTCCATCAAAGACACCTGTTGCCATGGGTACACCGCCACGCAGGTTATTGGCCATCGCGATAATCTCGGCATCCGAGAACTCATCGAGATTTTCCTTCCGGCCGCTGCGGTTATAAACCTCCTGCAGGAAGTTGCGCATCTCAATAACTTCTCGCTTCATATCCAGCATTTCGTTGATCTTTTTGCCAAGACCATGAGCCGCCCAGCCAAGATGTGTCTCAAGGATCTGACCTACATTCATCCGTTTGGGTACACCAAGTGGATTGAGGACAATATCTATAGGCTCACCATTTTCGTCGAATGGCATGTCCTCTACAGGCTTGATGACGGAAATTACACCCTTGTTGCCGTGACGTCCCGCCATCTTGTCACCCGGTTGGATGCGCCTCTTGATGGCCAGATAGACCTGTACAATTTTCAGTACACCCGGCTGCAGATCATCACCGCTCTCCAGCTTTTGCCTGCTTTCTTCAAACTGTTCATCCAGCTCCCTGCGTCGCTCTGCAAGTCTCTGTTCCGTCTGCTCCAGCAGATTATTGAGATCTTCAGATTCGAGACGGAGCTTGAACCAGTCCTCAGCGGGGAGATTCTGGAGATATTCTCCTGTGATGATGTCGCCTTTATTGAGTTGCATTCCTGCAATCACCTTGTTGCCCACCAGTGAATCGGACAATCTCTCATAGGTGGCGGTTTCGATGATTCGATACTCTTCATCAATGTTCTTGCGAACGGCTTCCAGTTCCTGCGTTTGTATATCCAGCGCACGCTGGTCCTTTTCCAAACCGTCACGGGTAAAAACCCGGACATCAATTACCGTACCGTTGTAACTGCTGGGTACTCGTAAAGACGTGTCTTTGACATCAGACGCTTTCTCACCAAAGATTGCGCGCAGCAGTTTTTCTTCCGGTGTAAGTTGGGTCTCACCTTTTGGTGTAACCTTACCCACCAGGATGTCGCCTGCTTCGACTTCGGCGCCAATGTAGACAATGCCGGATTCATCCAGCTTGGACAGAGCTCCCTCGCTGACATTGGGAATATCACAGGTAATCTCTTCACTACCCAGTTTTGCATCCCTTGCATAACAGGTCAGTTCCTGAATATGAATGGTCGTGAAACGATCTTCTTCCACAACCCTCTCGGAAACGAGTATGGAATCCTCAAAGTTGTATCCATTCCAGGTCATGAATGCGATGCGAATGTTCTGACCCAGTGCAAGTTCTCCTGTGTCAATAGAAGGTCCATCGGCAAGGATATCGTCACGGGCTATGACATCACCCTGTTTGACCAGTGGTTTTTGATTAATACAGGTATTCTGGTTGGAACGTGTGTACTTGGTGAGGTTATAGATGTCTACACCTGCTTCACCGCTTTCCGTTTCATCGTTATTAACCCGTATGACAATTCGGGCTGCGTCAACGGTTTCTACTACGCCACCGCGTTCAGCGACGACACAGACACCGGAATCCCTGGCAACAACCCGTTCCATGCCGGTACCGACCAGGGGCATTTCACTTCTTAATGTGGGCACTGCCTGGCGCTGCATATTCGACCCCATCAAGGCCCGATTCGCGTCATCGTGCTCAAGGAAGGGGATCAGCGAAGCAGCTACACTCACTGTCTGCTGGGGAGATACATCCATGAAGTTAACACTCTCCCGGGGCATTTTGGTGAATTCACCAAGATGCCTTACATCAACAAGATCATCCTCCAGCTCTCCATGTTCATCAATGGGAACGCTGGCCTGGGCTATGACATAATCACTTTCAACAATAGCAGACAGGTATTCGATCTCATCGGTTACCTTACCTCCAACCACTTTGCGGTAAGGACTTTCCAGAAATCCATAATCATTGGTTCGCGCATAGGTTGCCAGTGAGTTTATCAAACCGATGTTTGGTCCTTCCGGCGTTTCTATGGGGCAAACCCTGCCATAGTGGGTCGGGTGAACATCCCGTACTTCAAATCCAGCTCTTTCCCGTGTCAATCCGCCTGGTCCAAGTGCAGAAACCCGACGCTTGTGAGTAACTTCTGACAATGGATTATTCTGGTCCATGAACTGGGACAACTGTGCCGATCCGAAGAATTCTTTTACTGCCGCACCAACCGGTTTGGCATTGATAAGATCCTGTGGCATCAGGCCTTCAGATTCTGCAAGACTCAATCTTTCCTTTACCGCTCTTTCAACCCGGATCAGGCCCAGACGAAACGCATTTTCAGCCATCTCACCGACACTGCGTACCCGGCGATTCCCCAGATGATCAATGTCATCCACGGTATCCTTCCCATCGCCGATATTGATAAGACAACGGAGCACATCAATGATGTCCTCATTGGAAAGAACGCCTTCTCCTGTTTCTTCTTCTCTCCCGAGACGCCGGTTGAACTTCATCCGGCCAACCACGGTGAGGTCGTATCGTTCCGGCGTAAAGAACAGATTTTTGAACAGGTTTTCTGCCGCATCTTTGGTAGGCGGTTCCCCGGGCCGCATCATGCGATAGATTTCAACCAGTGCTTCCAGTCTGTTCCGGGTAGGATCTATCCTCA
>JAPOOX010000128.1 GCA_026713185.1 Gammaproteobacteria bacterium
CGCTCTTCCGATCTTCATCGAGGGCAACCTTGATGCGGATATCGGTGCGATTCCGGAACGACATCAACTGATAGACCACGGTAAAGTCACTCTCGGGTATGCCATCCCGATGTTCACGCAGTCTTTCATCAACGCCGCACAGGTCGAACAGCATTTCAAAATGATGCTGTCGTTTGAGGTATTGTAATACGGGTATGAGATCCCGTCGGCTGACCCAGAATGTAGGGATGGCATCTACTGTGGTTTGCTCTGTCATGGCTGCCTGCGGGAATTGCTCTCGCAGGTCTGCACCCGGGCCGCCTTCTCTGTCGATAACTGCTGTCACAGGGATGCTCCGTGTCTACACTTCATCCGGGCCACGTAATGTAGTAGCTCTCATACGTTCTTCGTTCCAGATGTCGCGTTGACTCTGTTTAACCGGTTTGACCGTCTGATCATCCACAACCCAACTAAGGGGGCGCCTTTCATTTTTGACGGCATCCTGCAGCATCATCAGTCCCTGTAACAGGGCATCGGGTCTTGGGGGGCATCCTGGAACATAGACATCTACCGGAATGAATTTGTCAACACCCTGGACGACGCTGTAAATATCATACATTCCACCGGAATTGGCACAGGACCCCATTGAGATAACCCACTTTGGTTCAAGCAATTGCTCATACAGACGCTGCACAACGGGCGCCATTTTCAAAAAGCAGGTTCCTGAAATTACGATAAGATCTGCCTGACGCGGGGTTGCGCGGATAACTTCACTGCCAAATCGGGCAATATCAAATCTGCTGGTGAAGGAGGTTGCCATTTCTACGTAGCAGCAGGACAGACCAAAGTTGAATGGCCAGATAGAGTTGCTCCTGCCCCAGGCCAACAGATCCTCAAGTTTTGCCAATACCACATTACGCCGTACCTGTTCCTCAAAAGATTCATCCACCATGGGTACGGTTGTCGATTCATTGACTTTGTCCAGGCTCCACTCCATATCAGGTTTCCTCCGGGGTTGACAGCCTTGAGCCGGTATTCAGTCCCCGGCGTGTTTTGACCCCCCATTCCAGTGCGCCGGATTTCCATTCGTAGGCAAGTGCTATTACCAGAATAAGAACGAATACGGAAATGGCGATGTATCCAAAAAGACCCAGTTCGTAAAATGCAATGGCCCAGGCAAAGATAAATACGGTTTCCAGGTCAAAGATCACAAAGAATATTGCTACCAGATAAAATTCAGAGGAAACAGGCGCCTGCGCTGATCCGATACTGACAACACCAGACTCGAACGGTTCGACTGTCGCTCTCTTCATGGGAGTTCGCTGTCCAACAAAGTTTGATAATCCCAGAATAATCATCGTCAGCGAGATCACCGCAAGAAAATAAATGACCAATGGCCAGAGAGGAGATTCAATCATAACAAGGATGGGCGCAACAGGGATTGGATCGTATTCGCCAGTTGAAGGCTCCTTATCGACAACCGGAATATTGGATATTGCGGGAAAGAAAACAGGGTGCGTGCAATCATCAGTTTGTCGAAGACAATCTGTAGTATGGTTTCCAATGCTGACTTGACCATGCTAACTCCTTACAGATTTGCCGGGTCACCTGTACGGGCAGGAATTTACACTTGTTCAGACTAGTTCGCAACCACGAAAATGACAGAATCAGTCATAAATTCTGGAAATTCGTCATTGCAGCAGCAAGCGGCATTGCCGACCAGCTTCTGTGGTGTCAACGACACAGATTTGTAGCACATATCCATCCGGTCTGTTAGGTTTGTTCCATGAGTGATTTTGAAATCGAAACCCGTTTGACATCCAATGCCCAGGGATATTGGAAAGGACATGTGGCGCCTGATTGGAATATTGGCAATAACCCAAATGGTGGTTATCTGTCATCCATTGCGCTGCGGGCAATAATGGAACTCGCGCCGCAGCACCCGGATCCTTTGACAGTCACTACGCATTATTTGCGACCTGGTATCTCTGATGAGGAATGTACAGTATCTACTGAATTGTTGCGTTCCGGTCGTACGATGAGTACGGTTCGGGCAACTCTCGAGCAGCAGGGAAAACCGAGGGTTGTGGTGCTGGCAGGGCTGGGCGATCTCACAAAGGTGCACAATGACAGTCAGTCATTGGTAATACCGGCACCGGATATGCCCCCGCCTGATCGGTGTGTACAGAGATCGGGTGAAGAACAGGGTGTGGAACTGCCGTTATTATCCCGCCTCGACATTCGATTGCACCCTGATGAAGCTTTAGCCGGAATGGCCGGCAGAGCAAGGGTTTCAGGCTGGATTCGCTTTGTGGACGGTCATCCGCCGGATTCAGGCTCAGCGATTGTGTTTGCCGATACTTTCCCACCCTCATCATTTGGTTTACTCGGAATGGTGGGCTGGGTTCCAACAATAGAACTGACGGTACATGTTCGCCGACGACCTGTTCCAGGATGGGTGCTGGGACAGTTTGAGACACGGGATCTCGAAGCAGGCAGAATGGTTGAAGATGGGCTATTATGGGACCAGGATGGAAACCTGATTGCCCAGTCGCGGCAGCTTGCCCTTGTAGTCAATCGGGAATAGGAGTTTTCAATGAGCTATGCTAGAGACCGGATCATCAATGACGCAGACAGTCATTTGATGGAAATGCCGGATTACCTTACCGCTAACGCAGACCCGGATATCCGTGATCGACTGCCGGTAATCGGTTCTACCAATACCAGTATTTTCAATCCTGGTAAATATGCCGGACGAAGCGCACACACTCAGGAACATGCGGCAGTCCTGAAAGCGCTGGGTGATAACATCACCAGGGGTCCCAAGTGGCACGCTGCCCTGGGAGCATTCAATGGTGAAGAACGCGGCATCGCACTTGATCTTCTCGGTTTCCGTCGCCAGGTCATCTTCTCCACGTTCTGTGCCCGAATTATCTTTGGCGCCAGCGACGAAGCAGTCAGTTATGGCGCGGCCGCTGCCCAGAACAGGGGGATGGCTGATTTTACCGGTACAGACGACCGAATGATTGGTGTTGCCATGGTTCCGCTGGATAATCCGGAAAAAGCACTCAATGAGATCAACACCTGTCTCGACCAGGGTCTTGGCGCTGTATGGATCAGTGCCGATGCTCCGGGTGGCCGATCCCCGGGGCATCCGCTTCATGATCGAATCTGGGCAACTCTGGAAGAACGCGGCGTGCCGTTTATTCTGCATGTTGGCAGTTCACCATTGTCCATAGAAGATCCCTGGATGAATGACGGTTATCCCGACCGTGTCACTGCCAGGGGAGGAGCCGAGGTTATTGGCTCCAAGGATTTGACAGTGATACATCATGCCGCTGCAAAATTTATCTCAACACTGATACTCGATGGCGTTCTGGAGCGATTCCCCAGGCTGAAGGGAGGCGTTATTGAAATCGGCGCCGGCTGGGTGCCGGACATGATCAGAAGACTCGATTATGCAGCAGAAATCTGGGCAAAAACGGAACCACATCTTGCCGAAATGAAGCGCAAACCCTCCGAGCAAATTCGAGATCAGATCAGGTTTACCCCATATCCATTTGAAGATGTCGCGCAACTGGTGTCTGAATCCCAGGCAGAGTTATACCTGTTTTCTTCCGACTACCCACATGCCGAAGGTGGACGGGATCCTGTCGGTCGGTTTACCCGCAGCACCGCTTCTCTGAGCCCGATTGAACAGGACCTGTTTTTTTACCGTAATTTCCTGGATTTGTATCCCGGTCCATAAGCAGAACGAAATATTTGCTGTGTCGAAAATAGTCTGTAGAAGATGTTTGATGATAGTTTACTTCATTATCGAAGCTGTCCGCAGATGGCTTTAAAAGAGATCCTTCTTCCTGCCGGCCGGAGCCGAGATGAATGACGGTTTTACAGTAAAACTTGTACGGCAGAAAACTTCCGTATTTGTCCCCAGGGATGGGTCGATTCTCTATTCACTGCTGAACGCGGGCATAGACGTGCCCTATTCCTGTGGGTCCGGAATTTGCGGCGCCTGTGAGCAGGATGTGCTCTCGGGAGTGCCGGAACACCGCGATTTTGTGCTCAACGAAGACGAGAAGGCCTCTGGAAAATTCATCATGATCTGCTGTTCCGGATCAGCTACACCGGAACTGGAACTGGATCTCTGAGTCTTGTGAACAGGTATTGGAACTGTCAGGGTAGAGTGTTCATGGATGAGTGTGTAAGGTGAATTTCAAGTCATGCCAGAAATGAATTCCGACGAAATGCTGATTTTTGGAGGTAGCGGCAGCCGCCGTCTTGCCCGACAGATTTGTGATCACCTGAATGTCAGCCTGGGCAGGTCAGAAGTTCTGCGGTTTTCGGAAGGTAACCTGTTCGTTCGCATACTTGAAAATGTGCGGGGTCGCCAGGTCTATATCGTTCAGTCCACGGTATTCCCGGCCAATGATCATTTTATGGAACTGCTATTCTGGATTGATGCATTCAAACGGGCCAGCGCAGAGTCAGTCACTGTGGTCATGCCTTATTTCAGTTACGCCAAAGGAGACAAGAAAGACGAACCCCGGGTGTCGATCAGAGCCAGAGTCTGTGCTGATTGTATCGAAGCTGCCGGTGCTGACCGCGTGGTGACCATTGATCTTCATGCCGCACAGATACAGGGCTTTTTCCGGGTACCTGTTGATGACTTGACAGCCTGTCCCGTTCTCTGTGAAGCAGTGGGCAGACATGATAAGGGTCAACTGGTGGTGGTGTCGCCTGATGCAGGATTTGTGAAGGATGCACGCCGATATGCTTCCTGTCTGGATGCTTCTCTGGCAATTGCCAACAAGGAACGCAGGGAACATGACGAGCAGGCGGAAGTCCTGGAGATTATCGGTGATGTTAAAGGACGAACGGCCCTGATCGTCGATGATTTCACAATTTCCGGTGGCACATTGGTTGAAGCTGCCAATCGCCTCGTGGAAGAAGGCGCTGAACGCGTCATGGCCCTGGCGACACATGGCGTTTTTACTGTTGGTTCAATGGAGAAGATAGATAACAGCCCGATCGAGAGGCTGTTTGTCACCGACTCAATAGAAACTCAGCCAATACATCTGTCGCAGAAAATTGAACTGGTGTCGATTGCCCCGCTTCTTGGTGAAGCCATTCGCCGCATCGACAGGAAAGAGAGCATCAGTGTGCTCTTTCCCCGATGATCAAAATTGAATTGAATTTAACGGCCAGACAATCCGGTTGATCAATCACCGTGAGTCAGCGATTAATCATCATAGTGTTTTAAAGGCAGGTATTTGGAGAACACGCTCTTGTAACC
>JAPOOX010000124.1 GCA_026713185.1 Gammaproteobacteria bacterium
CGCTTGTTCAGATTCATATTCATGAATGCAGGTGTCAAGCCCGGGTCGTCACTCCCTTTTACCAGCCACCGGGTCTGATCACCTGTTTCGGGTTGTTCTATCTTGATGACCTCTGCACCAAGCAGAGCGAGTTGCATTGTTGCGAAAGGTCCTGCCAGTACCTGTGTAATATCGATAATGCGAATGCCTTCAAATGCCTGTGGCATGCTTTCTCCTGCCAATATACTCAGTTGCAGACATCGACAGTATCATATAAGAATCACAACCGCACCGGTGGACTGATCATCGGAAGTGGGGTATCAACCGACGGGCACACTCTGCCAGAAAATCATACTGATGACCTTTTGCCAGTATTGGATGCGGGATAACGTGGGTTACAGGTAAGCCGAGGTCGAACACCGATTGCAGCTGTTCAGAGATCTGGTCCCAGTCCCCATACAGCGCGAATGCGTCCGCTACGGCATCATCGAGAAAATCAACCAGAGTTCCTGAATAGACCGGGTCTGCATGGTGGTGGAAATCCGGCCATGCTTTTGCACGCAACACATGGGGATCACTCCCGAGCCATTCGAATCCAGGCCGATCGAACAGGAATGGAGAGTACTCATAGTAACCCGCCGCCATGGACTTCGCCATGAGCCTGGCCTGTTCCGGGTCTGTTGAATAGATGGTGTGGAAGATCAAACCCAGCATAAGGTCATTCGGGTCCCGTCCAGCCTCCCGGGCACCCTCACAAACAGAGTCCCACGCCATTTGCAGGTTGTCTGGATGTCGACCCAGTCGGATCCAGACGCCGTCGGCGACACGCCCGGCCATACGCAGTGTTTTGGGTCCTTGTGCAGCAATCCAGATGGGCACATCATGTGCCTGCTGAAGTCTGGCAGGTCTCAAGGCGCCAACATCAATCGCCTGACCGGTCAGAAGCTGCTTCATCTTTACAGTAGCCTGCTCCAGCTGATTGACAGTTGCAGGCTGCAGTCCGTTGTACCTGACTGCCGTATCTCCAATGCCAAGACCCATATGGATACGACCAGGCGCCAGCGATGCCACTGTGGATATCGAACCTGCGAGCACCGATGGATGTCGTAGTACCGGTGTATCCAGCAAGGTACCCAGATGCAAAGTACTGGTCGTCCGGGCGGCAAAAGCCAGGCTCACATAGGGGTCCCGAAGCGTCAGGGGATTGCATGGAATGACACCCATATGCCAACCGAGCTCTTCTGCCCGAACTGCGCTTTCTGAGAACGGTATTACACCCGTCATGTCGAGGCGATTAAAGGCAAACTGGATCATTCTTCAATTCCATGTTGAACAGCATACAAGTCTCGCCCTGTCTGTTGAGCACCATCTTTCACAGATACCAAAGTCTGTATGTAATCAGGGCGCATTCAGCAAACGGGCTGTCAGCAGATCGTAAAACGCCTGCAGGTCATTCCAGCCGACCGCTACACGCATGGTCTTGCCGTTGTCATCGATGACAGTTTTACCATCTTCCGTTACGGCAATGTCGAGTGTCTGCATGTCCAGTAGCACATCGCTGAACGCCAGGTAGATGGCAACCGTGTCGAACAGAATGGACGAACAGTCAGGAACCGGGTTCATGCCAATTGTGGAGAGCCAGATCCGGTAGTTCTCCATCACCTCCTGCATGGCGGCATTATCTGTGTCGGTTGCCTTTCGATAGTCGCTATCTTCCAGCCGAACAACTCCGCAGGAATCCAATGGCGTTATGGTCATATCAAAGTCGGACGAAAATACACGTATGGCCTCTGCAACGTGATGCTTCACGTTGAATTCTGCATGCACCACATTACTGCCCTCATAACCTTTGTTGACTGCTCCATGCATACCGACGAATCTCGCATTTTCCACCACCCGGGGTTCCATCTCGAGCAGCTTCGCAATGTTTGGAAGTGGACCGATACAGATGAGTACGATTTCCTCTTCCGATTGCATAATCATTTTGGCCATGGCGGTAACGCCATCTGACTCAACGACACCTGAATAGTCGGTAATCTCATAGTCCTCAACGTAAGCACGCTGATTTTCCATGGCGCTTTCAAATGGCAGGCCGATGCCTACCGGGATATCAGTTCTCCCGACGCGTTCGAGAAATTTACAGATAATCTTTGCCCGGTAATGCGTATCACCCGTGCAGGAAACCACCATTCTGATGTCTATTTCCGGGCAGCCAAGTGCCATTGCCAGCGCCCATGTGTCGTCGATATCGCTTCCGATATCCGTATCGATAATGACCGGGATTCTGTTCACGGATGAATCTGCAGGCGTCGCAAAATGAGTTTCGCAAGCTGTACGCTGCGGTTACTGAACATTGCCTGGTTCAATGACATGTTTCCTTTTCAAAAGAATAAAAGCATGCAGCAGTGCTTTATTCTTGTCCAGACTGAACTCAGGTCTTGTCCAGACTGAACCCAGGGCTTGTCCAGACTGAACCCGGGTATACCCTCTGGTTCAGTGGACTGATGCTGGCAGACAATATTGTAATTGCAAAAGGACTGCCACATACTCTTTGCCCGGTTTTTGCCATAGCAAATACAGCATGCCGGCAATTTCACGGACAAAAAATCATACCGGAACGCTATAAACGATAACAGGGAGTCATTGAATGAAGATTGGCGCAGTTTTTCCGCAGACAGAAATCGGTACAGACCCGGAAACAGTAGCCAGGTTCGCGCAGACAGCCGAGTCTCTCGGCTTCAACCACCTTGTCACTTACGATCATGTGCTGGGCGCCGGTACCGCCAGCCGGCCGGATTGGGAAGGTGCCTACACCTCCGAAAGTCTGTTTCACGAGTCATTCGTACTGTTCGGCTACCTGGCCGGACTGACTTCGACTATCGAACTCGTCACTGCCGTGATTATCCTGCCACAGCGGCAGACTGCTCTCGTGGCCAAGCAAGCCGCCTGTGTGGATGTCATCTCTAAAGGTCGTTTGCGACTGGGTGTCGGCACAGGTTGGAACGACGTGGAATACGAAGCGCTCGGTGAAAACTTCAATGACCGGGGGAAACGCTCTGAAGAACAGATCGACTTGATGCGTCGGCTGTGGGCCGAAGACACAATCACC
>JAPOOX010000263.1 GCA_026713185.1 Gammaproteobacteria bacterium
AAACGGAGCCTGGTTGCTGAGAAGAGAGGTGGGTATAGAACCAATATACTGAATCAGGACGACCTGGAAAAACAGATCGTCATTCTGGAAAAACAAATGTTTGAACAGGCCAGGAACCTTGCATTTGAAGAAGCAGCACTACTGCGGGATCAGATTGAGGAACTCCGTCAGCAATTTGTTCTTTCATAGCGTCAGGCATCAACTTTACTATTGCTGTAACACCGGACCGCGAAAACCGTCCATCTCCAGACTGTTTGTTGTAGATGTCAGTCATGTTAGAATTGACTCTTTGGCAACCGGGACGGTCCTCAGGACACGTCATTCGGAGGCTGGGACTAAAGGAGCGTAGCTCAGTTGGTTAGAGCATCGTCTCGACAAGGCGAGGGTCCTCGGTTCGAATCCGAGCGTTCCTACCATTAAAAATTTACATGTGGCCTTTGGTAGTGGTCACCACTGAAGAGCGAGAACAACATGCCTGCTATAACGCTGCCGGACGGCAGTCAGAAAAAATTTGATTCCCCCGTTTCAGTTCATCAGGTTGCCGAGTCCATTGGACCAGGGTTAGCCAGGTCAGCACTGGCTGGCCGTGTCGACGGCACTCTGGTAGACACCTCCCGCATTATTGATGGCGATGCGGCGTTGTCGATCATTACCTCCAGGGACGAGGAAGGTGTCGAGATTCTGCGTCATTCATGCGCCCACCTGATGGCGCAGGCCGTGCAACAGCTTTTCCCGTCGGCACAGGTGACCATTGGTCCGGTCATAGAGGACGGGTTCTATTACGACTTTGCTTACAAACGGCCGTTTACGCCGGAAGACCTGGAACAGATTGAAAAACGCATGGCTGAAATCGCCAAACAGGATTTCAAAGTAGAGAGATCGGTCATGTCCCGTAGTGAAGCCATTGATTTGTTCAGCAAGATGGGTGAAACCTACAAGGTTAAAATCCTGGAGGACATACCGGAAGATCAGGAACTCTCATTCTACAGACAGGGTGAATTTATCGACCTGTGCCGGGGACCTCATATCCCGAATACCGGAAAATTACAGGCGTTCAAGTTGACCAGGGTTGCCGGCGCCTACTGGCGGGGAGACTCCGGAAACGAGATGCTGCAGCGGATTTATGGAACTGCCTGGGCCGATAAAAAAACGCTGAAACAGTACCTTCACCGGTTAGAGGAAGCCGGGAAGCGTGATCATCGCAAGCTGGGCAAAAAACTGGACCTGTTCCACACCCAGGAAGAAGCTCCCGGGATGGTGTTCTGGCACCCCGGTGGCTGGCAGGTCTGGCAGATCATTGAGGACTATATCCGCAGTGTACAACAAGCCAATGGATACCAGGAGATCAGGACGCCGCAACTGGTGGATATGTCTCTGTGGGAGAAATCCGGT
Source organism: Gammaproteobacteria bacterium (assembly GCA_026713185.1). Classification (GTDB taxonomy): domain Bacteria; phylum Pseudomonadota; class Gammaproteobacteria; order Pseudomonadales; family Azotimanducaceae; genus UBA7455. The sequence continues at coordinate 1,393 of JAPOOX010000263.1, forward strand.
CATGCCGACAAGTTCGGTGATGACATGTTTTCTCTCAGCACAGACAATCGTCTCTATGCCATAAAACCCATGAACTGTCCCTGCCACGTTCAGGTCTTTAATCAGGGGCTGAAAAGTTACAGGGAATTGCCGCTCCGGCTGGCGGAATTCGGTTCCTGCCACCGGGATGAACCTTCAGGCACCTTGCAGGGATTAATGCGTGCACGTGCTTTTGTACAGGATGATGCACATATCTTTTGTACGGAAGAGCAGATTCAGGGAGAAGTCATCGACTTTATTGACATCCTGACAGAGGTTTATCGCGACTTCGGGTTCAACGATATCATCATCAAACTCTCCACCCGTCCTGAGAACCGGGTGGGAACAGATGCCGACTGGAGCCGGGCGGAAAAAGCGCTTGCCGATGCAATGGATGTGAAAGGACTGGATTGGGAGGAACTGCCGGGAGAAGGTGCATTCTACGGTCCCAAAATAGAATTTTCTCTTAAAGACTGTCTTGGCAGGGTCTGGCAGTGCGGTACGATGCAGGTGGATTTTTCCATGCCTGGAAGACTTGATGCACAATACGTGGCCGAAGACGGGAGCCGGCAAACGCCAGTCATGTTACACCGTGCCATGCTGGGATCATTTGAGCGGTTCATCGCTATACTGATAGAAAACTATGCCGGGGAACTGCCGCCATGGCTGGCGCCGGTACAGGCCATGGTGCTGAATATTACCGACAGACAGTCAGATTATTGCCAGAATGTATGTCAGTCATTGACTGAAAGAGGTTTCAGAATAAAAAGTGACTTGAAAAATGAAAAAATCGGATTTAAGGTGCGCGAACATACGATCCAGAAAGTTCCGTATTTGCTGATAGCGGGGGATCGGGAAGTTCAGAATGGTCTGATTTCGGTTCGTGCCCGTAATGGAGATGATCTCGGGGTTATGACGATTGACGAGTTCTGCCACCTGCTGAACACGGAAGTAGAAAAAAAGGGACGGGCAGCGTGAATTTGCTATAATCCGCCACCTGCACCGGTTTTAACCGGTCAAAACAATACCAACGCTGTAGAGGAGCACGCGTATTAAGGATTCAAAAAGATCTCGTATAAACGAGGAAATCGAAGCGGAGAACGTCCGGTTGATTGCGGTTGACGGCAGCCAGGTAGGAATAGTTCGAATTGAACAAGCCATACAAGCCGCAGAGGAAGCTGGTCTGGACCTGGTTGAGATTGCACCGGATGCCAACCCGGTAGTTTGTAAAATACTTGATTACGGAAAACAGTTATTCGAAGTCAAGAAAGGCAAGGCAGCGTCCAGGAAGAAACAGCGCAGGATGCATGTCAAGGAGATGAAATTTCGTCCCGGAACAGAAGAAGGCGATTATCAGGTTAAACTGCGCAACCTGGCACGTTTTCTTAAAGATGGAGACAAAGCCAAAGTGACGCTTCGTTTCAGAGGTCGTGAAATGATGCATCAGGAGCTGGGGATGCATCTGTTAAAACGGATCGAAGAAGACCTTGCCGAATTAGGTACAGTTGAAGTACATCCAAAAATGGAAGGTCGCCAATTGGTCATGGTGTTCGCACCTAACAAAAAGAAAAAAGGAAGACAGGCTACCGCCTGACCCAATTGACAGAGTCTTCAACCGGGCACAACCAGATAATTACATAGGAGCCTCCACGGTATGCGGAGGAATTAACAATGCCAAAAATGAAAACCAGCAGTGGTACAGCCAAGCGGTTCAAGAAAACTGCAAATGGTTACAAGCATCGTCAGTCATTCAGAAACCATATCCTGACCAAAAAAAGTACCAAGCGAAAGCGACATCTTCGTAATATGCAGGATGTTGCTCAGCCAGATGTTCCACTCATTCGTCGCATGCTGGGCGATTGATTCACAATTGGTCATTCATTACTCAACAGTCGGCCCTTTTTCCGGCTGTCTGATTCCACCGGAAATGATTGACATCAAGTCAGGAGATTAAAGATGCCAAGAGTAAAACGAGGCGTCACCGCCCACAGACGTCATAAGAAGGTTCTAAAGCAGGCCAAGGGATACTATGGCGCCCGCAGCCGGGTATACCGGGTTGCCGTGCAGGCTGTCACCAGGGCCGGTCAATATGCCTATCGTGACAGAAAAGTTCGCAAGCGTACGTTCCGTGGCCTCTGGATTCAACGTATCAATGCCGCTGCAAGGGAGCACAATACTACCTATAGCCAGATGATCAGTGGTCTGAAACAGCAGAATATTGACATCGACCGGCGTGTACTTGCGGACCTCGCAATTCATGAAAAGGACGCTTTTGCTGCCCTGGTTGAAAAAGCCACACAAGCGAGCGCTGCCTGACATTCAGTCGGCACTTTCTCCAGTCAGGTTTTACCCGTTCATGAGTGATCTCGCTGATATTATTGATTCCACGTTGCAGGCGATCAACGCTGCTGAAAATATGGCTGCACTGGATGAAATCCGTGTTCGGCAAATCGGCAAGAAGGGACAACTGACCGGGCTTCTCAGGGGGTTGGGTAAATTACCCCCGGAAGAACGTCCTGCTGCCGGCGCCGGTATCAACAAGGCCAGGAAGACGCTGGAAGACGCGATTGCGACTCGCAGGAAAATTCTGGAATCCTCCGTACTGGATGAAAAACTCAACGCGGATGCCATTGATGTCACCCTTCCGGGCAGGAATGGAGAAGTCGGAGGACTGCATCCCGTGACCATGGTGTTGCAGCGTATGGAAAACTTCTTCAAAAGCGTCGGATATGATGTGATAGAAGGTCCTGAAATAGAAGACGACTACCACAATTTCGAGGCACTGAATCTGCCTGAGCATCATCCGGCACGTGCGATGCATGATACATTTTACTTTAATCCCAACCTGCTGTTGCGTACACATACTTCGCCGGTTCAGGTTCGAACCATGGAATCGGGAACGCCACCGATCAGGATAATCTGTCCTGGCCGATGCTATCGAATCGACCCACCGGACCCATCACACCTGCCGATGTTCCATCAGGTGGAAGGACTGGTGATTGATCATGGCGTGTGTTTTGCGGACCTGAAGGGTACCGTAATTCAATTCCTTCGGGTCATGTTTGAGAATCAAAGCCTGAAAGTCCGTTTCAGACCATCCTACTTTCCCTTTACTGAACCTTCAGCAGAGGTTGATATGCAATGTGTCAAATGCCTGGGTGAAGGCTGCCGTATCTGTGGTCAGAGTGGATGGCTGGAGGTTATGGGATCAGGAATGGTGCACCCGAAAGTGCTGGAATTCTCTGGAATAGATCCCGAGAGATATACGGGTTTTGCATTTGGCATGGGCCCGGACCGGCTGGCGCTGCTACGTTATGGCGTCGATGATCTTCGCCATTTCCTGGATAATGATCTGAATTTCCTGGCCCAGTTCCGATAACTGTTCGATTTTTGGGAGTACTGAAATGAAATTCAGCGAGAGCTGGCTTCGGGAATTCGTCAACCCGCCCCTCACTACACGGGAACTCGTCGATCAGTTCACCATGGCCGGTCTCGAAGTCGATGGCTTTGAATCCGTTGCTGGTGAATTCTCCGATGTAATAGTAGGCAAAATCAGCAACGTCACCTCACATCCTGATGCGGACAGGCTCAACGTCTGCCGCGTGCATAGTGGCGACAGTGAATTCCAGGTGGTTTGTGGCGCACCCAATGCCCGATCCGGTATGAAGGCGCCGTTCGCTCTGCCGGGCGCCCAACTTGGCGACCACAAAATAAAAAAAATTAAACTCCGCGGTGTGGAGTCCTCCGGCATGCTTTGTTCCGAGCGGGAACTCGGTATCAGTGAAAACCATGAAGGACTGATGGAACTGCCTGCAGACGCACCGGTGGGTGAGAATATCCGGGATTATCTGAAACTTGACGATAGCGTTATCGATCTTGACCTCACACCAAATCGCAGTGACTGTCTGGGATTGACGGGACTGGCCCGTGAAACAGGTTTGATTAACGGGCTTGATGTGACCTTCCCGGACATCAACAATACCAGACCGACGATTGAAGACACCTTTCCGGTGGAACTAAAAGATCCGGAAGTGTGTCCGCGATTTGTCGGACGCGTGATCAAAAACATCAATATCAATGCTGCTACACCCCTGTGGATGCAGGAAAAACTGCGTCGTTGTGATGTCCGCAGCATCGACCCGGTGGTTGATGTCACCAACTACATCATGCTGGAACTGAATCATCCGATGCACGCCTATGATCTGGATCGATTATCGGAAAAGATCGTAGTACGTCTGTCGGAAACAGGAGAAAAGATTACACTGCTGGACGGACAGGAAATCGAATTACAAGAGAACACGGTTCTGATTACCGATGCCTCGGGTCCGATTGGCATGGGTGGCGTTATGGGTGGTTTATCGACAGCGGTGACCCGGCAAAGCACCGATATATTCCTGGAATGTGCGTTTTTTTCACCGTTGTCCATTGCCGGAAAGGCCAGATCATACGGGATGAACACGGATGCCGCGCATCGATTTGAACGTGGTGTGGACTGGCAGGGACAGGAAGCTGCGATTGAACGGGCGACGGCGTTACTGATTGATATCGCCGGTGGTGAGCCTGGACCGGTCATCGATACGGTAAGCGAGGAGCATTTACCTGCGATACCTGAAGTCACCCTTCGATCACATCGCATTGCACTTTTGCTGGGTGTTCCCATCGAGGATGATTTGATCGATGATATTCTGACTCGTCTCGGATTCAGTTTTACAAGGTCACGAACTGAAGACGATACGATCTGGTCAGTCAGTGCCCCTTCACATCGCTTCGATATTACCATAGAGGAAGACCTGATCGAAGAAATCAGCCGGGTATACGGATACAACGAATTGCCGACAAGAACACCCGTAACTTCCCTGACCATGCCGGAAATGCCCGAGGGCAATATTCCACTTGCACGCATTTGTGATCAACTGGTCATGCGTGGTTATCAGGAAGCGATCACTTATAGTTTTGTCGACCCTGAGGTGGAAAATCTGATCAATCCGCAAAGTGAACCCATAGGCCTGACCAATCCTTTGTCTAATGAAATGTCGGTTATGCGCACAACACTTTGGTCAGGACTCCTCAAGGCATTGATTTACAACTTGAACCGGCAGCAATCCAGGGTTCGAATATTCGAATCAGGATTGCGTTTTCTCCACATGCACGGTAAATCGGACAATCTGGAACTTGGCAATATTATTCAGGAGAAAACCATTGCCGGGGTGGCTTGTGGCAGCAGACATGACGAAAACTGGTCGAATGATGCACAAGCCATTGATTTTTTCGATGTCAAGGGCGATATCGAAAGTATATTGGCACTGACAGGGGAGGTATTTGATTTTCATCCCGGCGAACATCCAGCGCTGCAACGGGGTCAGTCTGCGGTAATTCGAAAGGCAGGAGAGGTTGCAGGCCATGCAGGATTGCTGAATCCCGGCATTCAAAAAATGCTTGATATCCGGTTGCCTGTATACCTTTTTGAACTTCGAACTGAATTTCTGATGACAAAGTTGGTGACGCAGGTCAGGCCATTATCCAGGTTTCCGGGAAGTCGACGTGACATTGCGATTGTTATTGACCGGGATATAACGGCTTCCGAGGTGAGGCAGTGTATAGAATCAGCAGCCGATGATACCTTGATAAACCTGAAGTTATTTGACGTCTATCAGGGGAAAGGCATTGATCCTAATAGAAAAAGTCTTGCTTTGGGGTTGACGTTTCGGCATCAATCGCGCAATCTTACGGATTCAGAGATTAACGATTCAGTAGACAGAATCATCGCTTCTCTGGAAGCAGATACTGGAGCCAGTTTGAGGAACTGATCATGGCGGCGTTAACCAAGGCCGATATGGCAGAGAAATTGTTTAACGATCTGGGCTTGAACAAACGAGAAGCCAAAGAAGTCGTTGAATTGTTATTCGAAGAAGTCAGAAACTCTCTGATCGAAAACGAACAGGTCAAATTATCCGGATTTGGTAATTTTGATTTGCGTGACAAAAACGAAAGACCCGGGCGAAATCCGAAGACAGGAGAAAGCATCCCGGTCAGCGCACGACGGGTTGTGACATTCAAACCGGGCCAGAAATTAAAAGCCAGAGTGGAGGCATATGCTGGACCCAGCCAATAATGCAGAGTTGCCACCTATCCCCGGCAAGCTCTATTTTACCATTGGCGAAGTCAGTGGTCTGTGTGCGGTCAAGCCCCATGTACTTCGTTACTGGGAACAGGAATTCCCCCAACTCAAATCAATAAATCGTCGTGGCAATCGTCGTTATTACCAGCGCCAGGATGTACTCATGATTCGCCAGATCCGTTCACTGCTCTACGATCAGGGATTTACCATAGGTGGCGCCAGACAGCGACTGTCCGGAGAAAACCAGAAAGAGGACAGCACGCAAAGCAGACAGCTCATCAACCAGATGATTATTGAACTGGAAGAGGTTTTGGGCACTCTCAAGTCCTGAAGGTTTTCATGGTTTCAAACAGGAAATGGTCGGGACGGCAGGATTTGAACCTGCGACCACCACACCCCCAGTGTGGTGCGCTACCAGACTGCGCTACGCCCCGAAGTGAGTTCATTGTATACAATTGCAGTACATGAATCGATACGCCTGACCGCCATCGCATCCGCGTTGAGCAACCATGGTATTGTGCACCCATGATCATCGCTTTACTGGCTGTGTGTGTCTTCGTTACCTGGACTGCCTGCCATATCTACCGAAGACTCGCCATTCACTCGCAGGTCATCGATCATCCCAATCACCGAAGCGCGCACGAATTACCCACGCCCACAGGAGCAGGTGTCGTTCCTGTTATTGTGTTTTACCTGGCGCTGTCCTGTGCTGCATATGCTCAGCTTGTATCGACTCATGTATTCCTGGGACTGCTCAGTGGAATTCTGGTGGCTGGGGTGGGTCTGATCGATGATATCAGACCGTTATCCTGGAAGATCAGGGTGCCGGCTCACTTTATATCGGCAGTGTGGAGTATTTTCTGGGTAGGATTCCCCGTGCTGGTGATATTTGACCTGAATCTGGACCTGGGGCTCGCCGGGAATATCTTTGGTGTCATTGCTCTCGTCTGGTTGCTTAACATCTATAACTTCATGGACGGCATCGACGGCATCGCCGCCGGCGAAACGGTATTTGTCTGTGCCGCGGCGATCATACTCTCTTCAGGGCGCGAGTTTCAGGACTGGACATTGGTTTATCTGATACTCCTGGCAGTTTCTTCAGGCTTCCTGATCATCAACTGGCCAGGAGCCAAAGTCTTTATGGGGGACGCAGGAAGTGGATTTCTTGGCTTGATGCTTGGCGTATTCGCACTCGCCATGAGCGATCTTACCGTATGGACATGGATGATCCTGCTTGGCTGGTTTATCACCGATGCATGCCTCACCATACTCGTTCGTTTACTGCGTGGTGAAAACATTACTGAATCTCACAGCATGCATGCGTATCAGCATCTCACTCGCTCCCTCGGCAATATACAGACCCTGACTGTGATTCTTGCGGTCAATCTTCTCTGGCTGTTGCCTGTTGCCCTCCTGTCTGAAATTTTTCCGTCTTATGGTTTTCTTCTGCTACTATTGGCCTCACTGCCATTATCTGTGGCGCAATTCTTCTGTGGGGCAGGACAATTGCAGCCACGGTCCGGCGCATTGAGGCACCGTTAATGCCTGTTCTCTCATATCAACAGAAAAGCTATCTCATGATGATGGCGGATGCGCTGATACTGTCGGTTGCACTGTGGCTTTCCGTGGTGTTGCGCTGGGGCGACGTATACAGGGATATCACCGTCTACTGGTGGCTGTTTCCGATAGCTTCCATCGTGGGTGTCCTGTCTTTTCACAAGCTGGGACTGTATCAGGCGATTGTCCGCTATATCGGGGCCAGTTCAATATGGCCGGTTATCAAGGGGATCAGCGTCACGATGGTGGTCGTATTACTGGTGGCCCTCATCACCATTGAGAGTGGTTTTCCCCGTTCGGCGCCGATGATATTCTGGTTTATCTCCATCATAATGGTGGGCAGCACCCGGGTCATTGTGCGTGCTCACCACTATGGCTTCTTCAACAACCATCAGAAAGAGAGCGTTATCATCTATGGTGCGGGAGAATCCGGGGCTCAACTGGCCGCAGCCCTGCTGAATGGCACAGAATACGTACCAGCCGCTTTTGTTGACGATAAAGTAGTGCTGAGGCGGACGACGATTCACGGTATCCGCGTCTACGACCCCGGGCAGATCGGCCAATTGATCAATCTATTCAATATCAGCCGGGTTTTGCTGGCCATTCCATCTGCGACTCAGGAGCAGCGAAGCGCCATTCTGAACCGACTTTCTGAATTGCCAGTACAAATCAGCACAGTACAGACTTTACAGGAATTGATTAACGGCAATGCTGATGTCTCGGAAATTCATGAAGTTGATATCAGCGACCTGCTGGGACGGGACATGGTGCCACCGGACCGGGAACTGCTGCAAATGTCCATCGAAGACAAAAATGTCATGGTCACTGGCGCCGGGGGCACTATCGGCAGCGAACTGTGCCGCAAGATTCTTGTATTAAAGCCCCGACGTCTCGTACTTCTGGATAACTCTGAATTAGCCCTTTACAACATTGAGCAGGAACTCCGGGAAATTGAACAGGAGGCGACCGAACTGGTCTTTCTCCTGGGATCGGTACTGAACAAAACCTACCTGTCCATGGTGATGGAAAACTTTTCGGTACAGACCGTCTATCACGCAGCTGCCTACAAGCATGTCCCCATGGTTGAAAGCAATGTTATTGAAGGTGTACGCAATAATGTTCTTGGCACCTGGTACGTGGCCGAATCCGCCAGGAAAAACAACGTTGGAAAGCTGGTTCTTATTTCGACAGACAAGGCCGTTCGCGCCAGCAGTGTCATGGGCGCCAGTAAACGCCTGGCTGAACTTGTCATCCAGGCCTATGCCACATCAGAATCAAATACCCAATACTGTATGGTGCGTTTTGGTAATGTTCTGGGTTCATCCGGCTCAATTCTGCCGCTGTTCAAACGTCAGATTGAACAGGGTGGCCCCGTCACCGTCACCCACAAGGATGCGAACAGGTTCTTCATGACCGAATCCGAGGCCGCGGAACTGGTGATCCAGGCAGGCGCCATGAGCACCGGTGGTGAATTGTTCATACTGGATATGGGAGAACCCGTTCGAGTCAGGGAATTTGCCGAAAAGATGATTCACCTGCATGGTAAAAAAGTGGGTCAACCCGGTAGCACAGACAGGCAGGAAGACTTTATTGATATTGTCTATACAGGACTGCGTCCTGGCGAAAAACTCAAGGAAGAACTCATCATCAGCCAGGGCATTACCGGCACACGGCATCCCAAGATTCTGCAGGCTAATGAAGATTGCCTGCCATGGGATGCCATACAGACCATTTGCAGTGTGTTGCAAACAGCATGCGAAGAGTCAGACTATCCACGGGTCAAACAAATCCTTGAACAGGCCATCCCGGGTTACACTTTGAGCGTCGACAGTGTCGACCCGATCATGCTGATTGAACAGAATAAGTACGACAACGGAAACATCAAACCCTTCAGGAAATAGTATTCCTGTGCCTGTTCTCCTGGTCCGCCACCAGAACCATGGCTATCGGTAACCAGAACACCATCCAGATATAATCAACCTTGGTTAATATCCGATCCCCGTCAAACAACAGTACGGTGACACCATATAGCAGCATCATTGTCGCCAAAGCCTGAATTTCTGAACTGTTTGCCCGCAGCAACCGCCCTGCACAGAGTCCGATAAACCACAGCAATGCCAGTAAACCAATCACCCCCCCATAGAAGAAAGTTGACACGTAAATGCTGTGGGCATGCTGAAATTCAAGCATCTCGTACTGAAATGAACTGTCCGATGCAATTCCATTACCCAACAGCCAGTTCACACTCAACGTCTGCTCAATAAGACCACGCCAAATCTCCGGCCGGAAACTCGCTGAACGTCTGGCCAGTTCTTCCCACCCGAAGATAAAAAGCAGGATACCGGATACCGCCAGAAGCAGTAAAAATGAGGCAAGCAGCTTGCGGGTACGGGTTCCTGGCAGATAAACCGCGATGCTGTACAAAGCCGCTGCCAACAATCCTGCCCAGACACTGCGGGTGCCGGTCAATACCACACCAGTCAACAATGCCACCATACACAACCCACTCAAAACCCGTTCACTGGTATCACGACCCTGAATCAACATATGCAAAGCCAGTACAACCACCATCCCGTAAGACAGCGCACTGACCACCGGATTGTTCAAACGGCCAAATGCAAACAAACGATCCTCCGGCAGAGGCTGGAATTCCGGAAAGGCATAATTCAGTTGGATTGAGATGGAAACAGACACTGTAGCGGCGAGAATGGTGAACCAGATAAAATAACGTGAAAACCCTGCGAATCGCACCTGCAGAAAGAGCACACTGTAAAGAAAACTCACGATCAATGTCATGTAGGCCAGATACAGGAGCATTGTCGTCACGCCGCCATTGTCAGACCAGAGAGAAGAAATTCCAAGATACCCGAGTAATCCTGCCATGCCTGCCAGCATGCGCAGGTCCACAAAGCGTATCAGGCTTCTGTCCAGCACCAGTAAAACCATGAACAGAACCCCGACAAAGTACGTCGGGAAACTATTAATCTTCCCGTTCTCTGCCAGAAAAAAGGCGGCAATCGTCAGAAATACCATGATTCCCAGGGCAATATGGATCACTTTAATCAGATGTTGGTGATAGATAAGCAACTCCGGCAGACGATTTCCTCACGATATTCTACAATGATCTTCAATCTCAATAGTCAGGATCAACGTTGAAAATCATACCAGTGATTCTTTGTGGTGGCGCCGGGACCCGTCTTTGGCCCTTGTCAAGAAAACAATATCCCAAGCAGCTATTGCCGCTTGTCGATGACAGGTCCCTGTTGCAGAACACTGTTCTGCGTCTTCAGGGTTATCGGGAAGTTGCAGCACCGATCCTGATCTGCAATGAAGAACACCGCTTTATCGTGGCCGAACAAATGCGGGAGACAGGCATAGAACCCGGGGCCATCATTCTGGAACCGGCAGGTCGTAACACTGCTCCTGCCGTGGCTCTGGGCGCTCATCAGATTGCCGATGAAGATGATGCGATAATGGTAATCCTGCCCTCCGATCATGTTATTGCCGATAATACAGCCTTCCTGGCAGCGCTTGACCAGGCGACTGCGCTGGCAGAAAAAGATTACCTCGTTACTTTTGGCGTCACTCCGTCTCGTGCGGAAACCGCTTATGGCTACATCAGGTCCGGCGAATCACTGGATGCCGGTTATCGGGTCAAAGCCTTCGTGGAAAAACCCGATGCCGCGACCGCGGAGAAATATTTCACGTCCGGTGGTTTCTACTGGAACAGTGGCATGTTTGTTTTCAAACCCGGTATCTACCTGGCGGAACTTGCCAGACAACGTCCGGATATCGCCGGCGCCGTTGCCGAGGCGTGCAGGTCGGTATCACAGGATAACGATTTCACCAGAGTCGGTGAAGACGCATTCATCGGCTGTCCCGGAGAGTCCATTGATTATGCCGTGATGGAAGGTACCCATCTTGCCGCCATGGTGCCCCTGATTGCAGGCTGGAGCGACATCGGTTCCTGGGATGCACTCTGGGCAGTGTCCGCCAAGGATGCCAACCGGAACACCCTGGTGGGTGACGTGATGACAGAGAATGTCAACAACAGCTACATCAGAGCGGAACACCGGCTGGTTTCCGTGTTAGGTCTTGATGACCTTGTCGTCGTGGAAACAGCAGACGCCATCCTGATTTCGACCCAGAAGGAGGTGGCGAGTGTGCGCAACATAGTCGGGGACCTCGATGCCAGTGAGCGTCAGGAATCCATGACACACCGCAAGGTCTACCGCCCCTGGGGTTTTTATGAAAACATTGATGAGGGTGAGCGCTACAAGGTAAAACACATACAGGTAAATCCAGGGTCGAGCCTTTCATTACAGAAGCATCGATACCGTGCGGAACACTGGGTTGTGGTCAAAGGGAGCGCCCGGGTCACCAGGGGCGAAGAGATTTTTCAACTCTCTGAAAACGAATCCACCTATATCCCTACAGGCGTTACTCATCGCCTGGAAAATACCGGTACGGCGCCGCTGGAGATTATTGAAGTCCAGTCCGGCAGTTATCTGAGCGAAGATGACATTATCAGACTGGAAGATAATTATGGTCGAAAATAGATGGGGAATCGTCAAACGATGAAAAACAGTCTGCGGAGTTTGTTGTTGATCATGCTGTTGTCCGGGTGTGAGTATCCTGCTGACGGCACTGATTCATCAGACAGCATTTCACCGGAAAACATCATGTTAAACAATCAGGGTGTGGCCCTGATGGGACAATATGACTATGAAGCTGCCCGCGGCATTTTTGAGACGCTGGTAGAACAGGAACCGGACTGGCTGGAAGCAAAAGTAAATCTGGCTATTGCCTTCCTCAACAGGCAGAGAGAAGGGGATGAACACATCGCGCTCTCAATAGTCACCGAGGTTCTTCAGGAAGACCCGGAGCAGATAAGAGCCTTGTATGTCTCCGGCATCATTCATTTTTATATCGGCGAACCTGAACAGGCGACGGCGTTTTTCAACAGGGTTGTCACCAGGGATGCACAGGATGCTTATGCAGTCTACTTTCTGGGACAGTCTTACCTGCAAATGGGAGATTATGAACAGTCGGCTCGATGGCTCTTGCGCGCCGCAGAAATCGATCCCTATCTGCGCAGTGCCTACTGGGCTGGCGCCCAGGTTCTGCGCCGGCTGGGCAGAATTGAAGAAAGTACGGAAATGCTGGCAGGTTATCAGCGATTTGCACCCAATCCGGCAGCCCGGCTCGCGGCAATTTCCTATAAGCGCATGGGTCCAAAAGCAGAAGCGCTGTCTGTCATCACGGCGGAATCGCCGGCGGCAATTCTACCTGCAGGTCCCTTGTTTGCTGAACCGCAGTTGATTGATGACCGGATTAACGGTTCAACGGTAACAACTGCCGATCTGACAGGAGACAGCATCCTGGATATTGTCGTGACAACACCCGCCGGCATGGTTGTATATTTCGGTACCGAATCCGGATTCACCAGAATCGATGATCATCCACTGTCGACGGAAACAGCGGACGCCGCGATGTGGGGGGACGTGAATGATGACGGCAGTGTTGATGTAGTATTGTGCGATGATCAGGGAAGTCGTCTCGTTCTGCAAACTGCTGACAGTTTTGATGAGTCCACGACACTGTCTGCCAAGCCATGTAAGGCCGGGGCAGTATTCGACGCTGATCATGACGGCGATCTGGATCTCTATACAACGGGTCCTCAGGGTAATGAACTGTTGAGCAATAACAGGGATGGCACTTTCCGGGAACTTGCCGCCGAAATGGGACTATTCGGAAAGGCTGGCCGACAGGTGCTTGTTGCCGACCTGGATGCGGACAGGGACCTGGACATCGTGGTGATTAATGAAGGCTCGGCAAATGATATCTGGCAGAACGATCGTACATGGCAGTATCGTGAATTCCCCGGCGTCGAGGATTTGAGGAATACGTCATTGGTCGCGGCGACTCATGCGGATGCTGATGCCGACGGGCATGTCGAAATCTACGGGATGACTGGTCAGGGGGAACTTCTCGCCTGGCAGTTCGATGGTAGCGACTGGCAGCGTCGCAAGATGCTCACAAGCCGTCCCGATACGTCCGGGGAACTCACCATGGCCGACTTTGATGGCGACGGGCTCCCGGAATTGTTGTACAACCACGGCAACGGATTTGCCGTGGTGAATCCCAGGACCGATAAAATTGTCATGGATAAGCTGGTCGATGGCATGGTGACTGCCATTGTCTTGACGCGTCATCCCGGCAAGGGTCCCGGAATTGTCAACATCGGCCGCCAGGGTATGTCATGGTGGCCCACGGGACCGGGAAGATATGAATTCCTGGCGGTATCACCGACCGGACGCAGTGAAGCGGACCAGATGCGTTCCAATGCCTCCGGAATCGGAACGTTGATAAAATTACGGACAGGCGACCGATGGGCAGTGGCGAATATGCTGGATGCCCATTCCGGTCCCGGACAAAGTCTGGCCCCTGTCAGTATCGGTCTGGGTGGCCGAAAAACCGCAGATTACATTGCACTGGAGTGGTCTGATGGCGTATCTCAAACCGAGCTAGATCTCGCTGCCGGTGAACTGCACCTGATTGCCGAAAAACAGAGACAATTATCAAGCTGTCCCGTGATCTTTGCCTGGGATGGCGAATCCTGGCGTTTTGTTTCCGATGTGCTGGGAGTCGGTGGACTGGGTTTCTTCGTCTCACCCGGGGAGTATGGGGAACCGCGGCCATATGAAAAATTTCTGCTGGATGATGGGATGCTGGTGGAATCCAACGGCCGGTATCTGATCAAGCTCACTGAACCCATGGAAGAAAATGCCTACCTTGATGCTGCGTATATCCAGGTATATGACATACCGGAAGGCTGGTCACTGGTCATGGACGAACGGATGGGTATCCTGGGGAAACAGGTAACCGGAAGACCCATAACCTACCGCCGGTCCCTCAATCCTGTCCGGGCAACAGACAGTTCCAATAATGACGTCCTGGAGAAAGTCCTGACCGCTGATCTCAGCGCCCCGCCGCCAGGCGCCGTGGATCCCCGGTTTGTCGGATTACTGGCAAAAGACCAGGCCATTACCCTTGAATTCGATCAGGCGATAGACCAGCCGGGCGCCGTAATGGTTGCCGACGGCTGGGTTGAGTATCCCTATTCCCAAACTGTATTTGCCGCCTGGCAGGCGGGACTCCAATATCAGGCTGCAACTCTGGCAGCCCGGGACAGTACAGGTCAGTGGCATACGGTAGCCAGTGAATTTGGCTATCCGGCGGGGATGCCCAGGAAAATGGCTTTGCCGCTCTCCGACCTGCCGTCAGGTACTGATGCACTGCGCCTGACATCCAACATGGAGATTTACTGGGATCGTCTGCAGGTGGTATTTGAAGAACCCCTGGATACTGTCAGGGCTGTCACTCTGCAGCCCGTTATCGCTGCAGTGGCGAAAACCGGATTTGCCCTGCGCACCAACGGTCCGCAGAAAGTCCCGCGGTACGATTACGCCATACGTTCACCCTACTGGGATACCAAATTTCAGCGTGGATTCTATACCGCACTGGGAGATGCGACTCCCCTGGTAACGGACACCGATGGCGCTCTTGCAATCATCGGCGGCGGTGAGGAGGTTCATCTTGAATTTGACGCGTTGCCGGCGCCTCCCACCGGCATGAAGCGGCATTTTGTGCTGGATTTCAGGGGGTGGACCAAGGATATGGATCTCTATACGGAACATGGAGAAACGGTTGGTCCCCTGCCGGAGATCGAGGGTATTGATCAGGACCGTCGGGAATCACTACATGCACGTTACAACGTGAGGTTCCAGGAAGGTCTGTGATCGGCACAAGGATCAAAATAAGGCAACCATGAATCAGGTACAAGTCCAGGAAGTAGTCGGACCGGGAATGCGTAAACTGCTGGTGGTCGTGCTGGTTCTGTTTGCCATTCTCATCGTTGATTCGGTACTGCTTGCCACCGTCACTTTTGTCGAGTGGCGCCGGGGTATCGAGTTGCAGAACGTGGCGTACCAGTCGGTATTTCTGGTACATCTGGCCCTGGGTTTTCTGATTACCGCACCGGCACTGGTATTTGCTGCAATGCATTTGCGCCGGGCGATTGGCCGGCCAAACCGGCTGGCGGTGCGTCTGGGGTTGACGTTGTTCATCGTGGTCCTCGTAGTCCTGGTCACCGGCGTGTTGTTGACACGTGGTTTACCACTGATGGAAGTCCAGCACCCTCTGACGCGTACGGTGTTGTACTGGTTCCATGTGATAGCCCCCCTTGCCGCCTGCTGGTTATTTGTACTGCACCGTCTGGCCGGTCCGGGAATTCGATGGAAAACCGGTGCAGGCATCGTCGTGGTGAGCCTGATTCTGAGCGCCGCCGTGGCCTGGATAGCGGAACCCGGGGAATCCAGCACACCCACGGGAGATTTCTTTCCTTCACTGGCGAGAACCAGTACCGGCAAGGTCATTGCAGCCAAAGACTTGATGCAGGACGAATACTGCGCCGGTTGTCACCTGGATATACATGAGCAGTGGCAGCATAGCGCCCATCGATTTGCTTCTTTTAACAATCCTGCCTATCTGTTTTCGGTTCGAAACACCCGTCAGGTTGCCCTGCAACGTGATGGTGATGTTCGGGCTTCACGATTCTGCGCGGGCTGCCATGATCCGGTGCCGCTGTTCAGCGGGGCATTCGATGAACCGGATTTTGACGATGAGAATCATCCCACCGCTCATGCCGGCATCACCTGCGTCTCCTGCCATGCCATAGAAAGTCTGGGCAGCCCGCGGGGCAATGCGGATTACATTATTTCGGCGCCGGAGCATTATCCATTTGCATTCTCCGATGCCGCATTTCTGAGATGGGTCAACGGGATACTGATAAAGGGTAAACCTGCCCTGCACAAACGTACTTTTCTGAAACCCGTGCACCATACATCTGAATTCTGTGGTACCTGTCACAAGGTTCACCTGCCCGAAGAACTGAACAAGTACAAATGGCTGCGTGGTCAGAATCATTACGATTCCTTTCTGTTGAGCGGTGTATCTGGTCATGGGGTTCAGAGTTTCTATTATCCCGACAAGGCGGAAGCAAACTGCAACGGCTGTCACATGCTGTTGTTCGAGTCCGATGACTTTGCGGCTTCACCTGATACCCCGGGTGGCGCCTTGACAGTCCATGGTCACAATTTCCCTGCTGCCAACACCGCTCTGCCGCATCTGCTGTCGCTGCCGGATGAGGTCAACGAAGCGCACCGGAACATGCTGGAGGGATCATTGCGTGTGGATATCTTTGGCGTCCGGGCCGGTGAAGACATCGACGCACCTCTGATGGCGCCGGTAAGACCCGAAATACCGGATCTGATTCCCGGTGAAACATTCATTTTTGATGTTGTCATTCGATCATTGAAGGTTGGACATCTGTTTACCGAGGGAACAGCGGATTCCAACGAAGTATGGTTGCAAGTGACCGTTGCGGATGATCAGGGTGTCATTGGCGCCAGCGGTGAGATAAACCCTGTTGATGGTGAGGTAGACCCCTGGGCACACTTCGTCAATGCCTATGTGCTGGACCGTGAGGGTTTTCGCATTGATCAACGAAATGCCGAGGACATCTTTACCAAACTGTATGACCACCAGATTCCGCCTGGCGCCGCGGATACCGTACATTATCAGTTGACTGTACCAGATTCGGTGAAGGGTCCCTTACGGCTCACCGCGAAACTGCTGTACAGAAAATTCGATACCACCTATGTGCGTGCGTTTCAGGGAGAAGCCTTCAGGGGGAACGACCTGCCCATCGTGACTATCGCCACCGATTCGGTGGTGTTTGAACATGGAGCTTCAACGACACAGGTGCAGCAACCTGAAGTATCAGCCTGGGAGCGTTGGAACGATTATGGGATTGGCCTTTTACGCAAGGAAGGTCGCGGCGCCCTCAGGCAGGCGGAAGCAGCGTTTCAGGAAGTCAGCCGGTTGAACCGGGCAGAGGGTCCGTTGAACCTCGCCAGGGTCTATATTCGTGAAGGTCGTCTTGCAGAAGCTGCGGAGTCACTGCGGATGGCATCAGAGCAGGACGCCCTGCCGTGGTCCGTAGCCTGGTTTTCCGGCATTGTCGATATGCAAAATGGTGAACTGGATGCAGCTATCGACAGCTTTACGGGACTGGTAGAGACCCGATTTGCTGAAGCACACGCCAGGGGATTTGATTTTTCCAGGGATTACCGGCTGCAGAACAAGTTGGCGCAGGCGTTGTTTGAACGGGCAAAGCTCTCCAGAAACACCGGGGAAGCAGAGACCTGGTTACAGCGTTCGGCAGATCACTTCTCCTCAACCCTGCAGCTTGATCCGGAAAATGTCACCGCGCACTATGGCCTGTCGCAGTTGTATGCCAAGCTGGGTAATGCAGAAAAAGCGACATGGCATCGGGAGCAACACGAAATTTATCGACTTGATGACAATGCCCATGACCGGGCTGTTGCCAATGCACGTAAACGTGATGCGGCGGCAAACCATGCATCTGAAGCCGTGGTAATCTACGCATTGCAGCGTCCGGGAGCTTATGGGGTTGAATGACGGTATCAATAACGACGAAGCGCCGATCAAACGCGCCCTGTGGCTGTCCCTGGCCGTGTTGGTTCTGGTCGGAATCGCTGTGGCCGGACTGTTTCTGTATTCGGATCAACCCATACAGGCGCCGGAAGTGGTCGAACTCGAAACGCAAGGACCCGTGACCTCCCGACAGACACCTGTATCAATGCCGGATTTTCAGTTTACCGATATCACGGATGCTTCGGGCATTCGCTTTATTCATGAAAACGGCGCCTATGGAGAACGATTGCTTCCGGAAACCATGGGTGGTGGTGTCGCGTTTCTTGACTATGACAATGACGATCATCTGGACCTGTTGTTAATCAATTCCAATCACTGGCCATGGCATTCCGAGGGGCGGGACCGACCCACCATGCATCTGTATAAAGGCGGGGGCGACGGAACTTTCGCAGATGTGACCCATGCCGCGGGGCTGGACCTGTCACTGTACGGGATGGGTGTGGCTGTTGGTGACTACGATGGTGATAACCGGACTGATCTGTTTATTACCGCGGTGGGAGAAAACCGGTTGTTGCGGAACACGGACGGGAATCGTTTTACCGATGTGACGCAAGAGATGGGGGTGGAGGGTGCCGATGATGACTGGAGTACTGGCGCCGCGTTCCTTGATTATGACCGGGATGGTGATCTTGATCTGTTTGTGTGTCAATACGTGGTGTGGTCCAGGGAAATCAATTCCGCAGTGGATTACCGGTTAACTGGTATCGGACGGGCCTATGGACCTCCCAATGACTTTGCCGGCACCCAATCCCTGCTGTATCGCAACGATGGAACTCATTTCACCGATGTATCGCAAAGTGCCGGTATCCATGTGGTAAATGAAGCCACCGGAGCACCCACCGGCAAGGGGCTGGCAGTACATCCTCTGGACGTTAATCGTGATGGCTGGCTGGACCTTGTGGTAGCCAATGATACGGTACGAAACTTTCTGTTCCTTAACATGCAGAATGGTCAGTTCAAAGAAGTCGGCATTGAATACGGTCTGGCTTTTGATACCGGAGGGATGGCCACCGGCGCAATGGGCATTGATGCCGCGTATTTCGCCAATGATGATCGGTTGGCTGTTGCCATTGGCAATTTCGCCAATGAAATGTCGTCTTTTTACGTTTCCCGTCACAATGAGCAGGTGTTCAGTGATGATGCAATCGTCACCGGTATTGGCGCCGACAGCCGGAGAGTACTGACGTTTGGTTTGATGTTTGTCGACCTGGACCTTGATGGACGTCTTGACCTGCTGGCCGCCAGTGGTCATGTGGAGCCGGAGATCAACAAAGTCCAGTCCAGCCAGCAATACGCCCAGCCGATACAGATTTACTGGAACTGCGGGGATACCTGTTCACGCCAGTATCGTTTGGTCAGCCAGCCGATGGGTGATATCTCCAGACCCCTGGTGGGGCGCGGCGCCGTATACGGGGATTTAGATCACGATGGTGATCCCGACCTTGTATTTACAGCGGTTGGCGGAAAGGTAACCTTACTGCGCAATGATCAGAAGACCGGGCATCACTGGATAACATTGAAACTGCGGGGAGAATTGCCAAATGCAGACGCGATTGGCGCCTCCGTGGTGCTGGAGGCTGATGGTCGTAAACAGTATCAGGCAGTAATGCCTGCCCGCAGCTATCTCTCCCAGATGGCCCTGCCCCTGACGATGGGACTGGGGAATGCGGATAGTGCAGACAGGGTTACCGTCACCTGGCCCGATGGGCTGCAGGAATCGTGGACTGATTTAAAGGCTGATCAGGTTTACCGGTTGAACAAGGGTGAGGGTTGGGTTAATCCGGGTTAAGCCAGGTGGTGGCGGCAGTGATTGACAGCTGGTTACTCTGGTTAACAGTGATTAACGGCAGGTTACTGGTTAACAGTGATTTCAGCCTTTGGGAAATGTTGCCGTTGCGGTCCCGAATACACGGGTTTCGTCAGCCTCATTGGTAATCGAAATATCGATCTCAACGGTACCTTCTTCTTCATTGATGTCGGTCACTACTCCGGTAATGGTATGCGGTTGATCCACCAGGACCGGTGCACGGAATATCGTGTCAATCGAGTTAATCACGGCGCCTGGAGCCCAGCGATGAATCATCGCTCCCAGAAATCCCTGACTCATTACACCTGGAATCAATGCCCCCGGGAATCCTTCTTTTCGTGCTGCCTCATGATCGGTGAAGCGGGGACCGCCCCAGCCCACAAACCGGCCAAACCGTTTGACGTTTTCCAGACTGGTATCAGGCACAAAATTTGGCAGTTCCACGCCAAATTCAACATCTTTGATCGTATCAGCCACCAGGTTTCTCCCTGATAACGGTGCGGGTATCGGCATTGGCCACATGAGTGTCGCCATCAAACAGTTCCATCCGGGTAACCAGGAAGATCATAAGTCCGGTCCTTCCTGTTTTGGAATAGATGTCATGCAGGTGCGATTTACCGGTGAGCGTTATATCGCCCCGGATTGGAGCCTTCCACTCAACAAACTTGCCGGCGTCCATTCCCACACCCGTGGGTCTTGGAAAATCACCCGGTAATTGCCGACCGCCCACCAGTGTTGATACGAATGTAGGTGGCGCCTGAAAGTCTTCGTGCGTGGGGTCGGTGAACTTTGGGTTGGTTTCACCGCATGTAATCGCATATTCAGCCATTCGACCGGCTTCCAACTCAAATGTGACCTCATCAAATTCCTTGTTCAGGAATCTGGAGCGCAGACTTTCCAGATCCTCGTCCACTATGGTCTCCCTATTGAATGAATATTGTGATGTTAACAGAGCCGGGGGAGGTTTTGGACTCGTGTTGCCTGAGCGCGAACAAACAGGAGTTACACGGCTAATCATCAATCACGTTGATGGCCGGTCCGGTCGGCGGGCGGGCGAAGACCATTGCTGCAATCTCCCTTGCGGCGGAGCGCAATGAGCTTGCTATCTGACCATCCGGTTCCGCTGCCACCAATGGGTGGCCTGTATCGGAGTGTTCCCGGATCTCCAGGGAAAGTGGTAGCTGTGCCAGCATCCTTGTGTTGTATTCCGATGCGATACGGCTGCCGCCACCGCTGCCGAAAACCGCTTCTTCATGGCCGCAACTGGAACAGATATGGGTACTCATGTTTTCAATGATACCCAGCACGGGTACCTGCACTTTGGTAAACATCTCAATCCCCTTACAGGCGTCCAGTAAGGCGATATCCTGGGGTGTGGTGACAATAACGGCTCCGCTCAACTGCACACGCTGGGCCAGGGTTAATTGAATATCACCGGTGCCCGGCGGCATGTCCACTACCAGAATCTGGCGATTCTGCCATTCCGTCTGGCTCAGCAACTGTTGCAAGGTACTGCTTGCCATCGGCCCCCGCCACACCAT
This sequence comes from Gammaproteobacteria bacterium, assembly GCA_026713185.1. GTDB lineage: Bacteria > Pseudomonadota > Gammaproteobacteria > Pseudomonadales > Azotimanducaceae > UBA7455. The sequence goes on from JAPOOX010000263.1 coordinate 23,015, forward strand.
TGGCGTTCGCTCAGACGCGACAAAACTCATTGACATGCACTGGATATCATGAGCCATCACCGGTTGTAACCGGTCACCCCTGACCTCGGGCCGTTTACCTTCGGCGCCCATCATGGTTCCCAGACTGGGACCGTAGATATCTGCGTCCAGCAGGGCAACACGATAACCTTCGGCATGCAGCGCCAGGGCAAGATTGGACGCAACGGTGGACTTGCCGACCCCGCCTTTGCCGGAGGCAACGGCGATGACGTGTTCCACACCGGAAAGTTGCGTTCCCATGATTCCTCTCCTTTCGATGTTATCAGTCTATGTTATACACTTACGTACTTGGAAAACAGCAGGCATGCCATGGACGGCCAACACGATGACAAAACGACAAATTCTGGTTACAAGCGCCCTGCCAAATGCCAATGGTTCGATCCATCTTGGACATTTGATGGAGCATATCCAGACGGATATCTGGGTCCGCTTTCAGCGTATGCGCGGACACCAGTGCATCTACGTGTGCGCCGATGATACCCACGGCACGGCAATCATGCTGAAGGCCGATGAACAGGGAATCACGCCGGAGGCATTGATTGCAGCCATCAAGGCAGAACACGAAGCGGATTTTACCGATTTTCTGATCAGTCATGACAACTATTATTCCACCCATTCCAGCGAGAACCAGGAATATTCTGCGCTGATCTACAATCGCCTGAAGGAAGCGGGTTACATCAGGGTAAAAACTGTTGATCAACTGTATGACCCCGAGCGAAAACTGTTTCTGGCTGACCGGTTCATTGTCGGCGCCTGTCCACGCTGCAGGGCTGAAGGACAGTACGGTGATAATTGCGAAAACTGTGGCGCAACCTATGACGCTACGGACCTCATTGAACCCAGGTCAAAAATCTCCGGCGCCAAACCGGTTCTGAAGCAATCCACTCACTTCTTCTTTGCCCTGTCCGAGTTCACGGATTACCTGCGTCAATGGACCAGAAGCGGAACTCTGCAGGAACAGGTGGCCAACAAACTGGCTGAATGGGTAGATTCAGGATTTCAGGACTGGGACATCAGCCGCGATGCACCCTATTTTGGATTTGAAATTCCAGGAGAAACAGGCAAGTACTTTTATGTATGGCTGGATGCCCCGGTCGGTTATATGGCAAGTTTTAAAAATTATTGCGAGCAGCATGAGAATCT
>JAPOOX010000076.1 GCA_026713185.1 Gammaproteobacteria bacterium
ATTGGCCTGTCGACCTGCCTACAGCGTAATGGATACTTCAAAACTGGAAAATCTCGTTGGACATTGTGTAACACCCTGGCGAGATCATCTTGATGACATGCTCAGTGAGATCAGTGCCTTATGAGTTTTCAAACAAGGTATATTAACCTGGACGAGATTGCTGCCATCAGAGCTGCAGCGCTTGAATTCCCTTCCTGGAGTCTCTCCGACCGGCAGACCTGCGATGTAGAACTCATTCTCAACGGCGCCTTCTTCCCATTGACCGGGTTTATGACAGAAGCGGATGCCAATACCGTGATCGAGAGCAACACCTGGCAGGGTCACTTTTTCCCCGTGCCGATCATGCTTGATGTAACCGCCGAATTTGCAGATCAGGTCACGGTTGGTCAGGACATTTCCTTAAGGGACAGGGAAGGTGCTCTTATTGCGGTACTCAAACTGACTGAAAAATTTCCATTAGCCGGAATTGAACCGTACTGCGATGAGGTAGAGATCTGTCTGGCTGGCGAGATTTGGGGAGTTGAAGCCCCCGTACATCATGATTTCAATCACATCCGCATGTCGCCAGGAGAAGTACGTAATCAGTTCGACCAACTGGGGTGGTGCAATGTGTTGGGGTTTGATGCTCAGCGACCACTGCATCAGAAGCAGGTACATGAAATTAATCAGGTCGCCAGGTCCATGGATGCGAATCTGCTGATCATGCCATCTGTTGGCGTGACAGATACAGGAGATATCCATCACTATGCTCTTATGCACTGTTTTGAACATGTGCAGAACAGATTTCCCACACAGTCTGCCGCTCTTTGTATGTTGCCCCTGGTCCGTCGGCATTCCGGCGTCAGGGATGTTTTGTTGCATGCTCTGGTTTTGCAGAATTACGGCTGTAGTCACTACCTGGTTGATGAAAATATCTGTTTTGCTGGCGCGACTGATCAGGATGACATTTCGCTGCAGGAATCACTGTTGACCTTTGATGAAAGACTTGACATCAGTCTGGTCCAGAAAGATCACATGGTCTACTGTGCACAGCGCGGGGGTTTCATTGCGCGTCGGGAAGTTAAAGAACAGTCAACGGTTCAGGAATTTTCCAGGCAGGCATTACAGGAACATTTGGAGTCCGGATTGGATATTCCACAGTGGTATACCTATCCGGAAATCATTACAGAGCTCAAAAAGATCTGTAAACCGCGCACGGAACAGGGGTTTACACTGTTTTTTACCGGACTGTCGGGCTCCGGCAAATCGACCATGGCAAATATCATGCTTGTCAGGATGATGGAAATGGGCGCCAGACCGGTTACTTTACTCGATGGTGACATCGTTCGTCAGATGCTTTCCAGTGAACTTGGATTTTCAAAGGAACACCGGGATTTGAATATTCGCCGTATCGGTTACGTTGCCAGCCAGTTAACCAGGCAGGGTGGCATTGCCATTTGTGCACTCATTGCACCCTACAGGGAAGCACGCAGAGCCGTAAGGTCAATGGTTGAGGAAGTTGGCGGATTTATCGAGGTTCACGTTGCCACGAGTATTGAGGAATGTGAACGGCGGGATAGAAAAGGTCTGTATGCCAGGGCAAGAGCGGGAATAATCAAGGAGTTTACTGGCGTAAGTGATCCCTATGAAGTGCCCGGGAACCCGGAATTGGTAGTCGATACCCAGGATGTGACACCGGAAGAATCAGCGCAGGAAGTCATGCTCGTTCTGGAGAAACTGGGTTACTTGAAACAGGCGGACTAGAAAGCCCCATGATTTTCGAGCAGTACCAGTAATCTTTCCACTGATTCTTCGATAGAAATCTCATGGGTAGGCAAGACCAGGTCAGCGTCTTCCGGTACGTCATAAGGTAGATTTACACCCGGAACCGTGTCGAGCCCTTCTTTGTCGGCAGCTTCATATAAACCTTCCGTATCCCTTTCCTTACAGACTGCCAGGGGAGCGTTCAGGTAAATCAGCAGAAAGTCTTCGCCAATGGTTGCCCGCGCTTTTTTTCTGACAGCATCAGTCGGTGCGACAAAAGAACAGATTGTGATAATACCTGCCTGATTCATCAATTTGGCTATCTCGACGCCACGTCTTATGTTTTCTGATCGGCTGTCTTCATCAAAGCCAAGGTCTTTGCTGGGTCCCAGGCGCATGTTCTGACCATCCAGTACTGTTGCGGTACGCCCCATATCAAACAATTTGCGTTCCAGAGCATAAGCAATCGAGCTCTTGCCGGAACCGGTTAAACCCGTTAGAAGCAGCGTTTTTGGGGTCTGCCCAAAGCGTTCATTACGATTTTCCTGTGAAATCAGACTGGCTGTTGCCTGCAGGTGTTCACTTCGTTGGCCGGATTCCCATGCAGAACCCGTGATAACACTGCCAGTTCCGACGATCAGGCCGGCGCCTACGGTCTCGTTGGTCAGGCGGTCAATCATGACAAAAGACCCAGTGCTCCGATTAGCCTTGTAGGTGTCGAAAGCAATCCTTTGCGTCAGCATCAGTTCACAGCGCCCAATCTCATTCAGACCAAGGTTATCTCCCGGTGTCTGTGCGAGAGTGTTGACGTCAATTTTGAAACGGATATCCGTAATGGAACCTGTCGTTTTTCTGGTTGCCTGTTTGAAGAGATACTGTTTGCCGGGCTGCATCGGCATCTCCGCCATCCAGATGATATGAGCGTCAATCCGGTCAGTGAAGTAGGGGATATTGTTGGGATGCACCAGCATGTCACCCCGGCTGATGTCCAGTTCATCATCTATCGTAAATGTTACCGCCTGTGGTGGAAACGCTTGTTCCAGTTCTCCATCAGGGGTCTCGATGGAAGCAATACGACTCGTTTTACGGGAAGGTAACACCATAATTTTATCGCCCTTTCTGACGATACCGGATGCTACCGTCCCGCAGTAACCTCTGAAATCAGGCCCCGGCCGGTTGACATACTGAACCGGAAATCGGAAATCCACCAGGTTCCTGTCCGATGAAATCTGGATATTCTCCAGCATCGTCATTAATGGCGCCCCCTCGTACCAGGGCATACTGGTTGAGGAATCAACGACATTATCGCCTTTCAAAGCCGACATTGGCAGATAGCGAAGATCCTGAATATCCAGATGCATTGAAAATGCCGCATAGTCTGATTTTATCTGCTGATACACTTCTTCAGAGTAGTCCACCAGGTCCATCTTGTTGATAGCGACGATGATATGTCTGATTCCAAGGAGTGTGGCGATAAAACTGTGGCGCTTGGTTTGAGTCAGGACGCCGTTCACTGCATCAATCAGTATGACGGCAAGATCGCAGTTTGAAGCACCCGTGGCCATATTGCGGGTATACTGCTCATGGCCGGGCGAATCGGCAATAATAAATTTTCGTTTGTCTGTAGAAAAGTACCGGTAGGCAATGTCAATCGTAATTCCCTGTTCCCGCTCTGCCTGCAACCCGTCAACCAGAAGCGCCAGATCAATTCCGTCTGCAACCGTACCAACGCGAGCGGAATCCGCCTTTACCGCGGCCAGTTGATCATCCAGAATCAGCTGGGAATCATGCAGTAACCGACCGATTAAAGTGCTCTTTCCATCATCCACGCTGCCACAGGTCAACAGGCGCAAGAGTTCTTTCCTCTCGTGCAGTTTTAGATAACCATTGATGTCGGTTGTGATCAGATCACTCTGTTCATTCATTTTTGGTCCGGATTTGATGTATTCCAAGCCATTGGAAAAGCCAAAAACCGTTGGTTTTCAGAAGTAGCCTTCTTTCTTTTTCGTTTCCATGCTGCCTGCCTGATCACTGTCAATCAGTCGGCCCTGTCTTTCAGATGTCGTTGTCAGCAGCATTTCCTGCATGATGCCCTGCAGAGTTGTTGCGTTGGACTCTACTGCCCCTGTCAATGGATAGCATCCAAGGGTGCGAAATCGCACCATCTTCATCTCCGGCTTTTCATCAGGTTCCAGAGGCATTCTGTCGTCGTCCACCATGATAAGAGTTCCGTCCCTTTCGACAACCGGGCGTTCTTTGGCGAAATAAAGCGGAACGATAGGTATTTCTTCCAGCAGGATGTATTGCCAGATATCCAGTTCTGTCCAGTTTGACAGGGGGAATACTCTAATGGACTCACCTTTATTGAGTTCGCTGTTATAAATATTCCATAATTCCGGACGTTGATTTTTAGGGTCCCAACGGTGATTTTTATCCCTGAAGGAATAAACACGTTCCTTGGCTCTTGATTTTTCTTCGTCTCGACGGGCGCCGCCAAATACAGCATCGAAACCGTATTGATTCAATCCCTGCTTGAGGGCTTCGGTTTTCATGATATCCGTATGCTTCTGACTGCCATGTGTAAAAGGTCCAACCCCGGCAGCAACGCCTTCCTGGTTGGTATGGACGATCAAATCAATGCCCAGTGACCGGGTGTAAGTATCCCGAAACCTGATCATTTCCTTGAACTTCCAGGTTGTGTCAACGTGCATTAACGGGAAAGGAGGCTTCCCTGGATAGAAGGCTTTCATGGCGAGGTGCAGCATCACGGTGGAATCTTTTCCAATTGAATACAACATCACCGGATTATCAAATTCCGCAGCCACTTCGCGGATAATGTGGATGCTCTCCGCTTCTATCTGTTGCAAATGAGTGAAACTGTAGTCTTCCATGCTGTGATGACTTTATTCAGGAGATACCGGATATTGACCCAGACGCCATGTGGTCTGATGGCGCAATATAACGTACTGGACCGACTTCAACAAATACAAGTAAGTTCTAAGCTAATGACTATTGTTTGCTCGACATTGATTCAAGACATGGATTCAAGACATGGATTCACTCCTTGACTCAAAGTCAACAAACGGTACAATTCGCTCTTCCTCATCAGGGTGTTGGGTGTTTAGCTCAGTTGGGAGAGCGACGGCCTTACAAGCCGTAGGTCGCAGGTTCGACCCCTGCAACACCCACCAGTAACATTGGAATGAATATTCATTCTGCAACAGCAACATTCGATATGTTTTAGAAGATGTTGACGGAATGAAGAGCCTTATACGGAGCGGTAGTTCAGCTGGTTAGAATATCGGCCTGTCACGCCGGAGGTCGCGGGTTCGAATCCCGTCCGCTCCGCCAATATCCTGATAAAAACGATTTGTTACAGAATTCATACCACAAAATGGAAAAGCCTGAGGCTGCGAATCGGCGTTGGCTTAAACTCCGGGTGGACACCCAGGACGGCACCCGCTTTGCCGGATACTGTGGCTCAGAGTCTTTCATGTCCTCCGATCCTACCGGACGCGACATCTACATCGAAAGGATTTATGATCTTATTGATGATAATGTCTGGTCCCCGCGCGGCGAGAACGGTGTTCTTATAACCGCTGGTGAAGTCCAGACAATAGAATTTTGGCCCAATACCCCACTGGAGAATGCCAATGAGCAAGAGTAATAA
>JAPOOX010000047.1 GCA_026713185.1 Gammaproteobacteria bacterium
ACACACGGTCAGACTCGCCCTGACCATGGCAGTCCAGGCGCTCCGGCATCCACTCAACGGCTTGAAGCTGCTCAGCCTGCGCAGAATCAGAAATACAATGGTCATAGTTTATCGCCGTCCGGAACTGGGTATGCAGGTTTTTGGACATTACACGGATCAATTACAGGGGAAAAATCAACGGACTCCTGCACTCCCGGTATCGACAGATACAGAAATCAAAGGGAAATCCGGCAAAATTTCACTGGCATTTGAATTGTCGGAAGAACCCCGGGTGAGCGTGATCATTCCTGTCTATAATCAACTGGATTTTACCCTGGGCTGCCTGCAATCAATTGCTGATCACAAGCCGGATTGTTCATTTGAAATCATCGTTGCTGATGATTGTTCCACCGACGACACCGGGAATGTCATCCCTCCCATATACGGGATAAGATATATTCGAAATCCCGAAAACCTGGGGTTCATCCGATCCTGTAATCATGCTTCGGAACATGCCCGGGGTGAATTTGTCTTTTTCCTGAACAATGATACTCAGGTTACCGCAGGCTGGCTCGACAGTCTTGCAGCCGTCTTTGATCAGCACAGGGATGCCGGTATCGTCGGTTCGCGGTTACTGTTTCCTGATGGCAAATTGCAGGAAGCCGGCGGTATCGTCTGGGACGATGCCAGCGGATGGAACTTTGGACGTCTGGATGACCCCGAAAAACCGGAATTCAACTATCTTAAAGAGGTGGATTATGTTTCCGGCGCAGCTTTAATGATCCGCAGATCGTTGCTGACCTCACTGGGCCGGTTTGATGAACGATTTGTGCCTGCCTATTACGAAGACACCGACCTTGCTTTTGCCGCCAGAGACGCCGGATACAAGGTCTTTATGCAACCGCGCTCGAATATCGTCCATTTCGAGGGTGTCACCAACGGGACCGAAACTGGCAGTGGCATCAAACGTTATCAGGTTGAGAACCAGGGTAAATTTCTTGCAAAGTGGCAGAGCGTTTTGGCACGCGATCATTTTCCGAACGCGGAAAACCTGTTCCTCGCCCGCGACAGATCGCGATTTAAAACGACGGTTCTGGTCGTGGACCACTATGTTCCTCATTACGACAGGGACGCTGGCAGCCGTTCCACCTGGCAATATCTTCAACTGATGGTCAACGCCGGATTCAACGTAAAATTCATTGGCGATAACTTTTTCCGGCATGAACCCTATGCCACAGAACTTGAAAATATGGGCATCGAGGTTTTGTGCGGCAATGACTATGCCCGGAACTGGCAACAGTGGATCATCGACAATGCGCCTGCCATTGATGTTATATACCTGCAGCGCCCGCATATTTCGGAAAACTACCTTCCGGTGATCAAACAATTGGAACACCGGCCCAGGATCATCTACTTTGGCCATGATCTGCACTTTCTGAGACTGGAACGTCAACATGAGGTAGAGCGCGATCCTCAACTCGCCAGTGAAGCGGCGCAGTGGAAACAGCGTGAGTTTGACATCTTCCATCAGGTTGATCTGGTCTATTATCCCTCCGAAGTGGAAGTCTCCCGGATCAAACAGGAAATGCCGGAAATACGGGTCAAGGCCATTCCACTTTATATCTTTGGGGAAGACGGGTCGGAGGTCTACGATTCCGATGTCCGCAGGGATCTGCTGTTTGTCGGCGGCTTTAACCACACCCCTAATGTGGATGCCGTCAAGTGGTTCATTCAGATGGTTTTTCCGCAGATCACCGCCAGTCTGCCCGATATAAAATTGCACGTTGTCGGGTCCAATATGCCGGGCGATATTAATGACCTGGGTGGTGGCAATGTCATCATGCATGGCTTCCTGGAGGATGATCAACTGGATGCTTTGTATAGTTCCATTCGTCTTTGCGTGGTCCCGTTACGCTATGGGGCCGGCGTCAAGGGGAAAGTTCTGGAGTCCATGCACAAGGGGGTGCCTGTAGTGACGACTTCCATTGGCGCCGAGGGTATTCCTGAGGCTGAGGTCTGCATGTGTGTGTCTTCGATTGATGATTACGGCGCCAGTGTTATCCGGCTCTATCAGGATCTTGATGAACTCAACCGGATGTCCAGTTCCGCCAGACTTCTGATCAGCGAACACTATTCGGTTCAGGCCGCCAGTGATGCCATTCTTGATGACTTTAGGGGTTAGTTTCTGTAAAATGGGGTCAGGTCCATTTTATTACTCGTTAACTCCGTTTGAGGGTGTTCGCAGATGGCTTGGGGGCATTCAATTGCTTCAGCGTCTGCACATCCCTCCGGGATTCCCTCCCCTCCCCCAAAGCCGTTCGAGAATTTAGCGCATATTTTCGTTATATTATTGATATATAAAGCTTTACTTATGTGTATAAACTGTCAATATAATTCTATATTTTGTATATTACTGAAACTATTAAGGTATTTAGCCAAGTTGCCTTCTTGAAATTAATAGTCTCTAAATATTTTGTACACCTCTTTCAGAACTATAACCATGTTCTAGGGAGCACGTGCAGTGGTTCCCGTCAAGGAAATGTAACCCGCGAAAACCAAGGCAACACAGTTTTTGTGCTAAACTGGAAGGAGATAAATCGCGTTGTGAGCTAAGACAATATGGACATAAACCCATTCCAACCGGGCAGCGGCCAAATGCCGCCGCTCCTGGCCGGACGTGACGCAGCACAAAATGACATCAAAAAGCTGCTGGTAAAGCTGACGCTGCCTAGAGGGGTACCGAGCGATATTATTCTGTACGGGCCACGCGGCACCGGGAAGACGGTGTTGCTGCAATGGTTGGAAGAGTATTGTATTGAAGAACACAAGTGCAGGGTGCTCCCTATAGTGCCTTCAGACACAATGGCAT
>JAPOOX010000182.1 GCA_026713185.1 Gammaproteobacteria bacterium
AGTGTATGAGTTGAGCCTTAGTATGGCGCCATTTGCACCGTTTCTGGCTGAATCTATCTACCGGGAATTACCATTGGCAGAGAACGCTCCGGAATCCATTCATCTATGCCGGTATCCTGTAGCAGAAAAAGAACTGATTGAACCGAAACTGGAGCAGGCGGTGGCCAGGATGCAGCAAGTCATACTCCTCGGTCGGCATAAACGCAATCAGGAAAAAATCAAAATCAGGTATCCGCTTCATGAATTGACGATCATCCATAAAGACAGGGAACTCCTGGACGAGATCGCCAGGCTGGAAGACTACATCAAGTCCGAGTTGAACGTGAAGACAGTGACTTACTCAACGGACGAAGGCAGGTTCGTGGACCTGTATGCAAAAGCCAATGCCCCCGTTCTGGGGAAGCGTCTGGGGAAGCGTTTTAAACACTTCCAGCAGAGAATAGAAAAGCTGACCAGTGAGGACATCAATCAACTGCAGGTTTCCGGCGAGATTGTCATCGAAGGTGAAACATTCGCGGGTGACGATATCCTCATATTCCGCGAACCCATGGCGGGGACAGGCACCCTTTCCAATCGATTTGTATCCATCAGCATGGATTGTGTCCTGACCCCGGAACTGATTGGAGAAGGGCTTGCACGGGAAGTGATCAACCGGATTCAGAATACCCGAAGAGATTCAGGTTTCAACATCACTGATCGCATACGTCTTGATATCAATGCCAGCACGGGTATACGGGAGGCCATTGCACAACATCAGCAGCACATCATGCAGGAAACCCTGGCGTTGGAAATGAATCTGGTGGAGACCCCGCTGCCGATATCCTGTGAAATTAATGAGCACCTGATCCAGTTGGACATGAGCGTCATCAAAGAAGCGCATGAATCCTGAACACTACTACCGGCAAACAGGACCTTCAGCCGTCAACACGGCAATAAACGTCGGCAGCCGACAGCAGAATCTGTATAAGACGTATAGCGTTAGATGACAACCGGGTTGTTATATTGTTACTGGAATCCCTATAGCGCTACCAGTATGCTACGCAGACGGGTATGAGAATCACACCCTGTCAACACCCCCTATGAGTTCAAGGAACATTATGATCAAGAGATATCTGAGTCTGCTTGCCCTTGCAGGACTTTTCCCAATGACCGTATCTGCGGCCACGCTTCAGGAAATTTATGAACTGGCTGTGCAGAATGACCCGGAACTGGCTGCGGCACAGGCTTCCTTTAAAGCCCAAAGTGAATTAATCACTCAGAGCAAAGCTGCTTTTTTGCCTTCCGTTTCGATGAGTGGCAATTCGTCCAACAGCAAATCCAGAGTACTGGTACCTCAGGTTCGTCCCTGGAACCAATTCAATTCACACAACTGGAACTTGTCATTGCAACAACCGTTGTTCCGTATGGAAAGCTGGTTTCTGTTCCGTCAGGCAAAGAACGTAGAGGCGCAGGCTATGGCACAGCTTGCTGCGGACCAGCAGGCGCTGATTCTTAGAGTGGCGGAGAGCTATCTGGCAATACTTGAAGCCCAGGCTGCTCTTATTTCTGCCAATGCAGAACGTAATGCCGTCAAGCGCCAATTGGAGCAGGTACAGCAAAGGTTTGATGTCGGTCTTGTTGCCATCACCGATGTTCTGGAATCCCGGGCAGCATTTGATACCTCTACTGTAACTGTTATCGAATCTGAAGCCGCACAAAACATCAGTTTTGAGGCGTTGCTGCGACTGACAGGACAACCCATCACCACAATCTCCAGTCTGATCGATGAAATACCCATAGAAAATCCGGAGCCCGATAATGTGGAAGACTGGATACAAAAAGCGGTCAGTCAAAATTACGCTCTGATTGTCGCCCGTGAAGGTCTCAGGATAGCCGAGAAGGATGTAAAAATTGCCCGTGCGGGACATTATCCTTCTATCAACTCATCGATATCATGGGGGCATAATGCGACTGGCGGCGGCAACTCGTTTTTCGGTTCCAAGAGCGACAGCTATTCGATGTCGGTCAATATAAACATACCGCTTTATTCCGGCGGTGCTGTCAACTCCAGGGCGCGCCGGTCGGGTTTTCTTCTGGAACAGGCTCAACAGAATTTCGATCTTCAGCAAAGGACCATTGTTGAGAATACACGTACTCTGTTTACCGCAATCATTACAGATGTGGCGCGTGTCCGCGCCAGGCTGCGTGGTATGGAATCTTCCCAGAGTGCCCTGAACGCAACCCAGACCGGCTATGAAGTAGGTACGAGGAACATAGTGGATGTCCTTCTGGCGCAACGACAGTTGTATCTGTCGCAGTTTCAGTATGCGAGCGCCAAATACCAGTATATTCGCAATAATCTACGTCTGAAGCAGGTAGTGGGTTCTCTGAGCCCGGATGATATCCATGCCATCAATGGATTTATTGATGTCAGCACCGTCGAGAGGGTTATCCCGACAACTCGTTGAACCTATGCGTAAAAACAGAATCAAATTTCGAAATTTTCCTGGTAATCGGTTATGACAACCAGATGGGTCCTTGCAGCACTGGCTGTTGTCCTGGGCAGTATATTCATCATCACAATGGACAACGGCGCTACTTCAGTCATTGCTGACATACCTGATTCAGCAGTCGCCACTCCTTCCAATAGCTCTGAAATTCCAGATACGACAGGAGCATCTGTTGATCAGATAATGCTGACCGATGATGAGAGCAACAACATCAGGATTTTCAAGGATGCCAGCGCTTCAGTAGTCTTTGTCACCAATACTCAACTGTGGCGGCGTCGTTTTTCCTACCATGCCACTGAAGTTCCCGCCGGTTCCGGCACAGGATTCATATGGGACAAAGATGGACTTGTAGTTACCAACTACCACGTTATCCACAACGCCAATACCATCGATATCACACTGCAGTCCGGGGCAACCTACAAGGCCGAGATTGTCGGCAAGGCGCCGGAAAAGGATATCGCTCTGTTGAGAATCAACGCACCTGAAGAGACTCTCTCACCTGTTCACCTTGGTGATTCCGATAATCTGGAAGTCGGTAGAAAAGTACTGGCAATAGGCAATCCTTTTGGACTGGAAACCACGTTAACTGTTGGTGTTGTCAGCGCCCTGGGCAGAGAGATTAAATCCCTGAACAACAGAACGATTAAAGATGTTATTCAGACCGATGCCGCCATCAATCCCGGCAATTCCGGCGGGCCTCTGCTTGACTCCAGTGGCCATCTGGTGGGTGTCAATACCATGATTGTCAGTCCCAGTGGCGGGAATGCCGGCATAGGCTTCGCGATTCCCGTGAACACGGTCAAAACGATCGTGCCACAGTTATTGGAGCACGGTAAACTCTATCGACCGCGCCTTGGGATAGACCTATTATCAGATTCCTGGGCAAAACGATTGCAAATTCCAGTAGAGGGTGTGGCAGTCCTCAGTGTCCAAAGAGGTCTCCCGGCAGATAGAGCCGGCATGGTCGGTATGAGAGAGGACCGACGTAACAACATTCATTTTGGCGATATCATCACCGCAATCAATGACGATCCGGTAAGCAACTGGGACTCACTGTTCTCATCACTTGAAAAGTACCAACCAGGGGACAAGGTTACAGTGACAACTTTCAGGGACAACAAGACAATCAAATATCTGGTTACCCTGGCTGAACCAGATTCCTGAGCAAGGAAGAATTTTGTCGTGGTTGTCTGAACTTCAATTTTCCTGCCTGCCGGGCCGTTGTATTCTCTGCGATGCATATACCAACAGACAGATGGACCTGTGCAGTGCCTGTGAAGCTGCCCTCCCCGCCTGCCAAACCGGCTGCCGGCGATGTGGCCTGCCACTTGCCGCAAATTCGAAGGTCTGCGATGTTTGTTTGATCGATCCCCCTGTTTTTGACAGAACCTGGTGCCCCTTTCTTTACGCCTGGCCGGTAGACGGTATGATCAGCGATTTCAAGCACACAGGACATCTCACTACGGGGCGGGTTCTGGCTGAGTTGATG
>JAPOOX010000261.1 GCA_026713185.1 Gammaproteobacteria bacterium
GATTAACTGTCAGTACTCAGCGCACAACCCTCGATGGTGATCCTGTGCATTTCTCTTCGCTGGCCCTGATAGTCATTCTGTGCCCAATGCCAGGTTGCACGGTTATCCCAGAAGGCAATGGAACCAGGTTGCCAATGAAATGATTCACATACAGCGCTTTTTTGCCGCTCAGGGGATGACCAGCAAAGTTCCCCCTACTGACTTGCTGCGATGTTCATCAGGAGTTCTGTTATATCGCGCTGTTCCCTCGTATTCAGTTCCTGATAGACCGGCGACCGGTGCAATTTCTCGCAGGCAGGCCGTGTATCCCTCTTGGGTACTACATCTGGTGTCTCGTAATTCTGTGCCATCATTGCCCGTTTATGTTCACTGCGATTGAAGCCGGCACGGTGCCAGGTTCTTGCGTCATAAAGTAACATACTGCCACTGGGAGCCTCGAGAACCGTGGCCTCTGGTCCGCTGTAAGGCAGTTCATCATCCTGCAGGGCTCTGTTCCATTCTTCCGGGGGTCCCGAATCAACCCGGTGTGAACCCGGTTTGAACATCGTTGCGCCATTCTGGTGGGTGAAATCCGACACACAGGTATTACGGTTGCAGGCCTTGGGGGGTCCCTTTCGAGGGAACACGGGCTGAGGACTCGTCGATGGAATATACGGAATATCAGAATGCCAGCGCCGGCCTGCCTGCGCCAGCGTTTCAGGTTTCAGAACGTTGAAACCAGGAGGATGCCCCAAGTGTATATCCCTCGTCTGCAGGTACTCGCGAAGCACCCAGAGTGATATGGGCTCAGCGACTGCTCTGCAGACGGCAGCGTCCTGACAGATCTTGGGAATGTCCATATTTTGCTCCATGTGTTCGTATGGACCCGTACAGGCGACGCGTTCGAGTCGTTCGACAATCTCCGGCTGAAGGATAGAGTTAAGACACACCCAGCCTTCGCGCTGCAGGTGTTCAAGATATTCGGAAGGAAGTTTTTCCGGACCATGGCTCATATGGAAGTACACTTCATCTGAACCGACCGACAAAGTGCAGACGTCATTTCCGATATCGACTGCTACGTTCTTGCCGGTTGCCATGTGCTTTACGCCTATTGCCGTTCGATCCCAGATTACACGATCATCAGCTTCGTAGAACAGAGCAGGATCACCGTCTTTGTTTAGACCGAGCATGCTGCCATCGTCTGTAATCAGCAGTACGTAGTGATGTTCTGGACGCTTGAGAGTAACAATTCGCGCTTGGGATTCCTGTTGATTTACCATTGCATCAGACTCCTTGCACCAAGTCGGACTGCTGATCAGTCATGGTCTCCCTCCTCAACTCAATTTTTTTGGATTTACAGCTTTAACGGTTTGCGCGTTCCATATCACTGACTTTGATAACGACGTGACCCAATGCAGTTTTTCATGATTTTCCTTGATTTCTCAGATCCGAAACCGGTGGGGACCAAAGTCCGCCTCATAGAAAGGTGAGACCATCTGACCCGGCGGTATGATTTGGTCAATCGCGATGTAATCCTCTTGCGTTAGTTCAACATCAGCTGCGGCGATGTTGTCCTCGAGTTGTTCCATTGTTCTCGGACCGATTATGGGACTGGTCACGCCAGGTTGTGACATCACCCAGGCGAGCGTGAACTGTGATAACGGGCATCCTTTTGCTTTCGCAAGCGGTTTCAGGTCATCGATAACATCGAATACACGTTCATTGACTCTGTGCTCTCGACCCGGACTTGCATATCGAGTACCTTGGGGAGCTTGCTCGTCCCGTTGATATTTACCGGTCAGCAATCCACCCGCCAGGGGACTCCAGGGAATTGTGGCAACACCGTAGGTTCTGGCCATCGGCATCAGCTCCCGCTCAACGCGCCGGTCGAGCAGGTTGTAGGGTTGCTGCTCACAAACAAAACGATTCAAACCATGTTTTTCCGAAGCCCAGAGAGATTCAACAAATTGCCAGGAGGCAAAGGTAGAGGTGCCAATATAGCGCACTTTCCCTTGCTTGATCAGATCATCCAGGGCCCGCAGCGTTTCATCAATGGCTGTATCTGAATGCGGCCGGTGGATCTGATAGAGATCGATATAATCTGTTTTCAGACGTTTTAGACTTGCTTCACAGGCGGCCAGAATGTGGCGTCGACTGGCGCCTCTCATATTGGGATCATCATCGGCCATGGCGCCATGGAATTTGGTAGCGATGACAATTCGATCACGGTGACCATTTCTCTTTAATCCTTCACCGGTAACGGTCTCGCTTCGCCCACGTGAATATACATTGGCAGTATCGATGAAATTAATCCCGCTATCGATCGCTTTATCGATCATTGCGTAGGAGTCTTCAGGCTCGGTCCGCATGCCAAACATCATGGCGCCAAGGCACAGGTTGCTGACCTGCACCCCGGTACGTCCCAGTAATCGGGTTTCGATGGTCATTTTCTGCCTCCCGGACAACACACCCTGTATAGAATTTGTTCCTGGCATATGCTAACGGCTGCAACGAAAATTTCAAAGTCGTCGAAACGTAGTTTCCCGGTAATCCCGGATTTTGGTGGGTATCCCTGTTGGTGTGATAAAGTACCGTCGGCGTTTTGCCGCCTATCGGTCATACAAGAAAACTATAGGAATTTCCATGGAGGAAACTACAGTTACTACAGATTCAGCTACACAACGCTCTATTACACCGTTCGTGTTTCACGGCAATGGCGCCGACTACTTTCGGATATGGATCGTCAACCTGTTGTTTACCATCCTGACTTTGGGCATATATTCCGCCTGGGCGAAAGTCAGAACAAAAAAATACTTCTATGGCAACACGGAACTGGCAGGGGATCGCTTTGATTACATTGCCAGTCCCATCGCTATTCTCAAGGGTCGACTGATTGCTGTCGCACTTTTACTGATCTACTCATTGGCGGGGGCATTCAGTTCATTGTTGGGATTTGTTCTGGGTCTTACGCTGTTCCTGTGTATACCCGTAATCGTCGTAGCTGCGCTTCGATTCAATGCCAACAACTCCATATGGCGCGGGGTGCGATTCGGATTTGACGGTTCCATCCTGCAAGCTTACAAGCCCTATTTTTTATGGCTGCTGTTCGCGCTGGTAACGCTCGGTCTCGGTTATCCCCATGCCAGATATAAAATCAATCAATACAACATCAACCACCATCGATTCGGTCAGGCCCATTCATACTCGACCGCCACTTCAGGGGGTTTTTATCTCATCGCATTGATCTGTGTAGGTGCATTCTTCGCCACATTCATATTGTATTTCTGTGTGATGTTCATATACGGGCTCCTGTCTACCGCCATAGGTATGAATGGACAGGGTTTCCTGCCGGCAATTTCTATTGCCATTTTCATGCTGGTCTATATTGCTATTATTTTGCTCTATCAGGCGCTGTATTTCCGGCTCGTATTCAACAATATCGAAGTTGTTGAGAATCGCTTGAGAAACAACATCAGCCTATACGTCTATGTAATGATTCTGTTGACCAACTTCCTGCTCACCCTGGTCACTTTGGGAATCTATCATCCGTGGGCCGCCGTGCGGCGCGTTCGCTATCTGCAATCCAACTTATGGATTGAAGCACAGGACCTGAATGCATTCACGGCGCGGGAATCCGACAATATTGCCGCGCGTGGCGAAGAACTGGGAGAGGCTTTTGACCTTGGTATTGGTATATGACGGCTTTGCAAGGCACTTATTTTGACGGCTCACGTAGCCAGGGGAAACTCGGCTCCCTGACGTTACGAAGTGTATCCGCAATAGTCACCGTGGAGGATGGCAGCCAAATCAGCATCAATCTGTCGGAGTTGAAAGTTACCGCTCCCCTGCCGGGAACGCCAACCCGCATTACCTGGGGAGACCAGCAAAGTTTCGTTACCCTGGACTATGAAGGGGTGAGAACTCTGTGGCGCTCCCTGCCCGGGGGGCCAGGCTGGGCCGAACGTGTGCAACGGCGCTTGTCTACGGTGGTAGTTGCCTTGTTGTTGTCGGTGACTTTATTAGCCGGTCTCGCAATTTGGGGAGTGCCCGCGGGGGCTGCTCGACTGGCTTACACCATTCCGGCCGAAATCAGTCAGCAGATGGCGAATCTGACCATAAATCACGTGTTTCTGGATTTGGATTCCTCGAATATCGATACCGGCCGCCAGCGGGAGTTGCGGCGTTATCTTTTATCTTTCGAAAAAATCCCGCAACTTGAGTTTCGCAGTTCTCGAGCCATCGGCGCCAATGCCCTGGCATTGAGTGCTACCACGGTTGTCATTACCGACGATCTGATTGAGTTGGCTGAAACCGATGAAGAACTGCTGGCGGTCTACTTCCATGAGTATGGCCATGCACACCTTCGGCATGTGGAGCAGAAAGTACTCCGGGCTTCTGCCTGGCTGGTGTTTCTGACCGTCGTGACTGGCGATCTGGGTGGTGTCGGCGAGTTGCTGTTGACGATACCGGTATCTATCGGGCTGAGCGCATATTCCAGGGAATTTGAACGCGAGGCTGATAACTATGCTGTAGACCGTTTGCTGGAAGCCGGCATTTCACCGGAGTATATGGCAACTATTCTTGAAAAACTCGAAGACCACCACATGGCCCGATCAGAGGACTCCGACGAAGAAAGTGAAAGTGTGGATCGGAAATTATCGGACATGAAAGAGCGATCTGGTAATGGGGGTGGATCCCTGATCAACTATCTCAACTCTCATCCTCCCACCGGGGAACGAACTGCATTTATCCGCTCTCGCGTTCGTCCACGATAACATCACAGACAACCAGTACGCGCATCCGGTGGAGAACCTGCCAGCGTATGTCGACGTCGACAGTGGTAAGGTGGTTGTGGAGGATCACGGTGTGGCGCCGGTACCAACCGAACCGGCAGAATTCGCCGCGGATCTGGTTGCGCAACACCGGACGGACTTGAAACCGCTGGAGATCACGCAGCCCGAAGATCCCAGCTTTGAAGTAGAGGGCAACCTGATCCGCTGGCAGAAGTGGCAGTTCCGCTTTTTAGTCCAGCCGGTCGATGGGCGGTGCTGCATGACATCCGTTACTACGACGGAGGCAAATCTTCTGAACAAGGCTTCCGGCTTATGCGCCCGCCGTCAGGCCGTACGCGCCAGCGGCCCGGGGGGCCGGCGACGCCGCCCTGAACCTCCTGCAATCTAC
>JAPOOX010000318.1 GCA_026713185.1 Gammaproteobacteria bacterium
CTTTTTTCTGAAGAATTCTTTGCCGACCCACCCAAAAAATGGGAAGCACGATACGATAACGTGTATCCAACCGTGTTATTTGACGAGGAAGAGGGGATTTTCAAGCTTTGGTATCATACGTTTTTGGTGGACCGCGGTTCTAATGAAACCCCGCTGGAGCAACGGCAACACGTCGAATATCGAGGCGGCAGGCGGGAGGATGGGTTACTCTATGCGACTTCCAAAGATGGGCTCGTCTGGGAAAAGCCAAATTTGGGGATCATCCCTTTCAACGGCTCGACTGAGAACAATATCGTCATGAGTACGGCATCGCATGGTCTTCATTCTGGCGGGGTCACTAAAGAAATGCATGATCCCGACGTGGCGCGCCGCTACAAATATTTTCATAAAAATCCAGTCGCGCGGAGGATGGCGGTTGCCTTTTCGGAAGATGGCCTGCGATGGGCAGATCCGATCCCCTGGCCGGAGTTTAATGCAGCTGGAGATACGCACAATAATGCGTTGTGGGTGCCGGAGCTGGGAAAATATGTGGGATTTACGCGAGCTTGGTCAGAAGGCATTCGCACCGTCCTGCGCACAGAAAGCAACGATTTTATCCATTGGTCGGAACCGGTAGAAATCATGCGCGGTCAGGATAAACACGATCAAATCTACTCCATGCCTGTTTTCCGCTGTGGCAACGTCTTTTTGGGGCTACCCGCCATGTTCCACAAAGGTGTTGCCGATGCACCGGATTGGGATACCGTGACAACCGAGTTGGCCTGGAGCGCCGATACAATTCACTGGCAGCGTATTTGTCCCGGCGAACCGCTTATTCCATTGGGACAGGGGCATTATCCTGACGGGGCTTATGATTGTGGTTGCATCTATGCGGCTGCCCCTGTCATTCAAGGGGACACTGTCTCGCTTTACTACGGTGGCAGCAACGGTCTGCATAACAACTGGCGGGAAGGATCCTGGAATTTGGCAACTCTTCCCCGGGACAGATTTGCGGGTTATGTACAAGAAAATCCTGGTGAAAAAGCCTTCATTCAGTCAACGCCACTGGTTGCCCGGGAACCGTCTCTCACGGTTAATGTTGATATTCCAAACGCAGGCAGTCTCCGCATCGCAGTTCTTGATGGTGATGGATCACCTGTTGCCGGGTATGGCTTTGCCAATTGTTTGCCGATGCAATCGGGCGGTTTGGCAGTTTGCGCACATTGGCAGGACAAAGATTTCAGCGAACTGGCTGGAAGAACGATTCAACTTTTGTTTGAACTGAATTCAGCCAGGCTGTTTGCATGGGGTCAGAGTAAGGCGCCAGAGTGAAATTCTTTCACTCTGGCGCCTTACTCTGACCCCATTATATACCCCTGTTTTAGCTCTGAAAAGTCGTTTATAGCCAGTAGATATGCTAATCTATATCATATTATACTCTCTTATGAGTTTAAGTATGAATCGTAAGCAATTAAATTTACTGAATAATTGGCTTTCCAAAGAATCGAAGAAGCCACTTGTCGTCAGAGGTGCCCGACAGGTTGGCAAGTCAACGCTGATCAGACTGTTCGCTGAGCAGCAACAGTGTCAACTCGCAGAGCTCAACCTTGAGAGATACCCTGAACTTGGAGCAGCGTTTGCACAGAATGATCCCGTAACACTGACGAATATGCTTGAGGCCTTGCTGGCAACCGATATTCTTCCTGCCGGACCCGAAGTCATGCTGTTTTTGGACGAAATCCAGTCTGTTCCCGAGGCTATACCAGCATTACGTTATTTCTACGAAGAACTGCCACAGCTACCGCTGATAGCTGCGGGTTCCCTGCTGGAATTTGTGCTTTCGAGGCACAGGTTTGCGATGCCGGTCGGACGAGTCGAATACCTGCATATGGGTCCGATGACATTCACGGAGTTCCTCGATGCACTGGAGGAACCAAAGCTTGCTGAACTCATCATGACCTTTGAGCTGGGTGATGAAATAAACCCGGTGATTCACGATAAACTCCTTGCATTGCTGCGCACCTACTTTTTTGTCGGGGGAATGCCAGAAGCGGTAGATACCTACGCCAGATCCAGGCGATTCAAAGAAGTCACTGATGTGCATAACTCAATCATCGATACGTATCGCGAGGATTTTCCGAAGTATATCGGATCAAGAAACCTGAATCGCATCAACACTGTGTTCAACTTTGCGGCGCGAAACGTCGGGAAAAAAGTCAAATACAGCCACTATTCCACCGACGACAAGAGTGCAACGATCAAGGCCGATATCGAGCTTCTCTGCATGGCTCGTGTGTTGTCAAAAGTGACCCATAGCCACTCGAACGGTCTCCCCCTACAGGCGGAAATTGAGGAAAAAGTATACAAGCTGATTTTCATGGACATCGGTTTGATGAATGCGATCTGTGGGCTCGGATGGGATTCAATTTCCCGAGACAACGAACGCCGACTGGTTAACGAAGGTGCGATTGCCGAGCAATTCATCGGACAGCATTTGCAGGATTTCCTGTTAACCTCCACTAATCGTGATCTGACTTATTGGTTAAGAGAAGGGCGTGCCACGAACGCGGAAGTTGACTACGTCGTTGCCATTCATGGCCAGATTGTCCCTGTTGAAATTAAATCGGGCGCGACTGGCAGCCTCAAGTCTTTGCATCAATTTGTTGCGGAAAAAGGAACCCGGACAGCAGTTAGATTTGATACCCGGCTGCCCGTTTTGCAGACGGTTGAAACACGAGTCCACAGATCCGGCCAATTTTCTGATATCAGTTACCGGCTACTCTCACTTCCCCTTTACCTGGTCGAACGATTACCTGAGATCCCGCTTATCTACGATGGATGACTACAAACATCCTGACACACACCAACATTTGGTGTGTGCCCTGGAAAAGTCTCTGAAGTGTGGGTATCAACGAAGCGTCGTGGTATTGTCGGTCTTCAAATATCACTAAGTACTTGCCACGTGGTCTGTAGTCAACCTTTAATCGCAGCACTACTGATGTTTATCTCCCTTACCGTAACCGGTGCAGCCCGTTTTGTTGAAGTGAGCAGTAGTGCCGGTATCGACTTTACACATGACAACGGAAAGCAGGGCGAGTACTGGATGGTCGAAGTCATGGGTGGTGGCGTGGGATTGCTGGATTTCGACAACGATGGCCGCCTGGACCTGTGGCTCGTTCAGGGTGGTCCGTTAAAGGACCGGACTGGACCATTGTCCGGCGATCGCCTGTTCCTGAACGTCAGCGATCCGGGAGAGCTGCAATTCGTTGATATCACCGAAACAAGTCAGGTTGTCGCAGACGGTTACGGCATGGGCATTGCGACAGGCGATATTGACAATGACGGGGACCTCGACGTACTTCTCGCCAATTTCGGTAAGAACCAACTCTTTGAAAATCTTGGTGACGGGCGCTTCAGGGACATCACGGATGATGCCGGACTCAAGGATGACAGCCTGTCGATTGGCGCAAGCTTTGCGGATATTGACGACGATGGTTACGTCGATCTCTATGTTGTCAACTACCAGAAATTCACTCTGGCAACGCACAAGATTTGCCGAGACGATGACGGTGGTCGGGAATACTGCGGACCACAGGCTTATCTCCCGGAACAAGACAGGCTGTATCGCAATCTTGGTGACGGGCGATTCGAGGACATTACGAGAAAGGCAGGAATCCTGACACCCGGCAATGGTCTCGGGGTCGTGGCGCGCGACTTCAATAATGATGGCATGACCGACTTTTATGTTGCTAACGACGCGACCGAGAACTTCCTGTGGCTTAATCAGGGTGCGGGTCGGTTCGTCGACGATGCTCTTTTTGCCGGCGCGGCACTGAATGTCGATGGTCTGCCCGAGGCAAGCATGGGGGTAGCTGCTGAGGACTTCGACCTGGACGGTGATATGGACCTCTTCATGACGCACCTCAAGAGGCAAAGCAATACCCTGTATGTCAACAATGGTAACGGCTGGTTCACGGACAACTCGACCATCACAGGCGTTGCCGTCGCCAGTATCCCGTTTACAGGATTTGGCGCCGGATGGATCGATATTGATAATGATGGCGATCTGGACCTGTTCACCGCCAACGGCGAAGTCAGCACAATCGCAGAGCAACGCAATGCCGGAGTGGACCATCCATTAAGGCAACGCAATCAATTGTGGTTGAACAATGGGCAGGGCCACTATGAAGAAGTCAGCGCTTTCGTCATTGAGGACGTAAGCCGCGGTGCGGCATTTGGTGACCTCGACAATGATGGTGATACAGATATCGTTGTAGCCAACAATGGTGGCAAGGCGCATGTCTATCGCAACGACAGCGCCCGGGCGCATTGGTTAGGCGTGACAGTACGTGGCAGTGAAGCGCAACCACAGACTACAGGTACATACATCTGGCGTGAAGCCATCCCGCGCCAGAGGTTGAGAATAGGAACTGATGGCAGCTACGCCTCCGCCAATGATCACCGGCGCGTGTTTGGACTTGCGGATACATCCACGCCACAGGTCATCTGGGTCGAATGGCCGGATGGCTCTCAACAACGTTTCGGACCTCTTGAACCCGATCGATACCACTTGCTCGAACGAATGGATATATTGGGGTCGGAGTAAAGTGCCGGAGTAAAACTACCCATAATTGCACGATCAGGTCAGATGTAAAGATTTACTCCGGCACTTTACTCCGACCCCATTATATCCGGGTGCTTCACGATAATTGTCTGTTGATGTGGGACATCCGGCATCAGCGTCTCCTGGCCATCTGGCCACAGGATCGTGACGTCGGCACTCGTTGCCGTGCCCAGGCCAAAAACCTGTATGGTCGGATTCTGAGACACGAAATTGCTGCCGATCATAATTTCACGAATCTGCGATTTGCCATCGGCAGTGACGGTAATCCGGGCGCCAGAGGCTTCCGTGTTGGGTGCTTTGCCCTGCAACTTGATACGCAGGTAAGTATTTCCCTCGAGGTCGTTACGCCACAAAGTGGCACTATCGTGCAGCAACAGGATATCGACGTCACCATCTTCATCAAAGTCGGCGCATACAACACCTCGGCCCATTTCCTCATCCAGGAGACCGAGGCTTTCCGCTGACTCGGTAAAACTGCCATCACCCTGATTGACGAAGGCTCTGCTGTTGTCGATCTCGAAGGAGACACTGTCTTCATCAGGTTCCGTCGCGTAGTCTGCATCGAAGGTCTCCTGCCAGCCATTGGTGTGATAAATATCGAGGTCACCGTCGTTTTCAAAATCCATGAAACAGGCGCCCCAGCCCCAGCCACCATCCTTCACGCCTGCGAATTCTGTTACATCCTTAAAGACACCCAGGTGATTTTCATACAGGCGATTACCAATATGTGACAATGGAGAATCCAGTACAGTTTCGTCACCAGGGTACAATATGCTGGTGACAAACCAATCCAGGTCACCATCATTGTCATAATCACCAACCGCGGAACCCATACCATTACCATCGACCAGGACATCTACATCCGTCACGTTGTTAAATGTTCCATCGCCATTGTTACTGAAATATTGTGACTGATTGAAATCGGCAGCGATCAGCAAATCCGGGTATTCGTCCGCATCAATCCTGGCAAACACCGGTGTAAAGGTTCGATCATCCTCTTTTTGAAACCACGCATATGGATCCTCCAGCGTGACTATACTGGGTGAAATCGCTGCATCAACACTCACACTGGTAAACCGTATTCCCTTCTCGTCGCTGTCATTACGCCATAGATGCTGGGTGTCGCCAGGATCATACTGATTGTGAGGGGTACCCCAGTGGGCTACGAAAAGATCCAGGTCGCCGTCCAGATCGTAGTCGCCAAAAGCCGCCGAAAGGTTATAGGTTGTGGTCAAGGTATCGATACCTGAACCATACGTGACGTCTGTAAACGTTCCGTCACCGTTATTGGCATACAGCAGAGACTCGTCCTCCAGGCCACCGATAAACAGATCGAGATCACCGTCGCCGTCCATGTCGGCGAAGGTGGCTCCGCTTTGTCGCAACAGGGTAAAGTCAAGTCCCGCGTCTTTGGCAACCTCAGTAAAGATGAGATTGCCGTCGTTGCGAAACAGCAGGTTTGTGCCAATATCACCGCGTGTGATAAATACGTCTGTGTCGCCATCACCATCGTAATCACCTGCCGCTGCCGCACTGGTGGCAATCAGCCGAACGGAGGCATCCATTGGCCGGATGGCGAAACCAGTATCGTAATCGAGCCCCGAATTACGGGTCACATCGGTGAATTGTGTCGTTACACTGGATTCAGGTGTTGTCGTTATGCCATTGTTCCCTGCCGGAATAACCGGCTGGATAGTGGAGGGAACGACTGAACCACCACCGCCACCACATGCGTAAAGCATCACGATGAAGATCGGGGTCAGCGGATATAATGGGGTCAGAGTAAAATGCACTTTACTCTGACCCCAATATATCTGCGATGCCTGCGTCCACCCGGGCGCTCTTTTCCTTGTCGAACCACCACAGGTACGGCATACCTGTCCAATTCATGTGCGGAACGCCAAGCGGCGGATGACCAAACCGATCCCAGTGCACGACGTGGCGTCCAATCGGATGGCCATCGGGTATAAGATAGAAGTTATACAGTAGTATGCGGTCCAGGGCGCGCCCGGCAGCATTCAAAGACTCTTCCGAGTCTGCGACAGCGATCTTTTCCACAAGAAAGTCGACCGCGGGGTTTTTAATACCCGCGTAGTTGGTCATATTGGGCAAATCGGCATACTGGGAAGTAAACTGGCTACGCATGCGGGTGGGGAAGGGTACCTTCCAGGTGTAGAACTTGCGGACGGTCGCGTCGAAGTCGTAGCTTCTCAACCGGTTGGTCATTTGATTGCTCTCCACCCTGCGCAACACGGCACGGATACCCAGACGCTTCAGATTATCTACGAAGGGAACCAGCATACGTTCATGATCCCTGAAGGTAACGACGAGCTCAAACGTCAGTGGTTCGCCAGTAACCGTATGTATGCGATTGAAATCCTTGACCTCCCAGCCTGCATCCCGAAGCAGTGAATCGGCTTGGAGCAGTGTCGCCCGATTCCGGCCAAAACTATCGTTTCTTGGTAGTGGCACGGGCTCAGTGAAAACACGCTCGGGAATCTGTCCGCGAAAGGGTTGCAGCAATTCGAGCTCTTTGGCAGAGGGCAATCCGGAAGCCTGCAGTCCAGAGCGCATGAAATAGCTGTTGTTGCGGTCCATACCGCTGTGCCAGTAAACCCGGTTGGACCATTCGAAGTTGTAGGCGAGGGTCAGAGCTTCGCGCACACGGATGTCATTGAGCGGGTGCCTGCGGCTGTTCAGAACCACGCCAAAGTGCATGCCGTAGGAGTACCCCATCGTATAGGTCTCTTTCCTGAACAGTCCATTGCGATACCCCGCGAAATCATAGGCTGTGGCGAAATCGTCTTCGTTCTCTTCAAAGTGGTAGTCTATGACTCCTGCCCGCAGAGCCTGAAGCATGACGTTCTTGTCGAAGAAATTGGTGACATCTATGCGATCGAAGTTGAAATAACCGACTGCGACGTTGATATCTTTGGCCCAGTAATCGTGCACTCGCTCAAAAACAGTCTTGCTGGGGTCTATTTCTGCGATACGGTATGGACCGCTACCCAACGGGGGTTCCACGGTCGTCTCGTCGATTGCCCTATCCTCCCAGTAGTGTTTCGGCAGGGGTGCAAATTTTGATGTCAGGATAATCAGCTGTGGCGTCTTTTCCGCAGTGTCACTGAAGTGAAACCGGAAAGTCCAGGAGTCAATCTGCTCCAGGCGAACCACGTCGCGGAAATTACTCCGCCAACTGATCGACGCGCCGTTCTTGATGACATCAAAGGTCCACACAACGTCTGCCATCGTCACTGGTTGGCCATCGTGCCAACGGGCGTTTTCACGCAGCTTGTAAGTCACCCAGCTGTAGTCGTCTGCAACCTCCACATGTTCGGCGAGCCAACCGTAATAAGATGCCAGCTCATCCTCCGAAAAACGCATCAGGGGGTCGTAGATCCAGGAGCCCAATCCCCCTGATGGATTGATGTAAGGCGAAAGCAGGCCCTTGTCCACATATGGATTCAGGTTGTTGATTGTACCGATAAAGGCGAGGTTCAGACGCCCAACCTTGGGTGCATCCGGGTTAACATAATCGAAGTGGGCCATGTCCGGCGGATACTTCAGATCTCCGAAATAAGAGAATCCGTGGCTCGGTTCCGCCGACCAGACAGGCAACGCAGAAAGCGTGATTGCGCAAGTCAGGACAAGCGCGGGCCACTGGAAACCCATGTGCATATTTTCCCACCAGACCATAATCCATATTATTGTACGCTTTTGAGGGCATTACGTACCAGACACGTTACGGTTCAGTGAGTCATACGTGCTGTGGATTCCTGTCAACAATGGTATCCTTGGGTCATGAATATCGGCATTTTCAACTTCATTACCGAATACGCAATGCCTGTCACCGACCTTGCGCGCGAGGTAGAGGAGCGCGGCTTTGACTCCTTGTGGCTGCCGGAGCACACGCACATACCGACATCACGCAAGTCGCCCTACCCGGAAGCCGACGAGTTGCCGAAGGAGTATTTGCACACACTCGATCAATTCACGACACTCTCGGCCGCTGCTGCGGTTACTTCGACAATCAAGCTCGGTACCGGAATCACGCTTATCATTGAACGGGACACGATCACGGCTGCAAAAGCTGCAGCGACGCTCGATTACCTTTCCGGCGGACGCTTGTTATTTGGCCTTGGCGGCGGGTGGAATCAAGAAGAAGCCGAGCATCACGGGACTCAGTGGGACACCCGATTCAAGCGACTTGAAGAGCAGATGCAGGCGTTGAAGATCATTTTTACGGAGGATGAGGCTGAGTTTCATGGCAAGTATGTCGACTTTGACCCGATCTGGGCATGGCCGAAACCGGTACAGAAACCGCATCCCCCAATGTTTCTCGGCGGCGAGACCATTCACACGTTACGTCGCATCGTAAAGTATGGCGATGGATGGTTGCCGCGTGCACGATGGCCGGAGAAGGTGCTTGAAGGTGTGACGACTTTGCGCCAACTCGCCGAGGAGGAGGGCAGAGAACCTTCGTCCATCAACATCTCGATCTTCGCGATGCCGCCGGACCCGGATTGGGTGTCACGATTCACCGACGCCGGCGTCGATCGCCTCATTTTTTTCCTGCCTCCCGATGACGCCGATGCAACCCGTCGGCGTCTGGATCGAGTAGGAAGATTCCTCGACTGAAAATCCTGTTTTTACAATGCCATTTCACTGCATCATGACACCTGTGCTACAGAGGCGTATTCGTGAGACAATCATGGCCGATGTGATATAGGGAAGGTTAGACGAATTGTCTGGCGAGACGCAGCCTGTACGTGTGCTCGAACTCGGAAGCGGGGTTTCTGCCGCTTACGCAGCAAAGCTGCTGGGCGACCATGGAGCGGACGTTGTTAAAGTCGAGACGCCTGAAGGAGATAGTACGCGCCGGCGCGGACCTTTCCCCACCGATCACATTGACCCCGAACAAAGCGGTACCTTCCTGGCGTTCAATCTGAACAAGCGTGGTGTGTGCCTAAATCTTGAGGAAGAAACCGGACGCAACGCGTTACGCCAGCTTATCGTCTGGGCTGACATCCTGGTACACAACTACTCCAGACTGCATGCGCTGGAACTAGGTCTGGATCCTGAAACGCTGCAGAAGAAACGCCCCGACCTGGTTGTGTTATCAATCACGCCTTTCGGTATCACTGGGCCGTACCGTGACTATTGCGCCGAGGAGTTGACGGTTACAAACGCGGGCGGCTGGGCCACTCTCTGCCCAAAAACCCATAACGATCCCGATCTTCCTCCACTGAAGGTGTTTGGACATCAATGCGGATTGATGACAGGTATCACGGGTGCATTGACCGCGCTTGCCATGTACCGTGACGCACGGCGGTCAGGTGTCGGTGACTACATCGATCTTTCTGAGCAGGAATACGTCGCATCAGTGTTGGAAGGGGGTATCCCCGGATATAGCTACCTTGGACAAATCCGTGATCGATACACCAGTCGCATCTCTGCTCCGTGGCGGACCTTCCAGGCAAAGGACGGACCGATATTTCTCGTTTGTATCGAGCAGGACCAATGGGAGCGGCTGGTCGCTCTTATGGGACATCCGGACTGGACGGAGCTTGAGGTTTTTGCCGATAGAGCGAGCCGGGGTGAAAATCAGGATATGGTCAACTTGTTTTTGCAGGAATTCATTGGTGAGTGGAAGGCTGCTGATCTGTTCCATACGGGCCAGAAGCAGCGCATTTGTTTTGCGCCGGTAATGAATTTCGAGCAACTCGCAGCAGACGAGCATATGCGAGCCCGCGGGTTTTTCCTGACTTTCGACGATCCTGTGACTGGTCCCATTGAGTATTTGGGTCCGGCTGTGCTCACGTCGACCGGGCGGGCAGCAATTCGACGACGGGCGCCGCGTCTCGGTGAGCACACCGATGAAGTGCTGGAAAATACCAGGATTGTGTCCCGTGGGGATGCCCGGGAATCGTGCCCTGCAGGAGTTGAAGCCAGGCGTCCGCTCGAAGGCATACGTGTTATCGACCTGTCATGGGTCTGGGCGGGCGCCTTTTGTGCGATGAATCTGGCGCATCTGGGCGCCGAGGTAATACGACTGGAATCCGAAACGCGGCCGGACCTCTACCGCAGAGTCAGGTCAGTGCCTCCGGGTATGGAACCGGGGCTCAATCGTGCGGGTATGTTTAATCAATGGAATCAGGGCAAGCACAGCGTCGCGGTCGATCTCAGTAACCCATTGGGGATAGAACTCGTCAAAGCGTTCATTGCCAACGCCGATGTTGTGGTGCAGAACTTTGCCACCGGCGTCATGGACCGGCTGGGTTTAGGTTACGAAGAACTGAAACGTATCAACCCGAAAATCATCCTGGCAAGCATCAGCGGATTCGGGCAAACCGGTCCTTATTCCAGATACATCGGATACGGTCCGGCATTTCCGCCACTCTCCGGGCTCTCATCAGTGACTGGATTTGCCGGTGGCGGGCCTGAGGAATTGGGGATCTCGATGCCGGACCCGACTGCCGGAATTACTGCAGCTCTGGCGATCGTAAATGCGATTGAGCGACGCGAACTAACGGGAGTCGGTGATCATCTGGACCTCAGCCTGTGGGAGGCAACTCAAGTACTGGTCGCAGAAGCCTGGATGCAGTATGCATTCAACGGTACGCAGCCCGAGCGCATGGGCAATCGTGATCCCTGCATGGCGCCTCATGGATGCTTTGCCTGTCATGGTGAAGATGCATGGGTGACCATTGCCTGTTCGAGTGATACCCAATGGGCAAAGTTTGCTGCCATTATCGACCCGTCGCTTGCAAACGACGCGCGTTTTCAAACACTCGCCGCGCGTAAAACCAATGAGGACGAATTGGAAGAGATCGTGGCGTCATGGACCGGTGTGCGAGATCGCTGGGAAATCACCCGGGAACTCCAGGCAATGGGTGTTGCCGCATTTCCAGGATTCACCTGCAAGGACATTGTGGAAGACCCTCATCTCAATGAACGTGGCTTTATCGAAAGGCTTCAACACCCCGAGGTAGGAAGGCGCGCACACGCTGGTATCCCATGGCGGCTCCAGTGTCGACCAAACGGAGTGCGCATGCCTGCTCCCTGTCTGGGCGCCGACACTGAGACTTTGCTGTCCGAGGTGCTCGGTTATGACGCAACAAAAATCGATGAACTGCGCAAGAAAGGAGTGCTCCGCTGACTCACAGTAAAACGCTCTATGCTCCCATCAAACATGACGAAGAAAACCCAGATAAGCCAACCTGTTTGATCCGCGACAGCAGCATGGCGAGATTTTGGCCCGCTGAAGGCTCTCCACTGTCATCTGCGCGATGGCAGTGCGACGGTTGCCGTCGCAAAGGCGCTGGCAGTGCCCGACTGATTCTCGTTGCGTACCTCGAGATCAACCAAATGCTCGCCGTCTTCAATGTACGTTCTCGCTACTGAACCGTAGACAGTGTTGGTGTCGCCAACCAGGTTGGGATGACGGACATGGGTCACGAGTTTCTTCAGCGTCCCGTCGTCTCCCATCCAGTCAGTCGCCATCTGCACCAACCAGCACACGCGCTGTGGTCCATAGTCGAACTGTCCCGGCATGCTCCTTTGGCTCTTGACAGCATCGCTGTCGAAGCGCTGCAGTGACTCGATTCTATCTCCCAGTGCCGCTCGCGAGGAGCGACGGGTGCCGCATACACCATACGAGAACAGGAACAGTTCGGTGACGGTATACGTTCCTTTCTTCAGCGGCGGCATTTCCTCACCTTCGAAAACATCCTCCCAATAACGGGTTTCTGCGCCGCGTCTTTCCCGCTCCCAGACCAGAGGGTCCGGCGCTTCCTGCTGCACTTCCGCTTTGTATTCCCGGTCGTATACGATCGTTTCCTGCCCGCCGCCCAGAATCTTGTAACGTGCCATCAACGTTTTTTTAGTGGCCACAATCTCCCTGCGCTGATTGGTGTACGTCACCAGGCCGGTGCAGATACAGAACGGGCCGATCCGTCCACTTTCTTTGCGAACAACCGGACCCACCTGCTCTGTGCAGGTGATCGTGTCTCCCAACCAGATGGGCCGATGGATCTCCAACTCGCCACCCGCATAATTCATGGCGAAACCGCGATTGCGCGCGGGGTTAATGGCGCCGTTGATCGCCGCACCAACACCAAGGCTCACACTGTAAATGAAAGATGGCATTGCTGTGATCATCCCGAAGCGGCTGTTTGCCGCGTACTCTTCATCACGCCACAACGGGTTATAATCGCCGATCCCGTCACTGGCTCGCAGGATGTTGTCCAGACTTGCTTGCTTCGACACGCTGGACGGTAATATCTTGCCACTACCCGATTTATATTCCTCTTCAAACTCATCTAACGTGGTAATCGGCGCCTGTTCTGTCATGTCCCCTATCCTCTGATTGAATGGTACGTATATTTCTATAAAGCCACGATATCAGCCGGATTACCAGACCTCGGGCATCGAAAATAAATTTTTCAGGCTTTGGATCTTTGTTGAGCCGGTCGAGGTATTGTCGGATACGTGTTTTCAATTCCGCTTTCGATTTTACTCGTTTACTACGCAGCAAGGTGCGGGCGACCCGTGGCGCTGAACGCCTACCAGCGCAAGATGGCTAAGGTGAGGCCGACGTCGCAGCCAAGGTTACGGCGGTATGCACCGCTTGTTCGATTTCGGTTCTAAACTCGGCATTGAAGGCGCCTGGATGCTTGTTGATGATCGTGCCCTCGGGACCGATCAACACGTAGGTCGGAAAGCCGGTGACCCGCCACCTGCGAACGAGTTCGCTGTCCTCGCCGACATGCCAGACTACCCATTGCAGCGGTTCTTTAGTCAGGTAGTCCGTCACGGTATCGAGTTCTTCGTCCACGCTGACGCCGATGATCTGAAAGCGTTCCTTCGGTAACTCGTCAACCATCTCGCGAAGCTTGGGGAACGCCGCTATGCAGGGCCCGCACCAGGTCGCCCAGAAGTCC
>JAPOOX010000311.1 GCA_026713185.1 Gammaproteobacteria bacterium
GCCAGGGGCAGCCGCAGGCGCCGGATTATCTATTGCACTTGCCTGTGACCTCAGGGTCGCCTGTGAAGATGCATTTATGGTGACTGCATTCCGTAATGTTGGACTGTCAGGTGACTATGGTGCGAGCTGGTTTTTGCCAAGGCTGGTTGGACTGTCGAGAGCCAAGGCGCTGATTTACCGATCACCGCGCTTGAGTGCGGGAGAGGCCATGGATATCGGTCTGGTTGACGAGGTATATCCCACTGCTTCATTTCGTGACGATGCACTGGGTTATGCCATGGGTATTGCCAATGGGCCAACATTGGCACTGTCGAAAATGAAAGAAAACATGCAGGCAGGTTTAACTCAATCGCTTGATGCTTCATTTGAGTTGGAAGCAAAGCACATGATTGAGTCCGGTAGTGGTGAGGAAGCACGTAAGGCGATAACAGCATTCAAGGAAAAACGTAAACCGGTATTCTACGAAGATGCCAGATTTAACTGAAACGCATGGCTCAGGCCTCGGCGCCAAACATCGCGTCAATGTGTTCCTGGGGTAATGGCTGCGTCAGTTTGGATACCGTAAATGTGAAGAATACAGAAACGATTTCACCCATGACCGCACACGATCCCGGGTTCGGCCCTTCTCCATGCAGCCAGGCGGCCATGTTGTGCAATGTTCCGGGATCGAACCACATCGGGTCAATCAGCTGCGTATAGAGCAGCACGAAAGTAAAGAACCCGGACAGAAGACCGGCGTAAGCACCCTGTCGGGTCACGCCGCTCCACAACGCGCCCATCACCAGCGGACCGGCAAACGACGCCATCATGCCGCCGACACCAATCCAGATGATGATGACGATATTAATATCGATCAGTAACCAGGCCATACACATGCAGATCAGCAGTACCACCACGGTTGATATGCGCGAGAGTAATAATATCCGCTGGTCCAGTTGTGCATCGGTTAAATGGGGGTGCACGATTGGCACGATGGTGCGCCGGTAAAGGTCGTTGGCAATAATCTGCGTGGACGATACCACCAGGCCGTCTGCGGTGCTCATAATTGCCGCCAGCACGCCGACACCAATCAGGGCCGCTAGCCAGGTGGGGAACAGCTCTACAAACAGCATAGGAAGCGCCTGGTTGGGATTGGCGCCATCCATGTACAGCGCATCGCCAAGGTGAGCCCTGGCCAGCATACCCGCAAAGCCAAGCATGGCGAGTGTCAGGCCAAAGATAAATGCCAGCTTCACGAACTGCCTCTGACCACCTGTATCTTTCAGCGCCCACAATTTGTTCCCGAGGTGTGGCAGCAGCCCAAGCGGGATGTGAGCGAACACAATGATGAAGATGGACCACCAGGAATGAAATAACGGCGTATTCGGGTTAAGGGGTGCAACCAGATTGTCATCCTGGGCATCAAGATTATCGAGCATGCCCAGAAATCCGCCTTCGATGCCGAATCCTATGGCCACGAGCACAATCACCAACACTGCGAGAATCAGCATCATGAAGCCCTGCACCGCGTCGGTCATAATGTCTGCATGTGCACCGCCCATCACGACATAAAACAACAGCACGATGGTGGTTATAATCAGCGCCCACTCCGGGGACAACCCGAGCATTATCTCGAACATTACCAAACCGGATACCAGTTGTCCGGCAAGATAGAAAAACAGCACCAGCGACAATAACGATACGATGACCCGAATACCCTCGGACTGATACCGGTCTCCCAGATACTCGGGAATCGACCGATTGCCGAACTTGTTGCCTGCTTTTGCGATCAGCCGCATCGAGATGAGGATGCCGAAATACACGCCGATGGTAGCGAGAAAAGTACCCCAGATAGTTGCGGTGCCCCATTCGTAAGCCAGCGCCGGGGCGCCGAGAAACGTCGCGCCGCTCGATGTTGATGCGGCAAATGCGAGAGCCAGAAAATACGGCCCGTAGGAACTCCGGGCTGTCGCAAAGTCATCGGCATGCGCTATTTTCTTGCTCGCGATATAACCGATAAATAACATCAGGCCGATGTAGAACACCATGAAAATCCAGGACCAGCTGATCAGGGTCATCACTACTCCATCTATTTGAATTTATTGGTGAGTTTTATTTGGTAAAGTCGAAGGTTTACCATACGTGAGATAGCACCAGTAATTCAAGTGGAAGGGATCGCAACCAATCCTGAGGTCATGAGCAGCGTATTGACCATCGTTCATCGGACAGCCTGGGAGGCTGTGGTCAATGATCGATCGCTGGTGTACCAAAACGTGCCGCTACGGCTTGAAGAATATGCGTGTAACCATAACTCTCAATTCCGGGGTCGATAATCAAAGGCATCTGTTTTCGTCGCATGATCTCGCTGGCCGTACCCGGTCACAGGCAGTTTGCTGCCGTCGAGTCGCGGGTCCACGTACTTCGCAAACCAGTGGTCCAGTTTTCGGCGCAGCGTACGGATGCGGTCCGCGTATCCGGGCTGGATAAAAAGATTGACGAGCTCCTCCGGGTCTTCCGCGACGTTATAGAGTTCATGGGCGCCGGCCGGATAACGCCAGATGAGTTTCCATTCCTGCGAGCGGATCATACGTACCGGCCCATACTCGTCAAACACGAAAATGCTTTCCCTTTCCTCACCGGTATGACCGGCCAGCAGTGGCGCGAACGATCGTCCGGGTAATCCGTCTGGGATACGGTCCGCGGCGCCTGCATAGTCCAGGAAGGTAGGCAGCCAGTCATACTGGCTCAGCAAATCGGTGTTGACCTGGTTTGCCGGGACATGTCCCGGCCGGCTGATCAGACAGGGGACCTTGACGCTGGTATCGAACAGGTTCTGCGGCCAGGTTGCGTTGCCTTTGCCATAAATGCCGTGGTGGCCCATGTTCATGCCGTTGTCGCCCATAAACACTACCAGCGTGTTACTTCTGAGATCCTGCGATTCCAGCCAGTCCAGTAAACGACCAATATTCCGGTCCATCTCTTCGATCGACGCGAAATAACCGGTGAGGTGTTGTTTTCGCTTCTCGGCATCAATGGAGGTCGAACCGCCTGTCGACGGCCTTTCAAACGTGTATCGTTGAAAGCCCGGCGGCACCGGCTCGTCCAGGCCGGGCGTCGATTCGAAGGGACAGTTGTTGTAATAGTCATCCCAGGTCTCTTCCGGATGATGCTCTCTTCCCCACGGCCTGTGCGGCGCCGTGTAGGGTAGAGTCAGACAGAAGGGCCGGTCCTCGTCGACCTGGTCTTCCAGGAACTTCAGCGCAATGTCGGTAAAGAGATCGGTCGCATAGGTATCCTCATGCAACCTGACTTCACCGTCTTCGACCATGGGGACGTTTCTGTAACTGGATTGGCCATAGGGCATGGGAAACCACTTCTGGAAACCGCAGCGTGGTTGCAGGCTATCGCCCAGGTGCCACTTGCCGGAAAGGCAGGTGTCGTAACCGATCTCAGCCAACAGATCCGCATAACCTGGCATGCCGTCCAGAAAATGGATACTGTTCGCCGGTATATCAAGATCAGGTTTGCCCTCTCGATCGTGGGGCATACTCACGAAATCATGTACGCCATGCTGGGACGGAATTCGGCCGGTCAGGATCGACGCCCGAGCAGGTGAACAGACCGGTGAGGCGCAAAAGAAATTATCGAAGCGGATGCCTTCCCGCGCCAGACGATCCAGATTGGGGGATCTGATTTCCTCGTTGCCGGCGCAACCCATGGCCCATGAGCCATGGTCATCGGAAAGAATAAAGAGCAAGTTCGGTTGTTCTGTATTGCGGCTGGCCATAAACAGGTGTCCCTGGATCGTTAATATAATTGCAGACGGATACCTTGGGTAAAACCTCATGGAAATTCTTGCGAAACCACATGCTCGTGTCAATCCGTAGAGATCTGTCGGTTGATAATCCAGTGTTACGAAATTACTATTGCGTCTGCAATTTGTGACGCTATTCAAATGGCTGAACAGTCAATATACGCTGTGGAATAGTGGGGTTTGGATACCTGCCCGGTTGAGAGGAAAAGTGTTATGGTTCGTCTGTCAGATCTCCACGAAGTCGAGGCAGAGCATATGCGGGGTGTCGCAGAACGCATGCGACCAGTAGAACCGGCAGCCTGGATCACGCCCAAACCATTAAGTGAATCGACCATAGCGATCGTTTCGACGGCTGGACTGCACCGCCGCTCAGACACGCCGTTCAAACCCGGAGCCGTGGATTATAGACTCCTCCCGGGGGATGTCGATTTTGCAGATGTCGTGGTGTCGCACGTCAGTACAAACTTTGACCGCAGCGGTTTTCAACGGGATCCCAATATCTGGTTTCCCCTTGACCGGCTGCGCGAAATGGCCGGAGATGGAGAGATCGGCGGTGTATCAAACTGGCACTACACCTTCATGGGTGCGCAGCCAAATCATCGGGCACTTAAAGACGCCGGTGAAGAGGTTGGACGACTGCTGTCAGCGGATGAAGTTGATGTTGCACTGTTGGTGCCCGTGTGACCCATTTGTACGGGCACCGTGGGCGCTCTGGCAAACTACATTGAGCGTGCTGGGGTCGCTACAACATCCATCAGTCTGATCCGTGAACAAAGTGAGGTGGTATGTCCGCCGCGCGCCTTATGGGTACCGTTTGCACTGGGCCGACCTTTAGGCAGTGCCGATGATCCCGAGTTTCAAAAGGATGTGATGCGCGCAGCATTTGGAATGCTCGCAACCGCGTCTGAGCCAACCATTGTTGACTACCCGAGAGATGCCCCTGAGGAGGCTGAGCCTGGCGAGTGGGCGTGCCCCGTGAGTTTCCCCGTGAAAGAAGACGAGTCGCATACCGCGCGGTTAGTTGCAGAAGTGACACGTCTGGCGCCTTGGTCTAATGAGACCCGCACCGCTCGCGGCCGCACATTGTTTGGCGTTACAGGTGCAACGCCAGACCAGATCGAAGCGGTGGCGCGAGCGCTGGGCACGATTGCCGATCACGGCGATGTGACTGAACCGCCGGATGTTGGTATCGGGTGGAAGTTCAGCATGCCGCTGCTGGTACGGCATCTGGCAGATGATATGCGTACCTTTTATCACGAAGCGATAGCGTCCCAGCCAGGCACCGGTGCTCCGAATCACGACGCATTGACGGACTGGATATTCGGTAACACCGCGCTTGGCGATGCACTGCTGGCGATCGCTGAACATCTTACCGTGGACGACCGGCCGATATCGTTGATTGTGCGCGGATGGATGATACCAGAAGGTCACTTTAGAGGCGGCAGCGCCTTTCCCGCGCCGGAGCAAATAGCAAGAGGCGGATATAGCCCGGAGGAACTCAATTTCGATATTGGACCTGGTGCGGATGAATAGATGGTTCCTAACCATCTTTAGTAACCTTTAACAAATAGTCCCCTGCCGTAAAGAGAAGCTCTCCACCTGACCGCATGTGCTCATCTAACATCGACAGTTCGCCGAGATGAGAATCAACATCAAATCCGGGAACGGTCCACGGTGTAGCTACGAGTTGATACACGAGATGTCCCAGATCGTTGAATCGGATCTGATAACGATATTCTTCTGCGCGTTCCACATTCAGTCCCAGCTTCGAGAAACTTTCCTGGTACTCAAAATAGTGGTTTGGATACGCAGTCATGGTGGGAAATGTATCTTTTAATTCGCGCATGAAATCGGGAATTACCTGTTGAGTTAGAAAGGTTCCCTCCGATTTCAGAACTCTCTCTATCTCTTCTGGCTGAATCGCTTCGTGTCTTGCAAGTACCAAATCAAAAGACTGATTCGTGAATGGCAATTGCGAAGAAGATGCTCTGATAACATTCGCTTTGGAATACAGGTGGTCTCTTGCGACCGGGGCGTTTACATGCCACTCTTCAGAGGCATAGGCAACACAATCTTTTCCCTCAACTATTCTGGAAAATACCTCGCCGCCACCTGTGCCTAGATCGAGGACCACATCTCCATGCTTCAACAGGTTGGATGCCATTTCTTCGTAGTTCCAGGGGACAGGACCAGATAAAGATTCTGGTTTGTATTCGAAGGACCAGCCTTTAAGGTTCTTTGCGGCTTCAGAGAAAGTCCGTAATCTGTGAGCGAGATCAGCGTTCATGGTAATTCAACAGTCTTATCTCATCCAGCAGCATATTGTACCCATGGTTCTTTCACTTCTGGTGATACCACACGATGCTTTCTGCCCAGAATCAGCGCCATAGTTGAACGCCAGCCTCAACTCTAAGCAAACGTCGCCTAGAATTTTATCCTTATGCCAGCTTCCATCCGTCGAGCAGCCATCGGGGCCAGGTCTTTCACAAAGGAGGTGTGTTGGCGTTGATCTTCGTTGCCAAGATTTCGACCTGCCATGAACAAAGTAAGTTCCTCCACAGCACCCATATTGAGCGAGTACTCCGCTTCGATGTCAAGGTTGTCATAGCTGTCCGTCGCCGTTTCGTAGCTCGCGTGGTCGTCCTGATCAAATACATGGGTGTAGCTCAAGCGCGCCCAGAAATTGCCTCGGGCGACTTCTGCCGAGACGAACACTCGGTTCGCCGGCGAACGCGGCAGGTACTTCTCGTGCGGATCATTAAGGTCCGTGCGCACCATGTCGAAACCGAATGAGAGCTTGCCGTCCAATGCCGCGCCGGGCTGGAATATATCGAGGCTGGCAGCCAGATCGCCACCGATCAAAGTTGCCTCGGACTGAACCCACTGAATCACCGGCAGTCCGTTCATGGTTTCTTCGGTAATCTGTTGATAGATGTAGTTGTCAAATGCGTAGCGAAATATATTCGCGGCAAAGTGCATCCGTCCGCGGTCATATTCGACACCAAACGAGAGATTAAGTGCTTCTTCTTCATCGAGATCAGGATTGCCGCGTTCGAATCCCTGGATGGCAAGGTGGGGGTTGTCGGAGAACAACTCTTCACTTTGCGGGGCACGCATCGCGTAGTCACCCCACAACCTGATGTGCCATTTATCATCAGGAAAGAACACCGCTCCAAAGGAAATGCTTGTGGCTAGAAAATCGCTGGACCTGCCTTCTGGAGATTGGTGATTGAGGCGCTCAATCCTGGCCCCCGTCTCTAGCTCAAACGATTTAAATTGTCGTTGCGCGACTCCGAATACAGCAAGGTGCCGGGATTCAGATGGATTACTGGACGCTTTATCTGTGCTGAACCCATGATCGCGTTGACCGAATTGTAATCCGAGTGCTCCACTCCATTGCGAAAACTCCTGAGCTTCCAGGATGAGTCTGCCTTCCCATGATTCATTGCTGAAGTAGGTGGCTACCTCGCCATCGCCTTCGATTTCATAGTGTTCGTAGTCGCTGACTACGAAACTGCCCTCCAGGGCTTCAAAGCCAGGCAAAGGGTCGTGGAAGCCGAAATCTGCCTGCACGCGAGTCTGGTTAAGATCGAGCCAGGGGCCCGCATCCTGACCTTGGTCGTCCTCCAGGTGGTGATCGTCCTCTTCCTCCAAGTGGTGATCATCCTCTTCTTCCTCGTGCTCATGCGCCCCATTGTCGTGCGCCACGAGGCCGTACTTCCAGTCGCGCCTTATGAGTGCGACTCCGAAATGACTTTGATCCAATATCAAGGCACCGCCGACCGAACCGCCAGTGAACTCACCGAAGCTGTTTTCAAGACGGCCCTTTGGGGATTCCTCTGCTTCGTCTGCTTCTTCGTGTTCATCCATGTCTTCATCGTCGTGGTGACCCTCTTCCTCCTCCTCTTCGTGATGCATTTCCACATGGGGACTTACCTGAGCGTAACCGGGTATGCTGAGATCACTGTGCCTGTTCGCATAGGCATCGACGTGCCATGCAAATATTTCTTCACCTCCATCGAGTCGGAAACCACCATAGCGACCATTCGATGCTCCATCCCAGCGCACCAAAGCTCTTCCCGTGACAGGTGCTTCCGGTAATGCAGTGGGTACGCGGTTGGTGTGCACATCAACGGCCCCGCCGATGGCGCCAGAGCCGTACAGCAATGTTCCCGAACCCTTGAGAATCTCGATGCTATCGGCTAGAAACGGCTCCACCCCTACACCGTGGTCCGCTCCTGTGGAAGAGGCATCCATCGTGCCGTGGTGGTTCTCCAGCACCAACACTCTTGTCTCGCCAAGGCCGTTGATCACAAGCCGGCCAACCGAGGGACCGAAAGACGAAGAGTGTACACCGAGTGTACTGCCGAGCGTCTCACCGATGGAGGTTTTTGCCAGTCGCTCCAATTCTTCGGAATACAGAATCTTGACGTTTTGGGCTCTTTCGCCGCCTCCGAACATGTGTGCATGCACAACGATTTCTTCGATGAGATCGTGTTCATGGTGGTGACCAACCTCTGTGTCTTCCTCATCACCCCAGACAGGTGTCAATGCAATGAGTAAAAGAATGCCAAAACCGAGTTGCTTTCGTTTTAGAATCAATGCTGTAGACCTCCAAACTTGCAACTCTACCAAATAAGTGGGGCCGAAATAAATCAGGTCGGAGATAAATGGGGTCGGAGTAAAATTTACAATTCCAGTAAAGTATCAGTTCGAAGACATACACGATGCATAAATATGAACTCATTATCTGGTGGAGCAACGATGACTCCGCCTTCATCTTAGAGGCGCCTTGGCTATCGGGTTGTGTGACTCATGTCAGGACATCGCAAATACATTTAAGACCAGGTTCAATTTTTTATATCCTAAGAAAGTGAACTGACCCTGGTGTCCAGACATTGGACTTTTTCAGAGATAAATGGTTAATTGGTTCTACAAAATTTCAGAAATCGACAAGGCAAACAATAATGATTTTTACAGGCTGGGCCACACCAATAGAACTGCTTGGGGCAGAACTGATCCAACGAGAATATGA
Organism: Gammaproteobacteria bacterium; assembly: GCA_026713185.1. GTDB lineage: Bacteria > Pseudomonadota > Gammaproteobacteria > Pseudomonadales > Azotimanducaceae > UBA7455. The sequence goes on from JAPOOX010000311.1 coordinate 8,829, forward strand.
AGGTTATCCTGTCCCCGACAGTCTCAGGGAACGGGTGTCCGATCTTGACAGGGAAGCCGACGCGATGAATATCGCGGTCATCGACCCGCTCTTTGACGAGCTTGCGGGTCTACGCAAATCATCAGACTTCCCGTATTCGCAACCCAACGATCTGGACGGCATTCGCTCTGAGCGCGCCGATGGTCCACGTCAGCTCGGTACTGTCAGCCAATCCGAAATTCTCGACCGACTCCACGGCGCCTGGACTGGAAGAGCCTGTGGTTGTGCGCTGGGCAAGCCTGTTGAGGGTGTTGGTATGAGGGGCGCCAAAGGGATGACAGGTCGTCAGACCATTCGTGCCTATCTTGAAAACAGGGGACACTGGCCGCTCGATTTCTATTTCAGTGGGGCTGATGCCGGTGATGAAATCAATATCCACTGTCCTCTTTCGCAGCGAGAGAACATCGCCTTCATGGAACCGGATGATGACATTCATTACACGCTGATTGCACTGCATGTTCTGGAAAACCACGGTGCCGATTTTACCTGGCGGAATGTGGCCAACGCCTGGAATAGCTGCCTGCCCTACAATGCGATCTGTACTGCCGAAACCCAGGCAATTCTGAACTACAACAACGCGTCACCAAGAAAAGCTGTGACTGACTGGGTGACACCAGAATACACCAGCACCCATCGGAATCCCTATCGTGAGTGGATTGGTGCTCAAATCCGTGCGGACGGCTGGGGTTATGCCTGTGCGGGAAATCCGGAGCGCGCGGCCGAGTTTGCATGGCGAGATGCCCACTGGACTCACCGGGCCAACGGTATCTATGGGGAGATGCTCTTTGCTGCCATTACAGCTGCCGCCTTCGTGGTCAGCGATCCGGTCGAACTGGTTGAGATTGGTCTGTCCGAGATTCCCCGTAACAGCAGACTGGCGGAGGCTGGACGTAGTGCTCTGAAGCAGGCCCCTGAGTGCAGCGACTTCCATGATTTCATGAACTGGGTGGATGTTCACTATGGCGAACTGAGCCCGGTACACACCGTGAATAATGCACTGGTGGTCATCGGCGCAATAATCTTTGGTCAGATGGACTTTCATCAATCAATCTGCAGCTCCGTGGAGGGCGGCTGGGATACGGATTGCAACGGGGCAACCTGCGGGTCCATCGTCGGCGCCGCCAGCGGCGCACGCGGCCTGAATTCCAGCCTGGTTGCGCCTCTGCACGACACCATCAAACCCAAGGTATTCGGCTTTGAGGAAGTTTCCATGGCCGAACTGGCCGAACGAACCCTTACCGTACATCGCAACATTGTCGGGTAAAAGCGTGAAGACCCTCAAATGGAGGAAATAGTTGTTACCGCGACTTGAATCTTCCCGGGTAGAATTCAATTTTTTAAACTGTTCCCCGATTTACTCCTCGATTTGGGCGGCCAGGGGGACTGTGCCCGTCACGTCATCAATCACCAAATCCACAATTTCGTCAGAAGTCAGTCCGGCCTCGGTACTGAGCACTTCCTCGATGTGTTCTCCGAGAAGCGGGGCACGCTTGATTGGTGGTGGTACTGTTTTATTCAGGCGATACGGTTGTGCGGGATA
>JAPOOX010000270.1 GCA_026713185.1 Gammaproteobacteria bacterium
TTCGCAGATGGCTTTGGGGCATTCATTTGCACCAGCGTCTGCGCGTCCCTCCGGGATTCCCGAGCTTCCCCCGCATGCCTGTAGTCATGCTCCTCCAACTCGGCGCTCCGACATTATGCTGGTGCAAATGAACACCCCAAAGCCATCTGCTGTGGGTTGGATGCTGTACTGATTTTTTAGTATCGTACAGGTCGGCTTACTTGGAATCTCTTAGTTGTGTTTGATGGGAGGCCATCATTGTCACCGGCAATGCGCTTGTAGCGATTACTCCTGGCCGTTTCCGAATCGCCCAACTCCAGACGATTGAGGGTACTCGAATTACGGTGTCCAAGGGGGAGAAATTCAAATTGAATCGGTGTACACTGTGTTTTCATAGGCCTCTGATCCTGTTTTGCACAACTTGTTGTTTACACTCACTTTATTCAACAGATCGAGGCCTATGTCCACCTCTTTGGTGATTTTTCCGGGTTAGATATAGTCTATACTGGACTATTATAAACCGATTGGAGGGCCGATGACTGCCAAACATGCAAAGCCCAACAGGACCTGGACCGTTGCCGAGGCCAAGGCGAGACTGTCCGAAATCCTGAGGCTCACAGAAGAGGAGGGGCCGCAACGTATCGGCACTCGTCGGTCATTCGTCATAGTACCCGCTGCTGAGTGGGATGCGAAAACGCCGTCGCGCAAGCCGCTGGGCCAGTGGTTGGTCGAGAACATGCCGCGTGGGATAGAACTTGAATTCCCGGACCGCAATTCGAATCGGAAGATCCCGTTTATCGATGAAGAAGAGGCATGAACGGTTATCTCCTGGATACCAATGTGGTCTCAGAGGTTATACGGCGCACTCCAAACACAGGTGTCGTCACGTTTCTCACAGAACACGATGACTTATGGTTGTCGTCGATTGTGATACATGAACTGGAATATGGGGTGCAGCGTATGGCTCAAGGAAAACGGCGCGTCAGTTTGCAGGATGGTCTGCTGGAGGTCATGGCTGAATACGAGGACCGCATCCTGCCTTTGGAAAGACAAGGGGCAGATTGGGCAGCCAGATTTCGGGCACAAGCACAAAGTAGTGGTCGTACGCTGGACTTGGGCGATGCGCTTATCGCGGGAACGGCGAAATCCTATGATCTGGCCATAGCGACTCGCAACGTCAGGGATTTTCAAGGCCTGGACGTTCATGTCTTCAATCCTTGGGAGCCGACGTGACCCGCATCACCAAATCCGAGGTCGAAGACGCCTCACTCGACTGGCTGGAAAGCCTCGGCTGGACCATGCGCGAAAACGTACGTGCCCAACTCCGGGTGCTGGTCAAGCGCATCCTCCACAAACACGGCTATCCGCCGGACAAGCAGGAGAAGGCGACCCGGACCATACTGGAACAACCCGGAGTTTGTTCGTTTTCCTCGCAGTAAAGGACGCGAGGTGGAAGCCCGTTTTGCCGGCGGCGAGATCACTCTATATCCGGTCCAGGGTGTCATCGTTAGCATAGTTTGCCTTACAACGATTTTACGTGTGCATTCGGGGTTCCACGATCAGGATTGGCGTTGAGCGCATCCTGGTATTTCTTAGCTTTGTCATGGTCGAGTTTGTCCAGCAGTCCGTTGAGGTGATTTTCCATGAGCTCTGTACACACCGTTGCATAGGCTGAATCCTCCACCAGATTGTGGATTTCCCTGGGGTCTGACTTCATGTCGTAAAGTTCCAGTGGTTGCCGGGTCAGACTGTCGACGCTCAGTTTGTATTGATCGTTGCGCACCATGGAGAACAGCCGTACCTCGCTGAAAACGACTTCTTTTCCTTCCTGGGCGTCGGCGGCATCGGCGCCGCTGCTGACCTTGTCGACGAGAGAGGTTCTGTATTCAGCACCATCCTCAAGGTTCTCGGCTTCTGCAATCTCCAGCATTGTATCGACGAGGTCCAACTGATCGGTCAGGGCGCGAGATCGCCAGCCTTTGGTGCCTCCCGGTGGCCTGATCAACAGGGGAATATGGAGCGCGCTCTCATAAAATAACGCTTTGTGGCTGCAGTAGTGGTCGGCCAGCATCTCGCCATGGTCGGAGGTATAGATGATCCATGTGTTGTCCATCAGCCCCTTTGCCGAAAGTGTATCGATCAGCATCCCGATGCCGCGATCAATGTGCGTGACCTTGGCGTAGTAATACAGCCGCATGAGTTGTTCCTGACTGTTCTTTATATCCTGCAGCCTGCTGATAGTCATCTGCTGCAGCACTTGTGGTGATAGGGGACCGGTGGTTTGATCCAGAATCGCCGGTGGCATATCGGCGGGATCATAGAGATTACGCTCTGTTGATGGCGAGTCGAAGGGATTGTGCGGACCTGGGAAATTCACCTGCAGATAGAAGGGCTTGTCGTCCTCGTAACCGTTTATCCACTCTACGGCTTTCTGAGCCGTATACATATCCAGGTCCTCGTCATCGGGAAGCAGACTCGGGGGAGTCTCCCAGGGAAGCAGCTTGCCCTGCGTCTCGCCACTAACATAGGTGCTCATGTAGTCGCGGAAGATCTTCAGATGTCCCCGTTCCTCCAGAAAGTCCGTGAAATAACAGTCGGCGTGAACATAGGCGGTGATGTCACGCAGTTCGTGGGAATAGTCCCACCCCCAGGCGTGCATCTTGTACGCATGGTCCCGGGAATGACCGTCTCCCCGTGTTCGAACGTGAAGATGGACTTTGCCGATCTGCGCGGTGTGATAACCGGCATCACGAATGTTCCTTACGTGGTTAGGCGTTTGCGGGTCGCCATTGATATTATTGGCCCAGATGCCGTGCTGGCTGACGGGTACACCGGACATTAGCGACATCCTGGCCGACATACAGATTGGTGCATTGCAGACACTTCTGCTGAAGGTGACGCTTTCGGCTGCCAACCGGTCGAGGTTGGGGGTGATTACCACGGGGTTGCCCGAAAAGCCCACTGTATCGCCGCGCTGCTGATCGGGAAAGATGAAGAGGATGTTGGGCTGCCGAGCCATCCGGACTCCTGGTTTGGTTTTGGGGTATTCTAACTGATTGACGTCGCTTGCACCCCGATCCTCAACGAGTGTGTTCGCAGATGGCTTTGGGGCATTCATTTGCTTCAGCGTCTACGCGTCCCTCCGGGATTCCCGAGCTTCCCCCGCATGCCTGTAGTCATGCTCCTCCAACTCGGCGCTCCGACATTATGCTTGCGCAAACGAACACCCCAAAGCCATCTGCTGTGTGTCGGATGCCGTACTTATTTTTTAGCATCGTACAAGCTGGCTTATCTGGATTTTCTTCGTTATGTTTGACGGGAGCATGGACGAGAGCATGGAGGTGCGGCGCTGTATTGATCCAGGTTCAGCGCCTATAATACGGGCATGACCCTGGAAGACCATAACAATGCATCCGACAACGCCTCAGACCCAGGGGGGGCACAAGCCATTCAAGAGATATTGAGCGCCGCGGGCATAAATGGTCGTCGCCTGCGATACCTGTTGAGTATGCTCATTGAGCGTCCTGTGTCTTTTGACACGCTGGTACGTGAATCCGCGGTAGAGCATCGTACTGCCAGTTCTCTCGTCAATGCTTTGGGTGACGACCTGGTCAGTATGACAGATGGTCGACTGCAGATTGTCCACGAACGTGCTGATCAATACAGGGAACTGATCAACCACCGTCAACTCTTCTCTACTACACCTGACGATCCACTCGGACGATTGCTTGACGCGCATTCTCCTGCTATTGCGAAGCTGACCAGGCTTATTGAAAAGACGCCTGCATCAAGGAAATCACTGGATCATGTATCTGCCACAGCTGAGACCGCCGTGCGCCGTGCGCTATGGTTGGAGTGCACATTCGATCTCGACAATGCCCGAGTTCTTTGTATTGGCGATCACGACCTGACATCCGTTGCAATTGCCGAAGTAAACCCTCGCACTGCGGTCACGGTAGTCGACATTGATGACGATATCCTGGGGTATATCGACTCCATGGGGTACGCCTCCATTCGATGTCTGTGGTTCGACTTCCGATACGGACTCGCTCCGAGCGCCGAAGGATGGGCCGACCTCGTCTTTACCGATCCGCCGTACACACCAGAGGGCGTAAAACTCTTTCTTGGCAGAGGCGTACAGGGGCTACGAAACAGTGAGTTGGCGCGGTTAGTAATGGCGTACGGATTCAGCGAGATGCACCCCGCTCTGGGATTGAAAGTTCAACGGGCCGCTGCAAGCCTGCATCTAACGTTCGATACAATATTGCCTGGATTCAACAGCTACCACGGCGCACAAGCCGTGGGCAGTAGAAGCAGCATTTATGTGCTAAGACCAACCTCTCGAACCTGGCGTGCTGCCTATACGAAAGGCAAGTCTACGACGAATATCTACACTCACGGATCGCAGTCCATTGAACGAGAGCCGGAAGATGTAACGCCTGAAGTTGAGACAGCGGTCACAAGCGCGGCGGCTTCTAACGAGCGTTCGGTCAGGATGGTCGGTACAGGATGGCCATCAAAGGAGGCTACTTCACTCAAAGCAGTTCTGTTGGGACAGTCAGGTTCAGCCTCCTGTGTAGCAGTAAATCTCATCAGCGACCCCGGTGGTTGGCTGTTTCGTCTGCTACTCGCCGTTAACGCTACACGCCTCGCTATCCTGGTTTCAAACAACCACCCGGCGATAACCAATGAGAAAGCCCAGAAAAATCTGCAGGCGCTCGTGGCTTCGAAATACAAACTTAAGCTGTGCAGAAGCACGCCGAACTCCCGCTATGCCATAGTTGAGGCGGACGTTATTGAAGAAGGAGATCTGGATCTGGCCGAACGGGTGGTCCGCGGCATTCTTGACCGTGCTCACGGAAAGGTACAGAACACCTGGCGAGAGTCGGTGATTCGAGCGGCTGGCACAACCGACAAGGCGGTAACGAAAAACGAGGCGCGCGAACTGATTGAGGCGTCTGGAGTTGCACAGGAGGTCCTCGCCAGCCAACTCCTCACCCTGCCTCGGGATGCGATGGAGAGCCTCATCCGCCTGATAACCAGATCAGTTCCTGACGGCGGTATTCACGCTCAGAGTGAACATAAGAACTGACGGGATTTCGAGTAGCGCGATGTGAGCAAGGCTACGATGCGTTGTCCAATAATCAATCAATAATGTAGACTACGCTTCCTCCCCCCACCCAATGAGATTACCGTGTCTCAGATCGTTGTTGAAAGCCTGTGGAAACGATTTCAGGTGGCTGAACGCAAACCTGGATTCGTCGGAGCTTTGCGCGGCGTGTTTTCCCGTAGTTACCGGGAAATTAATGCCTTACGGAATGTGGGTTTCAGCGTCGAACCCGGTGAACTGGTAGGTTACATCGGTCCCAATGGCGCCGGCAAATCGACGACGATCAAGGTCCTTTCGGGCATTCTGGCGCCGTCTTCCGGCAAGTGTGAAATCAACGGCTTGACGCCCTGGTTGAACCGTCAACAGCACGTAAAGAATATTGGTGTTGTATTTGGTCAGCGCACTCAACTCTGGTGGGATCTGCCGGTTGTCGAGTCGTTTGAATTGCTCCGCGACATTTACCAGGTGCCCACCCGGGACTACAAAGACAGAAGGGATGAGCTTGTACAGACGATGCAGATTGAAGACCTGCTGGATACACCGGTTCGTCAGTTGAGCCTGGGGCAACGCATGCGTTGTGACCTGGTTGCCGCGCTATTACACCGGCCGTCAATACTGTTCCTGGATGAACCGACCATCGGGCTGGATGCAGTTTCCAAACTGGCGATTCGTGAATTCATCAGAAAGCTGAATCGTGATCATGGGGTAACGGTCATTCTCACAACCCACGACATGGACGAAATCGAAGCGCTGTGCGAAAGAATTATCGTCATTGATAATGGCGCCATTTTCAATGACGGAACCCTGGAAAGTCTCAGAAGCAGAGTCAATCCGGAGCGCCGGCTGAAAGTAGAGTTCTCAGAGAATATCGCCTTCTCTCATGACGATGTTCGAATCGTCTCCCGTGAAGGCAACACGTTACATCTCTCTTTCAATCCGAACAGGATGACCACAACGGGCCTGATTCAATTGTTGAGCGAATCCTATCCTGTAAAAGATCTGTTCGTCGAAAATCCACCGATTGAAGAAATTATTGCTCAATTGTACGAAACAAACTCATGAGGATCGCCTATATATCGATCATTAGTGCACGTTATCGAACTTTGCTGCAATACCGCGCGGCAGCGATAGCGGGATTCGTTACCCAGCTGTTCTGGGGGTGTATCAACATTATGGTCATGATGGCGTTCTTCGCGTTAAGTAGTGAAGAGCAGCCCATTAGTCTTGCGCAGGTCGTTTCCTATATCTGGCTGGGGCAGGCATTGCTGGGTATGCTGCCGTGGACCGTTGACAAGGAGATAGAGGCCATGATTCTCAATGGCGATGTTTCCTACGAGTTGGTTCGACCCATTGATCTGTACGACTTCTGGTTTTGCAGGACTATTGCATTACGCACCGCCAGCACCACTTTGCGTTCCATCCCGATGCTGATTTTTGCGATGGTGGTATTGCCCCTTGCTGGTCTGGACAACTGGGCGTTGGATTTGCCTGCCAGCATGACGAGCTTTCTTGTATTTACCATCTCGCTGTTTTTTGCCCTGATGCTTGCCGTGAGTTTTACCATGATCATGCATGTGGTGTTGGTGTATACGCTGTCTGGCGAAGGCATTAACAGGATTCTGCCGGCTTTTACTATCATTTTGTCCGGCAACATCATTCCCCTGCCGTTGTTTCCGGACTGGTTACAACCCTTTCTGAATCTGCAGCCTTTCCGGGGGCTGGTGGATGTGCCGTTTCGAATCTATACGGGGAACATTGAGGCGCTGGCCGCAGGACCCGATATTCTGCATCAAATCGTCTGGACAATAGCTTTTATCCTTATTGGACGTTTCATGTTAATGAGAAGCATGGGTCGTATGGTGATTCAGGGTGGGTGAGGAAACAGGATTCCTGCGCATGTATTGGCGACTGATCCTGGTGTCTATCCTTGGTCAGATGCAATACAAGGTCAGCTTCATCCTGAATGTGACGGGCCAGTTCGTCTCCACCATCATCGAGATGGCTGCTATCTGGGCGTTATTCACACGCTTTGGGTCCCTGGAGCATTGGAAGTTTGAAGAGGTATGCCTGTTTTACGGGATCGTCAATATTTCCTTCGCCATTGCCGACGGTCTGTCATCGGGATTTGACCGGTTTGGTACGGAGTATATTCGCACAGGAAATTTTGATCGTATACTGGTCCGGCCGCGAGGTATCGTATTGCAGCTTTTAGGCCATGAACTGGCTCTACGGCGTTTGGGCAGATTGACCCAGGGATTAATAGTGCTCGTCTGGGCCATCGTGATGTTGGATCTGGTACTTGACCCGATAACGTTTATCTACCTGATGATCACCATCGCCAGTGGGACCTGCCTCTTCATGGCCTTATTCGTCCTGCAGGCGACACTGAGTTTCTGGTCCGTAGAATCTCTTGAAGTAATGAATACACTCACCTACGGAGGTGTGCAGACCACCCAGTACCCGATTTCGATCTATGAGGAATGGTTCAGAAAATTCTTCACCTTCGTCGTCCCGGTGGCCTGCGTCGCCTACTTCCCGATTCTTGTCTTACTGGGGAAACAGGACCCGTTGGGAAGCAGCATCGTGTTTCAGGTGCTGTCACCCATTGCGGGATTCCTGTTTCTGGCGTTTGCCATCGCCCTGTTTCGATTCGTCGGGGTAAAACACTACACGTCAACAGGAAGTTGACCAGGCGATCACGAAAGTCGTAAGTTCAAGCGATAGTTTGCTCCTCGTCATGTAGTTCGACGGTACCCATGTCGCCGTCGATGGCGATCATCTGTCCATGTTTTATACGTACTGTGCCGTTACCGACACCAAGTACCGCCGGAATGCCGTACTCGCGTGCCACGATGGAACCGTGTGCGAGGATGCTGCCCATATCCGTCACCAGACCGACTGCGTGGGCAAAGAGCTGCGTCCAGGCAGGTGTGGTATTGGGTGCTACCAGAATTGACCCTGGCGCCATCTTGTCGAAATCGTTTTGGGAAAGGATGACGCTGGCTGGTGCGGTAACTCTTCCGGAACTGACCGCGAAACCGTTGAGTAAATCAGCGGACTCGTCGTTCTTCATCTGGGTTTCCTTAAACCGGACCGATGGGATCTTGCTTGCCTCTTCGGGAATGGTGCCTGGAGGGTGCAGCAGCTTGCGTGCCTCCCGCAGTTCACGACGTTCCGCGGCAAGCCTGCCCAGTTCCGGGAGACTCGTACCGGCCTTGCGCGCCGCGATAGCCCTGGTGAGTTCTTCGGTTACCAGGAAAAACGTATCTTCGCGATCAAGGAACGTCCCCGCAGCGACCAGTCGCTGCCCCAATTCAAACGCCATGGGCCGCAGGACTGACCATGTATAGCCGAAGTAGAAAGCGGTTTCCTCGCGAATGTGATTGTATTTGAGCGCAAACCACCAACGATACCGGAACTGCCAGTAGGTGAGCCCCTCAAGTTTTTCGGACACTTCCCTGAACTTTTGCTCACGCACGGTGGCGGCGCGGATATCCTGATTCTTCGGATCGTAATCGGCGTCCTGGACCATGGATTTCAATGACGCAAACGTCGCTGACGGATCTTCGGCCTGGGTCGGTTCGATGAAATCAAGGCTGTAGCCCTGATGACCATAGACTTCGTAATACTCGTCCAGGGCCTTGAGGATGGGACCACCTTCCGGATGGTCATGTAATGCCTGCAGAACAAACTTCGTTGGCGTCACGATAATGAGGTAGGTCAGTCCCTCGCTGGCGCGAATCTGTTTGGCGATCTTGAATAATATGGCATTGGCCAGCATCGATTTCGATTCCTGGCCGGTGAGAAACTGACCGCTTATATAGTGATCGTCAGGCAGGTTCTCATGCAGGAAGCACTGGAGCTGGTCATCGGTGGATTTGGCGATGCCAAAGGTGTGGCTGGTATTGCCGGTCCAGTAGAAGCCTTCCTCGATACCCATCTCGCGAATACCCGCCAGCAATTCCTCATCGGTTGCAGTTTTGAGATCCACCTTTTGCCACTTCTCTGCTGTCCCAGTCAGACGGGGCAGGGCCTCCTCCTGCCATGTCCGCCAGCGTGCATCGTTGTTCTGCGTCATGTTGTTGGCGACATAGGTGGGATTATCGGAAGGTGGCAGGGTCAGATCATGGGCAAGATTGTCACCTTCGTATGCGGCGGCAACGGCGTCGAACTCCGCCTGTTCTTCGGTTGATAACTCCGAGCGAAACAGCGCCATGTCGTGTTCCTGCTTGTCGGACAGGTCTCCATATCGCTCCCAGATTTCGTCGATCGTCTGCTGAAAGGCAGCTTTTAACTCCTCTTCCGGCTGATTCGGGTCCATATGGTTCATGGGATGGTCAGCCCGGTTGTAGGCATATCCGTTGCAGGTGACGAAGCCCGGACCGCCCCCCACATGTATGCTCGGGCCGTTGCGTCCGGACTCGAGACCTTCCGTCAGGTATAACTCCTCGAACAACGGGCATATCGGATCTGGCATATTCTCCACGATCTGCCGTCGATACAGGATCTTTGCCGGTGGTGTCGGTTCCCAAACGACCTCGATGGGTTGGACCGGCAGGTTTGTTATCGGACGTGACTGCAGCAACAGCAACTCGTAATCAGAGCCTTCATCTGCATTAGAAAACGCCCATTCGATGTCTTGCGGTACACCATCGTAGAGTCGTTCGATTTCCACCGCGGTTGATGCGAGTTCTTGCAGCATGTCATCGGACAACGATGACTGATCGCGATCCCCGGTGGCGACATCAGTCAGTTTGGTACCTTGATCACCATCGGCCACGATCTGCTGTTCCTTTGGCCCGATGATGGTCTCCCTGGTACTCAAAGTCGATTTGTCGACGATGTAAGTGTCAGGCGTGACCTGTCCGCTGACCACCGCTTCCCCGAGTCCGAAACTTGCATTGATAATGATTTCAGCCCGTTCTCCGGTGGCTGGATTTGCAGTGAATAAAATTCCGGATACTGCTGCTGGCGCCATTACCTGGACAACGACCGCCATTGCCACGGTGTCCTGGTCGATGCCGTTTTGATGCCGATAACTGATCGCCTGCGGGGTCCATAAGGACGCCCAGCACTTTCTTACCGCTGCGACGACCTCATCCGCACCCTTGACGTTGAGATAGGTTTCCTGTTGTCCCGCAAATGACAAACCTGGCAGGTCTTCAGCATTGGCAGAGGAGCGGACCGCAACCGGACAATCGTTAAGTGTCGCGTAGGTCGTTTTGATTTCTTCACTGATCGCTGTTGAAGGTTCATAGTCTTTAAACAGAGCCTGAATGTCGCGTGATGCCTGCTCAAAAGACACCCGGCCGTCTTTGACGTCAGGTTTGGCGAGGGATACGATTTTCTCCTGCAGGTGATTGTCGGCAACGAAGCTGCGGTAAGCCGAAGTCGTTACTTGAAATCCGCCCGGTACGTTGAAGCCTGCATTCGACAGTTTTGCCAGCGATCTGCCTTTTCCCCCGACGGTTTCCAAGGCATCGTTCTTTGTATTCAGTGCAGTAGTATGCATTGCCGATCACCTCGGTCAGGATAGAGCACAGATAATAGGAAATAGCCGGTTGCCGATCAAGTCTGTTGGTCGGCGCCTTGGAGGCTGCCCGGGAACTGCGACCGTAGCGAGGGCGAGACTGATTGAGTCATATTTTTTGGTTATTTGAGGCAAATATTGTACATATTGAACGAAAATAACCAGAAAATATGGCCAATCAGGCTTGTCCGCAGTAGGTCAGTCTGTTCTCGGGCAGCCTCCTTGTATCAACGTGTAAGCATCAACAGGCAGAAAGCGGCAACCGGTGACTGATCTGGTCCAGTAATTCCCTTCGGATACCCGGTATTGAGTTAGCCATGGGTTGCTAAAAATGCGGGTCAGGTTTACTCTTGAATGATTCGAGGGACAGATATGAATCAAGCACGGCATATACTTGTTGGCGTCGCATGGCCGTACGCAAATGGTGAACAGCACATAGGTCATATTGCCGGCGCCTATCTTCCGCCCGATATTTTTTCCCGCTTCCAGCGTATGTGCGGTAACCATGTCCTGATGGTAAGTGGTTCTGATGCGCACGGCACCCCAATCACTGTACGGGCAGAGGACGAAGGAGTCAGCCCAGCTGAAATAGTTGATCGATTTCATGCCACTTTTATCGACAGCTATCTCAAACTCGGACTGACATTTGACCTGTTCACACATACTGACACCCAGAATCACTGGAATGTGACACAGGATATTTTTCGTACCCATCTTGGTAGTGGCTATATCTACAAGGACAGCCAGAAGCAGTTGTACGACGCCAATGCGAGCCGGTTTCTGCCTGATCGCTATGTTGAGGGTTACTGCCCGTATTGTGACTATGACGAAGCTCGCGGCGACCAGTGTGACCAGTGCGGGCGTACCTACGAAGCGGTTGAACTTATAAACCCCCGCTCACGGATTACCGGAAACACCAACCTCGAAGTCCGTAATACCGAGCATTACTTCCTGGACTTGTCGAAACTCCAGGAACCACTGCAGGTTTGGCTGGAAGACGGTAAAACACACTGGCGTCCGAATGTCATCCAATTTGCGCTTTCCCAGGTTGAACAAACAGAGCTTCGGGGTCGCCCGATCACCCGTGACATGGAGTGGGGCGTATCCATTCCGTTGCCGAACACCGCAGGAAAATGTATCTATGTCTGGTACGACGCCGTCATCGGCTATCTGAGTGCGGCAAAAGAGTGGGCTCAGCTTTCTGACGAGGCTGAACACTGGCGTCAGTGGTGGGACGCCGATACTAATCCTCAGGCCCGTATCTATAATTTTATCGGCAAGGACAATATCCCCTTTCATGCCATGATGTGGCCTGCGATGTTGATTGCCTGTCAGCGACTGAATCTACCCTATGATGTTCCAGCCAACTTGCACCTGAATATGTACGGTCGGAAGTTCAGTAAGAGCAGGGGACATACGATCAGCATCCTGAATGTGCTCGAACGCTACCAGGCTGATGCGTGGCGCTACGCGCTTACCGCCATCGCGCCGGAAGCAAACGATGTGGACTTTAGCTGGGACGATTTTGTTGAACGCGTGAATAACGAACTGGTGGCGAATTGGGGTAATCTGGTGAACAGGGTGTTGGGTTTTGCCTATAAGCGCTGGCAGGGCGTCATCCCGGAACCGGGGCCGTTGAGCGAGAAAGAGCAGGACCTGCTTGAAGAAGTCAAAGCCGGTTTCCACAGCGTGGGGGACTTGTATGACCAGGTGAAGCTCAAAGCCGCACTGCAGGAAGCCCGACGGTTGAGCCAACGGACGAACCAGTATCTGCATGACGTGGCGCCCTGGAGCACGATTAAAACTGACCCACAACAAGCCGCCACTTCGGTCTATGTGGCGCTGCAGGTCATTGACTGGCTTAAAATTCTCTGGGCTCCCATACTGCCCCACTCCAGCCAACAGCTCCATGAGTTACTGGGCTATGACGGCCAACTCTTTGGCCATCAGTACACACAGACCGTTAAAGACTCAAGAGGCGAGCATCGTGTGCTGCGGTATGACAACAGTCAGGCCATCGGTCTGTGGGAACCAGGGACGCTTGCCCCAGGCCAGGCATTGAGGCAGCCCGCGCCATTATTTGTCAAACTCGACAAAAACGTGCCGGAACAGGAAGCTGTAGGTTAGAAGGCAAGATCGAAACGGTCAAGATTCATTACCTTGGTCCAGGCCGCCACGAAGTCATTCACAAACCGCTGCCGCGAGTCCTCGGACCCGTACACTTCTGCGAGCGCCCGAAGCTGGGAGTTCGATCCGAAAATGAGATCGACACGGGTGCCCGTCCACCTGAGATCGCCCGTTTCCCGATCACGCCCCTCGAACAAGTTTTCGGATTCAGAGGACGACTTCCATGTCGTGCTCATGTCGAGAAGATTCGAAAAGAAGTCGTTGGTGAGTGTCTCTGGCCGCCTGGTGAAGACTCCGTGTCGGGATTGTCCGAAGTTCGCATTCAAGACGCGCATGCCACCGACGAGAACCGTCATCTCGGGTGCAGTCAGACCCAGCAGTTGTGCCCGGTCGACGAGCAGTTCCTCTGCCGATACGGTGAACCGTCCGTTTAGGTAATTGCGAAACCCGTCTGCAGCGGGTTCGAGCATGGCGAAGGACGCAATGTCGGTTTGCTCTTGCGATGCATCCGAGCGTCCAGGCGTGAACGGAACCGTCATTTGGCGCCCATCGTTTCTCACCGCTTGCTCGATGGCTGCGCACCCGCCCAGAATGATCAAGTCGGCCAGCGACACATTCTTGCCGCCGGGTGCCGAGTGATTGAACTCCTTTTGGATTCCTTCGAGAATCCGCAGCACACTGGCCAGTTGCTTTGGCTGGTTGACTTCCCAGTCCTTTTGCGGTGCGAGTCGAATGCGCGCGCCGTTCGCCCCGCCGCGCATATCGGAGCCGCGGAACGTCGATGCCGAAGCCCAGGCGGTCGTGACCAGCTCGGAAACTGAGAGTTCTGAAGCAAGTATTCTGGACTTCAGGGTGGCGATGTCCTGCTCATCAATCAATTCATGGGTGACAGCAGGGATGGGGTCCTGCCAAATGAGTTCTTCCGAAGGGATCTCCGGTCCGAGATAGCGCGAACGGGGACCCATGTCGCGATGTGTCAACTTGAACCACGCGCGGGCGAATGCTTCGGCGAACTCATCCGGATTCTCATGGAAATGCCTCGATATGGGTTCATAGACGGGATCCATCCTCAGAGCCATGTCAGCCGTGGTCATGATAGGTGCGTGCCGCCTCGACGGATCGTGGGCATCTGGTATGGTATTCTCCCCGGCGTCATTCCCGGGCACCCATTGATGCGCACCCGCGGGACTCTTCGCCAACTCCCACTCATGACCGAACAGAGCGTCGAAGTAGCCGTTGTCCCACGTTATCGGGTCGGTGGTCCATGCGCCTTCGATACCGCTGGTGATCGCATCGACGCCCTTACCCGAGACGAAGCCGCTCTTCCAGCCCAGACCCTGCTCCACTATGCCGGCGCCCTCGGGTTCCGGACCGACCAGGGCCGTATCGCCCGCACCATGGCATTTGCCAAAGGTGTGTCCGCCTGCGATGAGCGCAACGGTCTCCTCGTCATTCATTGCCATCCGGCCGAAAGTCTCACGGATGTCCCGGCCAGAGGCGACCGGATCGGGAATGCCATTTGGCCCCTCCGGATTCACATAGATCAGACCCATCTGAACCGCGGCAAAAGGCTTTTCGAGGTTCCTGTCTCCAGTATACCGATTATCACCGAGCCACTCGTCCTCGGAGCCCCAATGGATGTCCTCTTCAGGCTCCCAGATATCCTCGCGCCCACCGGCGAAACCGAACGTTTTGAATCCCATCGACTCCAGAGCGCAGTTACCCGCCAGGATCATGAGGTCTGCCCAGGAGATTTTCCTGCCGTACTTCTGCTTGACCGGCCAGAGCAGCATACGCGCCTTGTCGAGGTTGGCGTTGTCGGGCCAGCTATTGAGAGGCGCAAAGCGCTGCGTTCCTGTCCTTGCGCCGCCGCGGCCGTCACTGGTCCGGTAGGTGCCTGCACTGTGCCACGCCATCCGTATGAATAGCGGCCCATAGTGACCGTAGTCAGCTGGCCACCAGTCCTGTGAGGTGGTCATCAGTTCGAAGATATCGTTTTTCACGGCGTAAAGATCAAGCTTCTTGAACTCCTCGGCATAGTTGAATGCCTCGTCCATTGGATTAGACAGGGAAGAATGCTGGTGCAGAATGTCCAGTCTTACCTGGTGCGGCCACCAGTCTCGGTTAGACCTGCGGTCGCGAGCGGCTTCTTTACGGGTTTTGCCCATGACCGGGCACTTGCTTTCTTTCATGATGTTCTCCATTGCATGTCCTGCATTAGTTTGAAACGTTCCGGGAGACTGTACCTGGCGCCTGTCGGTCTGAGCCCTGAGAGGCAACAATCCTGGTCGACAAATTCCGCCGTTCCGGCGACAGCTGTTTCCGCTTAAGGAGAGAGCATAGGAGTTTCAAATATTCGTGTAAAACGATTAAAAATGTTTATAATAATCGTATATTACGAACATAGGTTCCTGAGGAAATCTTATGAAGCGCCTGCCCACGATGAAACAGCTCCAGTATCTGGTGGCACTCGCGGACACGCAACATTTCGGCCAAGCGGCACAGCGATGCTACATCACCCAATCGACACTCAGCGCGGGCATTCGCGATCTCGAGTCGGTACTTGGAGTCGCGGTCGCGGAGCGTTCGAACCGATATGTGCTGATAACGCATACCGGTGTTCAGATTGCCGAGAAGGCAAAAACGCTATTACGCGAAGCGGAAGAGGTCATGGAAGTGGCCAGAGCTGGTCGATCTCCGATGACAGGGGAGATGCGCCTTGGGGTGATCCCGACGATCAGCCCATTCCTCTTGCCGCGTGTCCTGCCGGTGCTGAAGAAAAAATTCCCGGAACTCACGATTTATTTGAGAGAGAAGCAAACTGCCACGTTACTCGCTCAGTTGAAAGACGGGGACCTGGATGTCGCCTTGATTGCGCTGCCTTACGAGACCGAAGACCTTGGCATCGACGTCATCATGGAGGATGAGTTTCTGTTCGCCTGTAATCAGGCTCATGCACTGGCCGGCTCCGGCGAGGTTTCACTGGAAGCGCTTGAAGGTGAACAGCTCATGCTGCTGGAGGAAGGTCACTGTCTGCGCGGTCAAACGCTCGATGTCTGCGGTATGGTTGAAACGAAGGCACGGACACAATTCGAGGCCAGCAGTTTACACACGCTGGTTCAAATGGTTGCAGCAGGTATTGGCGTCACTCTCATCCCGCAGCTCGCGGTCGACGCCCATATCACCCAGGGAACGGGTATCTCGCTCTCACGACTCAGGGTGCCTGCTTGCCGCAAAATTGGATTGGCATGGCGTCAAACCTCGTTGAGAACCGAGGAATTCCGATTGTTGGCGAACACGCTACGCGAACAGACCGTTATGGCTTCTGCATATTCTCATGCTTGACCCAAACATCCGCATTCAGCTGGTCACACAGTCCTGTGAGTCTTATTCTTCAAGATACTTCCACAAGGGTCCATTTCACGCCGCAGATGTGCAATGTATCAAACTTCCTGTAAGCGCCGGGGGCAGCCCACAGGTCCACGCCGACAACGCCGGTCCTTCCTCCCGGTTCTGGATTGACAAACCGCATGGTCTGTTCGCCGGCCAGCCTGAGCGTGGTGGGTTGCGCCGGGTCGATCGAGCAGCCTGCACCAAGGCCATTCATCCACCTCCTGCAGACTTCTTCAGGGTCACCATCGCGCGGTGCAATTTCAACTGCCGCGAAACCTGTCGTGACACCCCCGTGGGGCCGTGCGTCAACGCCGTTTTGCCACCTGTTTCCAGCTGGGAAGTAGGCGCCTTTATTCCTCGGGAAAACGTCCTGGCCAGGCCAATTCTCTTCAATCTCGGCAAGGGTACCGAAATCCCTCGGGTGGTACTGAACGTTCACACCGGAAATGGCGCCGGGTTCCCTTGGCAGAGGCTCACCCAGCACATAACGTCCTGACTTGACACCAGCCAGACCTGAGCCCGGCGAGCCAGGGCAAACGTTCCAATTCCCTGAAACGATTCCTATACCCGCCCCCTGGACTGACATCAACCTTGAAGCCACCGCAACGTCAGGAACCTGCACTATAGCCATGTATCCGCAGTCACCATGGCGTTCCAGAAGTCTGGTTTGGGTCGTTGACTGCTGCCATGCGAGGTCTGTTGGGCAAACAGTCTCGAGAAAAGAGTCACCCAATCGGATGTGGGTGTTGATAAGAGACCCACCTGCCGCCATTCGAGGGTCCTGATAGACTACAGGGGCATCAAATGCTGTGCTCAGAACACTGGATGTCCACTCAAGGTCCCGTGCGAGGAGACAAATCTGGCGCAGGCGTAATGCGGGGTCCGGCATCGCTGTTACCCTTCTCTAACAAAACTTGAAAGTATTCTAAAGGACTGATGATTAACTGTCAGTACTCAGCGCACAACCCTCGATGGTGATCCTGTGCATTTCTCTTCGCTGGCCCTGATAGTCATTCTGTGCCCAATGCCAGGTTGCACGGTTATCCCAGAAGGCAATGGAACCAGGTTGCCAATGAAA
>JAPOOX010000319.1 GCA_026713185.1 Gammaproteobacteria bacterium
CACCCTCATGGGTGTCTACTGACGCGCCGAAGGTAAAAAGCGCCCACATGGTCGTCAAGTGAGTATGTACAACCCCTTTGGGCAGCCCAGTGGTGCCAGAGGTATACATGATATAAAGGAGATCATCGTCGGACGCTCTGATCGGTGGTTCTTCGTTGCTGCCAGCATTCAACACACTGTCATAGTCACTGGAAAAGTGCGATTCACCGCTATCCTCTGCTACCTGAATCCAGGTAGTAAGGTCTGTCTTTTCCCCCCGATTATGTAAATCAAGCGCAAGATCGATGAACTCTTCACCAAAGATCAGTGTCCTGGCTCCGCTGTCCTTCAGGATGAACTCCAGTTCGTCGGCGACCAGACGCCAGTTAAGAGGCACAACTACTGCCCCGATTTTTGCCAGTGCAAAATACGACTCCAGAAATTCGACACTGTTCATCAGCAACAATGCAACCCTGTCCCCAACTTCAACGCCTTGATCAAGCATTGCATTAGCCAGACGATTGCTCCGCTCTTCCAGTTCATGGAAGGTCAGCCGCAATCCTGATTTACTATCGACATAGGCATCACGAGTACCATTCAACAGGGCTCGTTTACTCAACAGCAACCCAATATTGTTCTTCATTTTGTTATCCTCATTCCTGTGGTTTCTCTATATCCTGAAGGACAGGACTCCTATCAAACATGACGAAGAAAATCCAGTTATACCGGCCTATTTGCTCCGCGACAGCGATTTCAATTTACCATTCGTGACAACAGAACTCCATAAGTGCTGCTCGATCTGAATGGTTTTTAATTGTTTCCCGTTCAGATAAGGGAAGAACCAGCGAAAGAAGCACTGGTAGTGGCTGTCAAGAATCCAGTACAGGTAGACTGAACTCCAATTGCATGGTGACTTTCCGGTTGTTCCCAACAGGGGTAAACTGTCCCCGTTTTATGGAACAGGGATCAAAGCTGTGGTTTGGAAAAATGTATTGCGGATTTTCATCGCGGGAATGCTGGTATTGTCCGGAAATGTGATTGCTGACGCGGTAAATTTTAAAGACCAGACCATTACAGTTGCACTGACCCAGGAACCACCCAGCCTGAATACCATTCGAATGACCGACCTGGTCAGTTTCTTCATCATCGGACACACCAATGAAGGGCTGCTTCGCTATGACCGTCATGGCCGACTGGCTCCCGGGGTGGCAGAATCCTGGGAGACAACACCAACTGGCATTCTGTTCAAATTGCGACCGGACGCACGCTGGTCCGATGGTTCCCCCATCAATGCTGATGACTTTGTTTTTGCCTGGCAACGGGTTAACGACCCACTGGAAGCTGCCCCTTTTGCAGCCATCATGTATCCGATAAAAAATGCAGAACAGATACAGAAGGGTGAACTGCCACCATCTGCCCTGGGAATCAAGGCAATCGATAACCGGACACTTCAGATTGATTTCGAATTTCCCTGTGGTTATTGTCCTGGTCTGATGCCGCATGCTACTTTTTTCCCAATCAAACGTTCGTTCTACGAAGAGGCCGGGAAGCAATATGGCGCCGATGCGCACAGACTGCTGGCCAATGGACCCTTCCAACTGACCCATTGGACGCACAGCGCCAATCTTCGATTGCGGAAAAACCCGAATTACTGGGACCGGAACAATATCACCCTGCAGGAAATCAATATCGGTTACATCACTGAAGACAATCGAACCCGCCTCAATCTTTTCGTGGACAACAGGATTGCCCTGGTCCGACTGGGTGCTGAAACGGTGAAGGATGCTTCAGCCCTGGGATTAAGACTGCGCACGTTTCAATCAGGTGGGCTCTCTTACCTGCGTTTTAACATGATTGATTCCAGTATCACCAGGTACAAAAAACTTCGGCAAGCCATACAGTCTGTATTTGATCCGGAAACATTCGTCAACAGAGTGATAGCCATACCCGGATACCAGCCAGCCTATAGTTTTTTCCCAAGCTGGTTGCGCGGCGTGCAGGGTAAATTTGCTGATGAATATCCAGTACCTCCAAACAAAGTGGACATTGAACATGGCCGGCGACTGATCCGGGAACTACAGCAGGACCTGGGCGTTAACACCATCCCTGAAGTTACCTTATTGTCGGTAGCATCTCCCACCGGGGCGAAGGTTGCTGAATTCTTTCAGGGGCTTTTGCATCAAACCCTCGGTCTGAGAGTCAAGGTTGATCAACAGACTTTAAAACAATATCTCGATAAATCCAGAAAGGGTCAATTCGATATTGCCGTTTCGAGTTGGTATCCGGATTTTGATGACATCATGACCTATGCAGACCTGCAGGCCTCCTGGAACCATAACAATCGCGGAAATTATGTTAATCCGGAATATGATCGCCATGTACGCGTGTTGCAGGGAGCGTCGGAAACCAGACAAAGAATGGATGCAGCGGCCGTTTTACAGGATATCCTGCTCCAGGATGTGCCTGTGCTGCCGGTTGCAGAAACCGGCTCTGCCTATATTCAGCATCCTGACTTGAAAGGTGTGGTCCGGCGTGTCATTGGACAGGACCCGGATTACACCTATGCAAGGGTTGTCAACTAACACTTCTCTACAAACTCGACCACTTCAAGATGAAAACCTGAAATGGCATTGAATCGTGTCGGAGAGCTGAGCAGCCGCATTTTTCCCACGCCAATATCCCTCAGAATCTGGCTGCCTGTACCGACAACCCTGTATACGCCAACTTCATTGTTATGACGCTGTACAGGCGGCACTTCCGGAAAATGGCTGATCTGAGCCAGAGACTCTTCCTGTGAAGGTTCCTGACCCACTATGACAAGCACCCCCTTTCCTTCTTCTGAGATTCTGGACATTGAATCATGAAGGGACCAGGTCTTTTTAAATCCGGGTCTTTCGCTCTGTAGAATATCGCGAAGTGTATTGAGAACCTGGACACGAACCAGACATGGCTCATCTTCACAGACATCACCTCTGATCAACGCATAATGTACGCATTCAGACACCTTGTCAGTGTAGGTTCTGAGAGTAAATTCGCCCTTGGCGGTCATCACCGGGCGCTCGTCTTTCAACTCGATGGTCTTGTCATAAAGAGTACGGTACTGGATAAGATCGGCAATCGTACCGATCTTGATGTTATGACGTTCTGCAAAGTGCTCCAGTTCCGGACGTTGCGCCATTGACCCATCTTCGTTCATGACTTCACAGATGACAGCAGAAGGCTCGTAACCGGACATCCGTGCCAGATCGCAACCTGCCTCCGTATGACCCGCACGAGTAAGCACACCCCCCCTTGAAGCGATTAAAGGAAAGACATGTCCGGGCATGACCAGTTCAGACGCTTGCGCATTCCTGGCAACAGCGGTGCGCACAGTCCTGGCCCTGTCCGCTGCGGAAATCCCCGTGGTGATACCATCGGCAGCTTCAATGGAAACCGTGAAATTGGTCTCATGAAGAGAATTATTATGCTCTACCATCAGAGGCAGATTAAGTTGCCGGGCTCTTTCTTCTGTAATGGTCAGGCAAATCAGCCCACAGGCATGTCGAGCAAAAAAAGTGATGTGTTCCGGAGCAACGACTTCTGCGGCAATCACCAGATCGCCTTCGTTTTCACGATTCTCGTCATCCATGATCAGGACCATCCGTCCCTGCCGGAAGTCCTCCAGAACTTCTTCCATCGAATTGATTGTCACAGTCTATTCCATTTTATATCGTATATGGTCGATTATAGATTTGGACCGAGTCATTGTCAGCCGGCGTTCCCAATGAAGTATACTTTCACCTGTTTATACCCGGGACCAGTCGATGACCGAAGGTAAATCAGTATTCATACGCCAACTCCGTGCTATCTGTGGTGAAGACATGATCACGGATACGGCGCGTCTCAGGGTTTATGAGACAGATGGCCTTACCGCCAGGAAACAAACACCCTGGATAGTGGTATTGCCATCCACGGTAACCCAGGTTCAGGCTATTGTCCAGTTGTGCAATGCACAGGGAATACCTGTCGTTGCCCGGGGGGCCGGCACTGGTTTATCCGGAGGCGCCATGCCCCATAGCGAGGGAGTACTGCTCAGCCTCGCAAAATTCAACAGGATTCTGGAAGTGAATGAGGCTGAATTAAGGGCACGCGTACAGCCGGGAGTCACCAACCTTTCGATCTCGGATGCAGTTTCGCACCTTGGGCTTTATTATGCCCCGGACCCATCTTCACAGATTGCCTGCACGATCGGCGGCAACGTAGCAGAGAATTCCGGCGGGGTACATTGCCTGAAATACGGGTTGACAGTCCATAATGTCATTAAACTGAAGATTGTCTCTCCAGCAGGAGAACTGTACGAACTGGGCAGTGATGCGATGGATGCTCCAGGATTTGATCTGCTGGCTGTGATGCACGGGTCTGAAGGCATGCTGGGAATTGTGGTGGAGGTAACGGTAAAACTGCTCCCGAAACCACCTGCGATTTGCGTGGTGCTTGCCGCATTTGCAGAAGTCGAAGCGGCAGCAACAAGTGTTGGAAAAATTATAGGCAGTGGGATTTTGCCGGCAGGACTGGAAATGATGGACCAGTTGGCCATTGAGGCCGTTGAAGCCTATGTTCATGCAGGTTATCCAACGGACTCCGCGGCATTGTTGTTGTGTGAACTGGATGGCAATCAACTTGAACTGGAAGCCCAGCATCAGAAACTGACTGGAATTCTGGACAATAATGGTGCATCAAAAATATTTACAGCGTGGGAAGAAACCGATCGTCTGCGGCTGTGGCAGGGGAGAAAGTCTGCATTCCCGGCAGTAGGCCGTATTTCACCGGATTATTATTGCATGGATGGCACCATTCCGAGGCGTGAACTTCCCCAGGTTTTGACAGCAATCTCTGAATTATCACGGACATTCTCTCTTCCCGTTGCTAATGTTTTCCACGCTGGCGATGGTAATCTGCACCCGTTGATACTCTACGATGCAAATAAACAGGATGAGTTGCAGCGTGCAGAAGCATTAGGCGCCAGAATTCTTGAACTCTGTATTGCCAGTGGCGGTACGATTACCGGAGAGCATGGAGTGGGCGTGGAGAAGATCGATCAGATGTGTATTCAATTCAGTGCAGATGAACTGCAGTTATTCCATGGTGTTAAATCCAGTTTTGATGAATACGGCACACTTAATCCCGGTAAAGCCGTACCCACACTCAGTCGATGTGCGGAATTCGGGGCGATGCATGTTCACTCAGGCGCAGAAAAACATCCGAATCTGGAACGATTCTGATGGATACTACCGACATTCTGCAGGCAGAGGTATCCCATGCTTTGGCAGATGGCATCCCGTTGTGGATAAGGGGTGGCAACAGCAAGGCATTTTATGGGAATCCGGCTGTGGCTGCTTGCAGAGAACTGGATACTCAGTCCCACACAGGTGTCATTGACTATGTACCGGAAGAACTGATGATCCGGGTAAGATCCGGGACACCACTTTTTGAAGTTCAGAAATTACTTGATGAAAATGGACAGATGCTGCCTTTTGAACCACCGGATTTCGGTGGTAAAGCAACCATTGGTGGTGTCGTCGCAGCAGGTCTGTCCGGCCCCAGAAGGCCCTGGTCCGGCGCCGTTCGGGACTTTGTCCTTGGCGTAACATTACTTACGGGGCAGGCAAAGGTACTGTCTTTTGGTGGCCAGGTAATGAAAAACGTTGCGGGTTATGATGTATCCCGTCTTGTGGTGGGGGCTATGGGAACCCTGGGTTTGATTCTGGATATAAGCCTCAAAGTGTTACCCCGACCGGAGTCCGAGGTTACGCTGCGAGTCTGTCCCGATGACTTCCGATATCGGATCAACAAGTTATTCGGTGCGTCGATTGGCCTCAGTGCACATGCATACCTCGAAAAAAACCTTTATATCAGGGTCAATGATAAATCAGGCATTGACGGTGACATTTTGGATAACTCGCTCTGGCATAAAATCAACAATCATCAACTACCGGTGTTGCAACATGGGCGAAACCTCTGGCGTATATCGGTTCCACAATCTGCCTCCGAATATCTGACGCAGGCAAGCGTCATTGAATGGGGTGGCGCACTGCGCTGGGTTGCCGACCCGACAGATGATCCGCATCAGATTATAACAACAGGACATGCGACGCTGTTCCGTTCTAGTGACGCCATGCAGCGAAATCGATTTCATCCTTTGGATCCGGTAGTTGCACGAATTCATAGAAACCTGAAACAACACTTCGACCCCCGGGGGATCTTCAACCCCGACAGACTGACATGGAGATCCAGTGCAGACCAGTATTCACACTGATCTCAAGGACTTGCTGCAGGTACGGGAAGCAGATGCTATCCTGCGAAGTTGTGTACACTGTGGATTCTGTACGGCAACCTGCCCTACCTATCAGATTACCGGGGATGAACTTGATGGGCCCAGGGGAAGAATCTATCTGATCAAGAACCTGCTGGAAGAAAATGTTATCGACCGAAAACCGTTGGCGCATCTTGACCGCTGTCTTACGTGTCGATCCTGTGAGACCACCTGTCCCTCCGGCGTTCAATACGGACGGCTACTGGATATTGCCAGAGAACTCCCTGCAACCCGGGTAAACAGACCGGTTACACAGGCTCTGATCTCACACTTGTTAAGGTTTGTGGTACCCCGACCCGGGATTTTCCTGCCATTGCTCAGACTTGGTCAGTTTCTAAAACCCGTTCTACCCGCTTTTCTTGGCGAAAAAGTACCGGAAGCAAAGGCATTACTGCCTGTGAATCCCGGCAGTCATGAAAAGCGCGTCATTCTATTACAGGGGTGTGTCCAGCGGGCAGCAACACCCAATGTCAATCGCGCAATTACGATATTGCTGGATCAACAGAATATTGCAGTGGAATACCTGGCATCCGAAGGTTGCTGCGGTGCTCTGGATTATCATCTTTCCGGGCACAAAACCGGGAAGCAACGTATGCGCAGGTTAATTGATCAGATTTACCCCCGGCTAGATGATATCGAGGCGATCGTGTCATCGGCCAGTGGTTGTGGCCTGACTCTGAAGGATTATCCCGATATTCTGAAAGGAGATCCTTCTGAAACCAAAGCCCGGGCCGTTGCCGGGAAGGTCAGGGATATTAGTGAACTGCTTGTTGACAAGCCCATCAACTGTCGTACCAACGAGGTCATCAGGGCTGCACTGCACACACCCTGCTCATTGCAGCATGGGCAGAACCTCAACGGGGTTATTGAAAAAATACTGAAGAATTCAGGAATTGAATTACTACCTGTCAAAAATGGTCATCTCTGCTGCGGTTCGGCAGGCACATATTCCATCATGCAACCGGATATGTCCCGTCGATTGAGAGACCAGAAATTAGGTGCACTGCAGGAATACCAGCCAGATGTCATTCTCACCGCGAATATAGGTTGCCAGTTACATCTGCAAACGGGTACGAAAACACCTGTAATGCACTGGACAGAGTTGCTTCACCAGCTATCGCAGCCCGGCACAGGTGGTTCACCACCAGGTTCATCAACTTAAGCTAAGCCTGCTGATAAACCCACCATAACAGGCCCTTCTGGGCATGTAACCGGTTCTCCGCCTGTTGGAAAATAATCGATCGGTCGTCATAGACCATGTCGGATGTAATTTCAAATCCGTCGTGGATTGGCATGTCGTGCATGATCCTGCAGTCCAGACCTGCCAGCAGCTTTTCGTTAATCTGATATGGCATCATCTTTTCAAGTCTTGCCAGCTTCTCAACTTCGTGATCCGGATCATTGAAATACTGCATGTCGATCCAGGTATCGGTATACACAAAGTCGGCTCCCTGTATGGCAATGACGGGATCTCTCGTGTGCGTAATCACGGCTGAGTTCCTGATAATATCCTGGACATCCGCGTCCCGGGTCTCACCGTTATCAATTTCATCCGGTGTCACCAATGTCAGGCTGATACCCAGTTTACTGCATAGGATAACGAGGGAATTGGACACGTTGTTTTGTACTCCGACATAGACAAGACGAGCAGATGTAATATCACCCTCATGGTGTTCCATCATGGTCAATACATCCGTCAATGCCTGACAGGGATGAAATTTTTCACAACAGCCGTTGATGACCGGTACCTGGCTTCCGCTGATTATTCTGAGAAGGTCACTATGGTGCAGCAGACGCGCCATAATACTGCTCACATTCCGTGACAGATACTCAGTCTCGTATTCAATGCCGGAAAGGACAAAATTGGATGTTGCCCAGTCGATGTATATTCCATGTCCCCCGAGTTCTGTCATCGCAACCTCAAATGAAACTCTTGTCCGGGTAGAGGTTTTCTGGAAAATCATCGCAAGGGACTCACCCTCAAGAAGATTTCTGAAGTCTCCAGGATTAGCCTTGATTACCAATGCCTTCTCCAGGATTTCCTGGAGTTCCGCAGAGGTCAGATCTTTCAGGTTCGGTATATGCCGCATTTATCTGGTCCCTTTTATGTCCGCTCCACTACTACATGGCCCGCAGGAATGAATTCACTCGCCAACCTGCAATGTTCTGCCTGATCGTCGAAAAATACATCTGCACCATATGCCTGGAGGAATTCAGTTTTGTTCATCCCTCCCAGGAATAAGGACTCATCCAGCCGAATATTCCAGGCGCGAAGGGTTTTGATAACTCTTGCATGCGCAGGCGCTGCTCTCGCAGTAACCAGTGCGGTACGTATCGGACAGTCATTTGGAAATTCCGACTGCAATCTTTGCAATTCAAACAGAAACGGTTTGAAGGGACCACCCGTGAGCGGTTCATCAGCGGATTCACGCTCACTGGTGGCAAAGGCTGTGAGACCATCCTGCAGATATATCTTCTCTGCCTCATCAGAAAAGATAACGGCATCGCCGTCAAAGGCAAAGTGCAATCCTTCTCCAGGCTGAAATTCCGGCGGTGACGGTAGAATACTGGCCGCCGCCATACTGTTTGCCAATACTTCGCTTACGTCACTGGGATTCGTGGATAAAAAGAGGTGACATCCAAAAGGCCGCATATACCGATATGGCGCCGAACCTCCTGTAAAGGCTGCGCGCAGGATAGTCAGGTCATGATGCTCGATGGAATTAAAAATCCTGAGACCGGTGTCTGCTGTATTGCGTGACAACAGGATCACTTCAACACGCTCCGGTTGTTCAAGAATGTCATTGATATGCAATAGTTTCCGTACGAGTGGAAATGCATCTCCCGGAGCCAGCGGATCGTCTTCACGTGCTCGCTGGTATTTCGTATAGGTCTTCAGTCCATCTTCGCGAAACACTCGATCACTTTCCTTCAGATCGAATAAAGCACTGCTGGATATACCAATTACGAGTTTTCCGGCTGCTGGCATGTTCAGAACCAACTCCATTTGACGATATAATACGAATTCTGCATGTTTGTGGCTTGCAATGCCATACTGAGATTCAGTCAGATACTGATATACGGAAATGAGCAAAAAAAAATCTTTAACGACATCCAGTCAGGGCGTTAACCAGTTTTTAAATAAAGTGGCATCAACGCCTGCCAGGAAAGCAGGAGGTGACATCGGGCGCCTGATATTCGCCATGGATGCGACAGCAAGCCGGGAGCCTACCTGGGACAATGCCTGTCATCTCCAGGGAGAAATGTTCATGGCAACTGCGCCACTGGGAGGACTGGCAATCCAATTATGCTATTACAGGGGATTCATGGAATTCAGAGCCCTTGACTGGTGTGAAGATACGGCTACATTGTTGAGCCAGATGTCGGCTGTAAAGTGCCTGGGAGGTCATACTCAGATTGAACGTCTACTGAACCATGCACTGCAGGAACACACTAATCGAAAACTACAGGCTGTTGTATTCGTTGGCGATGCAATTGAGGAAAATCCTGATACCCTCTGCCAGCTTGCGGGAAAACTCGGTCTGTTGAATTTGCCGCTATTCATGTTTCAGGAAGGATCTCATCCGGGTGTAAGATCCATATTTCAGCAAATGTCTCATCTCTCTGGTGGCGCCTTCGCACCATTTGATCTGAACAGTGCCAGTGAATTGAAGCAACTCCTCTCTGCTGTTGCTGTCTATGCGGCAGGTGGACACCAGGCTCTGCTGGATTTCAGCAAACGATCAGGATCAGAGATTAAGCGTCTGACCCGGCAGTTGAAGGACTAGATGTTATTCAGACTTGTCATTGCCTTTATCATCGCCGTGGCTGTGTTCGCGGTTCTTCGTATCACACTTCGGGGAAAATCGCTTAGCGTCCGCCAGTTCATGCAGATTTACTTCCTTGTCCTCATCGGACTGATGCTGCTGTATCTGGGGTTGACCGGGAAACTGCATCCGCTTTTTGTAGTGCTGGGTGTTGCACTGCCATTTCTAATGCGATTGCTCACCTGGATTCCCCGGGTATTACAGTTGTTCTCAATTTTCCGTTTTTTACGAGGCTTTGTTCCCACAGGTTCGCCACAATCATCCCCTTCCGGGCAGGGTCGGATATCTGATATCAATACACGATTCCTGCACATGGTTCTTTTTCATGACTCCGGCATGATGGATGGCGAGGTCCTTGCCGGGAAATTTTCAGGTTCAAAGTTGAGTATGATGGAACTTGAAGAATTGTTGGAGCTACTGGAAGAATGCCGGGTCGATGCAGATAGCCTCCATGTCATGGAAGCCTTTCTGGACCGGGAACACAAGGACTGGCGTGACCATGTTGATTCCCCCAGGGAATCCCCACCGTTTGCTGATGATTCCATGAGTGAACGTCAGGCATATGAAATCCTGGGTCTGAACACAGACGCATCCAGGGACGATGTGATTCAGGCTCACCGCCGATTGATGCAGAAATTGCATCCGGATCATGGCGGGTCCACCTATCTCGCTGCAAGAATAAACGAGGCAAAATCCATGCTGCTCAACAAACTGGGCAAGGAATGAAATGGAGGCTTCTGAAGTTGAATACATTGGATTCTGGCTACGTTTTTTGGCATTTCTGATCGACAGCATCGTAGTGGCCATCATCCTCATACCAGTTGTTACCTTGTTCATCGGCGAAACGCAGGTTGCCGACTACGACCTTGAGAATCAGGCTGAGGTGTTTTTGCTTCTCAAAAAGCTGTCACTGCAGTGGACTGTGGAAATATTATTCATAGGGACCGTTTTTGTTCTTTTCTGGATATTCAAATCAGCAACACCGGGAAAGATGTTGTTCAAGATCTTCATTGTAGACGCACGCACCCTGGGCAAGGAGGCTGTCGGATTAAACACTTTGAAAGTGACGAAAGCACAGCGGTACAATCTGTCGCGAGCAACGCTCCAGGTGTTGTGATGCTGCCGATGCCGG
>JAPOOX010000323.1 GCA_026713185.1 Gammaproteobacteria bacterium
ATGCATCAGAGAAACGAGCGTTCATTTATTACCAGAATGAATGTTCATTTTGACCGGTATACCCACTTGGCTTATAGGGCTTGCAGTGTATAGTCTGGAATTAGGTCGTAAACAGGTTATTGCCATGAATAAAACAAACGTCTTCCTTCCGGGGCGGCTCGGTAACCCTGCGCTCACCATAGCTAGTGACCCGCGGCTTGATCCCAATGCGCGCCCTTTTTTTGAGGGCATGGAGCTAACTGCAGAGTTGCCTCCACCGATTGGTCCAGAAGCACCCATTTCAGAAATATTAGATTTGTTTTCGGCCTTTGAAGAACAAGGATTAGCTCTGGATGAGGACACTGCTAATCTTACTGCTGTTCAAGGCTTATCACGACGATTGGAGGTTATTGAGGGCTTCGATGGTAATTCGATCGCCCTTCATATTGTAGAGCCAATAAAGCATGAAGGAAGGTTACCTTGCGTGGTTCATTTCCACGGAGGGGGTATGACGTTTTTTACCGCTGAGGACGCCCCCTTTGTCCGATGGCGAGACGAACTAGCCTCCATGGGAATGGTAGTGGTGGGCGTAGAGTTCCGCAATGCAGCAGGAAAACTTGGCAACCATCCATTTCCTGCAGGCCTTAACGACTGCGCTAGCGCTACACGATGGGTATACCAGAATCGGGACGTGCTAGGTATTTCTCATCTAATTGTGTCCGGTGAATCTGGAGGTGGCAATCTATGTCTGGCTACCGCGCTGAAGGCGCTCAAGGAAAACTGGATTGACGAAATTGCTGGGGTCTATGCAATGTGTCCATTTATAGCCGGTAAATCTAATCCCCCGCTGCCCGAGCTGGTTTCTTGGCGTGAAAACGCTGGCTATATGATGACCGAGGAATTGAACACCTTGTGTGCTATTGCCTATGATCCTGGCGATGAAAACGCGCGGAACCCATTAGCGTGGCCCTATCACGCGACTCCAGAGGATATTACTGGCCTCCCACCACATGTAGTGTCTGTTAACGAACTTGATCCCCTTCGAGATGAGGGTCTCATCTTTGCCCGTAAACTGATGGCCGCTGGGGTTACAACATTTAGCCGCACCGTAAATGGTACGGGTCACGGTTTTGACGCACTAAATCCTTCGGTGCTGCCTCATGTTTATTACGCCACCATTGGTGATATCTACAGATTTGCTACCGCACTGTGATGCGAAAATTGTAATTAGTTCCTGTCCGTTAATGCGGGATTTAAGGACAGTAGACCAAGCAAAACGACTGCAAACTATTTTAAAAATCGCTTCGCCAAGCAAAAAAGACGATTCTGCTTCACCGATCTTGCCGTATTTACGTCCCAGAGGCCTCGTTTCGTCGAACGAATCGCTATTCTCAGGCAGACGGGCACAGGTAAGCACCGGTTCCTCGATCCGGTCGCTAGCGATGGTAGACAGTGGGCCTCAGCCCGGCTTGGGACGTAATCGGGCCAGACGCATCAGGTTGTGCGTGAATACTGCCGAGTGGACATAAGCCGTGAAGTGTGGCAAGCCTCACCAGAGACAGCGGCCCAGCCCGAAACACCGTTTCAAGTAAGAGATACCCGCCTCAATGCCCGCGCGGAAACGCTTAAGCCGACCGTACAGCCATGACGAGGGCGTCATATCCGCAACCTTCATACCGCGCTTCTTGTGGAATACCACATGCTCGATGCCCAACTCCTTGGCGTCCTTGAGGTTCGCACGCTGTAAATAGGCGTCCAATATTGACCCACTATCGGCGTCCAAAATTGACCCACCTAAAACCTGTACTTTTTGTTTAAATTTTGACTGGCTGCACGGTAGTGCGGGATTTCATCAGCTCGATGCTGATGACATCCCCCAAGCCCCGAGGTTTGAATATTCAAGCAAGTTGAAAGGCACTTCCTAATTCACCATCGGCATCAACTTGGTTATTCTGTTAGATATGCCAACAAATGCTCTTTGAGGCGATTTCTGGTGTGTGTTTTATGGCGTTGGATCTCTTTGATCGCGATGCTTGAAGCGCCAACTTTCGTTGCCTGTCTCAATAATGTCGCAATGGTGTGTCAACCGATCCAGTAATGCAGTAGTCATTTTGGCATCCCCGAACACTTGCGGCCACTCACCAAAATCCAGATTCGTGGTGATCATAATTGACGTTTGTTCATACAATTGGCTGATCAAATGGAACAGACGTTGACCGCCGGTAATGGCTAATGGCAGATAGCCAAGTTCATCAAGAACCACCAGATCGACACGACAAAGGCGGTTCGCTAAACGATCGTGTTGTTCGAGTTTACTTTCGCGATCCAACTGATTGACCAGATCAACCACATTGAAGAACCGTACCCTCTTACCCTGCCGGATACATTGTCGGCTAATACCCATCGCCAGATGTGACTTGCCGGTACCGGTGCCACCGATAAGCACGACATTGCGCCGTTGCTCCAGGAAAGCACCATCGGCGAGCTCTGCAATCATCGTCTCGTTCACACAGCTGGCTGCATGATCAAACGCAGACAGCTCTTTGACTACCGGCATTTTGGCAATCGTCATCTCTAAGACTGCGAAGCTGTCGCTTCTCCTGATAACGAATCGAGCGTGCCTTCTTATCAGCGATCTCCACCGCCAGCAAATCGCACAGGATGGCTTCAAAGTCGCGTTTACGACGCCGCCCGGCAGTTACGATCTCATCGTAGTTAAGCCGCATGCCAGCAAGCTTCAAGGTGGTCATCAGTTCAATCACTTCATGCCGTGGCATGGGGGACCTCCTGGCGTAATGCATCGTAACGCTGACAATCCGCCTGTGGCGGCTGCTTAAGCTTGAGCGCTGCCGGCGTTTTGATAGGTTCGGCTGTTTCCGGTTCCTGGTCACGGGACACCAGGTTCAGAATGATGTCGGCGCTGATCGTCCCGGCAGACATTGCGGTCTCGCAAGCGCTGGTCACAACCGTCAGTGAATCAGTCAATACCGCATTGAGTACCTTGACCATTTGCCGGTCACCGTCATCAAGACCCTCAAAATGGTTGCGTACCTGCCGCAAACTATCGGGCAAGTCCCAATCGCGAAACGGAGCGCCATTGCGTAAGGCGCCGGGTTTGCGTTGCAGTACGGGCAGATAGTGCCAGGGATCATAAATCACCTCATCGCGACCAAAGTTACGCCGATGCCGGGCGACGATCTTGCCCTCCAAACGCATCACCAAATGGTCTGCATACGCTTGCACTTCCACGGCCTTACCGGCAGCTGATGCCTGGACGCTGTATTGATTAAGGTCAAACCGGACCAGACAGGTCTTTGACACGCTGGCTACCGTGGCGGGATAGCCGTCAAACGGCCCGGCGTACGGGATCAACACGGCGCGCTCGCGCTGAAAGACCTCATACACCGTTTGGCTAGGGTCATCAGGCTGCCGCAGACGATTAGCTTCTGCCAGACAGCACGCCTGCAGATGTTGGTTCAGATCGTCTAACGAGTCCGCATGCAGCCGGGGTACAAAAACCCGCTCGCGGGTGTTGTTGACCTGGTTCTCAACCTGGCCCTTCTCCCAACCTGCACCGGGAGAACAAGCCACTGGTTCAATCAGATAATGCATGCACATCGCCTCGAAACGGCGTTCGACTTCCTGTTAAACTCATGGGTTCTCCTGTTAAGCAATCCAATAAAGAAGAACAGGGGACCACAGATCAACGGTGGAGGATATAACGGTCTAGATTGATCGCTTACTTTGCGCGCCACGCTTGCCAATGTGCGTGGCGAACTGACCGACGCCCTCGGCTAGAGATTAACGAGCGATTCGGGTCAGTTCCGAAAACCCAATATCGATGCTGTCTCATGCTGCCTCTTGTCGAGCGTCACAAAGAACATTTACCTGGGTCGGGAGCAATATAGAGCGTTGTCGCCATATGCCACAAATCGGCACACCGCATGTGGCCTGCGCCCTTGACCATAAAGCCTGTCGCGAAGGCTACACCGCCCAATACATCATGCTTGCCCGGTTGCTGCGCGAGCTGATGGTGGCTTAGGGTGACAGTCGGTACCCAAAGCTACTGGCCAGCCTTGCCAAGGTGAATGTCTTGATACTGGTTGACTGGGGCTTAATGAAACGTAAGCGGTCAAACCAGACCGTTCTTGCAATGACCCTTTATGTAGGGGGTGGATCGTGGGCGCGGTAGAGGTCAGAACGTAGTGGTTGATCTGCAAACTGCGTCTTCCATACTCGCGGCGTC
>JAPOOX010000335.1 GCA_026713185.1 Gammaproteobacteria bacterium
CAACACAATGGTCGTCACCGCCAGCATCGAAAGTGAAAGCATGTGGTATAAACCCAGATTGAATCCCGCATCCGTATGGAATAACAGAAAACCGGTGGTTCCATGTAATGCAATGGCGGCAAGACTGATAATCTTGACAGCCTGTTTCCTGGTATTGTCTGACAGGAACTGCACAACTGCGCCTACAAGGTAAAGCGCGGCGGCAAGAATCCCGGGTATGACCGGATTCATCGATATATGTCCACTGATGTCATGTCGATATTCTGACACAGATTTGTTCGTGGCGTCTTGTTCGGCTGCATTCTTGTTCCTGGTATAATTCCCGGCACTGAATTACAGGCAGGGAAAGTTGTTCCTGTTATAATTCCCGGCACTGTATTACAGGCAGGGAAAAATGTTTGATACGTTGACAGAACGACTGGGCGCCACTCTGGCGCGTGTTACCGGTAAGGCCAGACTGACCGAAGATAACATCCAGGATACCCTGCGTGAAGCCCGCATGGCTTTGCTGGAGGCAGATGTTGCATTACCTGTAGTCAAGGATTTTCTCGATCAGGTACGGGTTCGTGCATTGGGTCAGGAGGTGACTGCCAGCCTGTCTCCCGGACAGATATTCGTCAAAATCCTGAATGAAGAATTAACTCGCTTGATGGGTGAACATTCAGATTCTCTCAAACTCAACGTTCAACCTCCAGCGGTAGTGTTGCTGGCTGGGTTGCAGGGGTCAGGCAAGACAACTTCTGCGGCGAAACTCGCCCGTTGGCTGAAACACCGTGAGAAGAAAAAAGTCATGCTGGTCAGTACGGACATCTATCGGCCCGCGGCGATTGATCAGTTGCATAAGCTGTCAATAGATGCTGATGTCTCATTTTTTCACAGTTCACCGGACCAGAAACCTCTGGATATAGCCAAAACGGCAGTTGATTATGCACGCAAGCAGTTCATGGATGTGCTTATTATAGACACCGCCGGCAGACTGCACGTGGATGGCGAGATGATGGAAGAGATCAGGGAACTCCATCAGTCAGTCAAACCGGTTGAAACGTTGTTTGTGGTGGATGCCATGACAGGTCAGGATGCCGCCAATACGGCACAGGCCTTTAATGCAATCTTACCGATTTCCGGTGTCATCCTGACCAAGGCTGATGGAGATGCCCGGGGTGGCGCCGCACTCTCGGTACGCGCCGTTACCGGGAAACCCATCAAATTCATGGCAGTTGGTGAAACCATTGACGCGCTGGATGCCTTTTATCCGGATCGGATTGCAGGACGCATTCTGGGAATGGGTGACATGCTTTCCCTGATAGAGGAAGCAGAGCAGAAGATCGACAGGAAGAAGGCGAAAAAGTTTGCCGGCAAACTCAAGAGAGGGAAACGCTTTGATCTGGAAGACTTCAGGGACCAGATCCAGCAGATGAACAGTATGGGTGGTTTAGCCGGTATGGTCGATAAATTGCCCGGCCTTGGCAACATGCCAAATGCACTTCAGGGAAATTTCAATGAAAAGCAATTCGTACAGATGGAAGCGATCATCAATTCCATGACGCCGGGCGAACGCCGTCGGCCCGACAGTATTAACGGATCAAGAAAAAGACGGGTTTCATTGGGGTCCGGAACCCGGATCCAGGATGTGAATCGTCTTCTGAAGCAGCACAAACAGATGCAGAAAATGATGCGGAAAATGTCCAGCAAGGGAGGTATGGCGAAGATGATGCGTGGTATGGGTGGTATGATGCAGGCTCCCGGGAGATTCCCGAGGAATTAATTTTCATTAATAAACGGTTCTGCTGATGTTCTCCATAATCCACGAAATCATTACACTGTGCTCAAGTGGATAGATACAGGACCAGCAGAATGGGATACCGGTTCATTGCCTTCTTGCTCAAATGCGTTGTAACCACGACGCTACTACAAACGACGCAGGGTTTGGCCGACGAAGACCCCGCAGCCTTCAGACAGATCGTTGCAGACGAGGTTGCGCGGTACGACAATGGTGGAACTGCCGCGCTTGATGCCAGGTTCGCTGATACTGCACCAGAAAAGGCAATGATTATTTACAATGACGTCATCCGTTACCTGTATTGGAATCGATTTGATATTGACAGTGTGGTTTCACTGTCAGAGCACGCGATCGACTGGGGCAACCTTCAGCTTGAATCCGCCGATGAGAAAACAAAAGAAAACATCACATCACGTATACGTGCGATTCACTACAACCTCGCCTCGTTCACCTGGCCGGGCTGGGGTGGTGGCAAACAGCCGATTACACTGACCCCGGAAAATCGAAAGGCAGGCCTGAATGCAGCCAGAAGAAACGTCGAAATACATCAACAGCTAAAGTCCCCCGGAAAGAAAATGGGCAATGGTCTCTGGATGCTGGGAGCTCACGAACTGGCCGCAGGCAATCATGCTGTAGCAAGACAGACTTTCCAGCAATTTCTCACTCTGGCGAAGAAGGAAGATGTCGACCAGGCCAGATTCGCTGAGGGTTGGTTATACGTTGTTGACCTGCTAACAGGTGTGAACGAAGCCGCATCGCGTAAATCGCTGGATGAGATTGTCGTTAAGCTGTCAGAAACCAAAGAGGGTAAGTTCTTCGCGGATCAATATGGTCGGGCTTTAACTGCTCTCGCACAGACTCCCTGTGAAACAGTGCTGTTTTGCAAGAACGAGATATGTTCCTGCCAACCCTGATTCAGGCAGGTTAATCAGTTCCTGTAAAACCGGACAGATAACTTGTTCTCTACAATTCATTAATAAACGGTTTGAAAGGTCTGTTACTTTACCTTAAAATAGCGCGCCTTTTAATAGGCCAGCCCTCTATTTCCAATTCCGCTACAGGCTGACAATATACTTACTGAGGATATCAACCAGATGGTTATCATTCGCTTATCCAGAGGTGGCAGTAAAAAGCGACCTTTCTATCATCTTACAGTTGCTGATCGCCGGCAGCCTCGTGATGGAAGATTCATTGAACGTGTCGGTTTTTTCAATCCGGTCGCACGGGGACAGGAAGAAACTTTACGAGTTGACCTGGAACGTGTCGATTACTGGGTTCGTCAGGGAGCCCGGATGTCTGATCGGGTCAAAAAGCTGGTGGGAGATTTTCGCAAAGCGTCTGCTGCAATACAAACGACAGATACTGATCAGGAAGTCGCATAATTTTCGGTAAGCCACAAAAGTTTAAATGCACCTGATTTAAGTCATTGTTGAGGTGATTGATTGGAGATGTTGAATAGAGAGTTGGAAAAAAATCAAAACAATGTCGGAAAACATCGGAAATAGAGTACCGCTGGGTCATATCAGTGCAGCCTATGGGATGAAAGGATGGGTCAGGATATTTTCCTGTACCGACCCGATTGAACAGATTCTGGAATACTCACCGTGGATTCTTGGCGGACCTTCACCTGGGAAGAATGGTTCCGGATTTAGAGAAATAAAGGTAGAAAAGGGAAGAAAGCATGGCAGGGGAATTGTTGCTCTGCTGACAGGGATGGATAATCGCGACCAGGCCGAAGCATTGATCGGTACAGAAATACTGGTTGAGCGGGAACAATTCCCTGAGTTGGAAAAAGGAGAATACTACTGGCATGAACTGCAGGGACTGGAAGTCGTCAATACTTCAGGAGAAGTCTTTGGCAAGGTTGATCACCTGATTGGAACCGGCGCCAACGATGTGTTGGTCGTTGAACCGATGGCAGACAGTCTGGATGACAGGACACGTCTCATTCCATTCGTTGAAGACAAGGTTGTCAGGGAGGTGGACCTGGGAAGTTTGAAGATCGTTGTAGACTGGCAGGCGGTCTACTGATCCTGTGCGAATCGGTATCGTTTCGCTGTTTCCTGAAATGTTCCGGGCGGTGTCGGATTTTGGGATTACCGGTCGGGCGGTTTCGAACGGATTGATAGAACTGGATTTTTTTAATCCTCGAGACTATACGACAGACCGGCGCCAGACAGTTGATGACAAGCCATATGGCGGCGGCCCCGGTATGTTGATGAAGGTACGTCCTGTACAGAAAGCGATTCAGGACGCCAGGAAGAGTACCGGGCCGGCAAGGGTTATATACCTGACACCCCAGGGAATGCCGCTGAGTCAAGAGACACTTGGATCACTGTCGACGGATTCCGCCATGATTCTGCTGTCTGGCCGCTACGAAGGGATTGATGAACGCTTGATCGAACAGGAAGTCGATTTGGAATTATCCATCGGGGACTATGTTCTCAGTGGAGGAGAACTGGCGGCAATGGTGTTGATCGATGGATTGGCAAGATTGCTTCCGGGTGTGGTCGGAGATGATGAATCGGTTATCAGAGATTCATTCTATGATGGGTTGCTGGATTATCCGCAATATACCCGCCCGGAAAGATTGGAAGGTGAAGATGAAGGTAGCGAACAAAGTCGGGTGCCGGCAGTTCTGCTAAGTGGTGATCACGCTGCTATCGCACGCTGGAGAGTAAAACAGGCTTTAGGCAGAACATGGGAACGACGACCGGATTTGCTCGCCCGGCAAGTGTTGGATGATGAGGCAAAGCAACTTTTACAGGAATACCTCAGAGAGAAAGATTAACGGGTACTTGTCTGTATTTGATTATGGACAGAAACAAACCAGAGGACAGAACAATGCGTAAAAACAAAGTGATACAGCAAATAGAAGATGCGCAGATAAAACATGATCTGCCACAGTTCAGTCCAGGGGATACTGTGGTGGTTCAGGTCAGAGTTCGTGAAGGTAATCGCCAACGTTTACAGGCTTTCGAGGGAATCGTCATTGGTAAACGCTCACGTGGATTGAATTCTGCATTTACTGTTCGCAAGATGTCGCACGGTGTTGGAGTCGAGCGGACATTCCAGACGCATAGTCCTCTGATTGAGAGCATTACGGTTCGGCGGCGCGGTGATGTCAGAAAAGCCAAGCTCTACTATCTGCGCGAGCGCAGTGGCCGTTCCGCCCGGATCAGGGAAAAACTCAACAAGTAGTCTGCACACTACCTGGATGCATAATCAATGTCGGTCCCTGTCTCTGAACAGTCGCTTATCGACAGTTTTCTGGACAGTCTCTGGCTGCAAAAGGGGCTCAGCCAGAATACTCTGAACTCCTATCGATATGATCTTCAGTCCTTTGAAGTCTGGCTGCACGATCAAAACACAATCATAACTGATACCCGTCGGTCGCATGTTCTTCAATATCTTTCTGATCGAATGTCCCTGGGTATTCAAGCCCGGTCCACTGCTCGATCTCTTTCCTGTCTGCGTGGCTTTTTCCACTACCTCCTGCAGGAAAATCGTATTAGCGAAGACCCGACCCTGCGTGTGGAAAATCCAAAACTCGGTAGACCCCTGCCGGACAGCCTGACGGAATCCGATGTCGAAAAACTGCTGGCTGCGCCTGACCTTGATTCTCTTATTGGAGTTCGTGACAGGACCATGCTGGAGGTATTGTATGCCTGTGGTTTACGCGTCAGCGAACTGGTGAATCTGAAACTTCATGAAATCAACCTCAGGCAGGGTGTGGTCCGGGTTGTTGGCAAGGGGTCAAAGGAGCGTCTGGTCCCCATGGGAGAAGAAGCCATCGACTGGGTGTCTTCCTACCTGTCGGAAACCCGTAATGAATTGCTTAAACAAAACCTTAACCAGGACATTGTTTTTCCCAGCAACCGCGCCTGTGCGATGTCCCGGCAGGCTTTCTGGTATCGAATCAAGGCACATGCAAAACACGCTGGTATCCGCAAGAAATTGTCTCCCCACACTTTACGGCACGCGTTTGCCACCCATCTTCTGAATCACGGGGCTGATTTACGCGTTGTTCAACTGCTTCTGGGTCATAGTGACCTGTCCACCACGCAGATTTATACGCATATTGCCCAACATCGAATGAAGGAGTTGCATCAGCAGCATCATCCCCGGGGGTAATCGGGGTCAGTTTACTTGATGCCTGTAGTCATGCTCCTCCAACTCGGCGCTCCGACATTAGGCTTACGCAAACGAACACCCCAAAGCCATCTGGTGTTTGTCGGATGCTGTATGTATTTGATTCTGTAGTGTTTCATTAAAAATCAATAACTTGTGTAGAATATAGCAGGCTCGGTGTTTGTTTCCTGACAAGAACAGGATAAGATACGCGTGGTCGCGTGGTCACACTATTTGTCGGGATTCAGTCAAGATTCCAAGTTATGATGAACAGGCTGATTTCAAGACAAAACCAGTTTATTTCACAGGAATAACAGATGAAGTACTTACTCACTCTCCTGCTTGCAGGCATGATACTCAATGTGCAGGCGGAAGAAACCCATCAGGTGTTACGTGGCAAATTGCTTCAGGCAATCCCCGAGCTGGAGATTCAGTCAATAGAGATGGGTCCTGTTGACGGGTTATTCTCGGTAACACTGCGGGATGGCTCGGTGTTGCATGCATTTGAAGACGGCACTTATTTCATCTATGGCGACATGTACAGGATCCAGGGAAATGATTTGGTAAATCAGACAGAAACAGATCGTCTTCTCAGGCGTAGAATTCTCATGGACAGTCTGGATGAATCCAATATGATTGTCTTTTCTCCACCAGTGGATGAAGTCAAGGCCTCCGTTACCGTATTTACTGATGTGGATTGTTACTATTGCCGTATGTTCCACCAGGAAGTATTGGAGATGAACAAAATGGGCATAGCTGTGCGTTATCTCGCCTTCCCCAGGCAGGGTATTGATGAACCGCACTCGTCAGGTTACAAAAAAATGGTTTCCACATGGTGCGCTGATGATCCTGGACTTGCTCTGACCAAAGCCAAGGCAAATCAACAGATAGCAGATAAAACCTGCATTAACCCCATTGATTTTCAATATACACTGGGCAAAGAGATGGGTATTAACGCAACGCCAACCATACTGTTTGATGACGGAAGAATATCCACGGGTTACAAGACTGCGGCACAGTTGTCGAGTACGCTGGAATTGGACTATTTAACCGAGATCCCACAGTAGTCACACAGCCTCCTGGATGTTGCTTCCCAATGCACTGAGAAGAAAATGGATGATGAATTTCCCCGGATAAAGCGGCTTCCCCCTTATATCTTCAGTATCACGGATAGTCTGAAACGTGAGGCTCGGGCAAGGGGTGAGGACATAGTCGATTTTGGTATGGGCAATCCGGATCGACCAACGCCCAGGCACATCGTTGATAAACTGACAGAAACAGTTCAACGAGGTGATACTCACCGGTATTCCCAGTCGAAGGGAATTCCCCGGTTACGCCTTGCCATCTGCAACTGGTATAAACAAAGGTTCGATGTGGACCTTGATCCGGATACTGAAGCCATTGTGACACTTGGTTCCAAGGAAGGTATTGCGCATCTGGCCATGGCGATACTCTCTCCAGGCGATGCCGTTCTGGTGCCCAATCCGTCATATCCCATTCATCCCTATGGCTTCGTCATTGCCGATGCCGATGTTCGGCATGTCCCCCTTACACCCGATACCGACTTCTTCTTGGAGCTACAATCCGCCATTCGCAACAGTTGGCCCAAACCCAAAGTGCTGGTGATCAACTTCCCGGGAAATCCAACGACCCAGTGTGTTGAGCTGTCATTCTTTGAAAAGGTCGTTAACATGGCCAGAGAGCATGGCATATGGGTTATCCAGGATCTCGCGTATGCAGACCTGGTGTATGACGGCTATAAAGTCCCCTCGATACTGCAGGCGCCCGGCGCCAGGGATATCGCCGTGGAATTCTTTACCCTGTCCAAAAGCTACAACATGCCAGGTTGGCGGGTTGGTTTCTGTGTAGGTAATACAACATTGGTGGGCGCCCTTGGACGCATCAAATCCTATCTTGACTATGGTTTGTTTACACCGATTCAGGTTGCTGCCATAGCGGCTCTGGAGGGAGATCAGTCCTGTGTTGAGGAAATCAGGCAAACTTACAAAAAGCGGCGCGATGTCTTGTGCGAAGGGTTGAATTCTTTTGGCTGGAACGTTACTCCACCCAAGGCGACCATGTTCGTGTGGGCCAGGATACCACCGCCCTTCGAGCAATTGGGATCTCTGGATTTCAGTAAAAAATTGCTGCAGGAAGCCAGGGTTGCTGTTTCGCCGGGGATTGGATTTGGACAATACGGGGACGACCATGTACGTTTTGCACTGATTGAAAATGAACACAGAACCCGTCAGGCCATCAGGGGAATAAGGCGAATGTTCAGAAATGCAGGTGCATGTCAGGGTTCGTAATCAGCAGTGGAAGAGTGAGTAAGGAGCGGTTAATGCAAATTGGCATCTGTGGTCTGGGTACTGTTGGTTCGGGCGCATTCAACCTGTTAGCAGGTAACAGAGATGAGATTTATCGGCGGACCGCTGTCGAAATCCGTGTTGTCCAGGTGGGTTGCAGACGCGACCATCCGGACTGCGACCTTTCTGCGACGAATGTTACCCGTGATATCTTTGAGGTCGTCAATAACCCGGAAGTGGACATCGTCCTTGAACTCATTGGCGGAACAGACGATGCGCTCAAGCTTGTTCTTGCAGCAGTCCGCAATGGCAAACATGTGGTTACCGCCAACAAGGCGCTGATTGCGGAGCACGGCTCGGAGATTTTCAGTGCGGCCGCGGGCATGGGTGTTCAGTTAAGATATGAAGCAGCTATTGCCGGCGGTATTCCTGTTGTGAAGGCCGTACGCGAAGGGCTCGCGGCGAACAGAATTGAATGGATAGCAGGTATCATCAACGGGACATCCAACTATATTCTGACGGAGATGGCCCGGCCGGGAAGTAACCTGGACTTTGCCGACGTACTGAAAGAAGCCCAGAATCTGGGATATGCAGAAGCTGACCCAACCTTTGACGTTGAGGGCATTGATGCGGCCCACAAGTTGACCATCCTGTCGTCGATTGCCTTTGGAGTACCCCTGCGTTTTGATGATATCTATACTGAAGGCATATCCGCCATTACTGCTGGGGATATCAGTTATGCCGGGGAACTGGGTTATGCCATCCGGCATCTGGGTATCACCCGCCGTGTCGGAGATGCCGTTGAGTTGAGGGTACATCCCTGCCTGGTTCCTCAGGATCAAATGCTGGCCAGGGTCAACGGTGTCATGAATGCGGTAATGGCAGGCTCAGACCAGGCGGGTCCTACGATGTATTACGGCGCTGGCGCCGGTTCCGGGCCAACGGCATCGGCCGTGATTGCTGATGTCATCGATATCATACGCAGCGATGGAATTCACAATGTTGCAAACCTGGGATTCCTGCCGGAAGCAATACAATCCAAACCGGTCCTCAACATTGAAGAAGTGACCGGCAGTGCCTACCTGCGGATGGTTGTCGCGGACAAGGCAGGGGTGATGGCCAAGATCTCTACCATCCTCAGTCAGCACGGCATCAGTATAGAAGCGTTGATGCAAAAAGAGACTCACGGTGAAGATGCGCATGTAGTCATCATTACCAATGAGGTGTTGGAAAAATCCTTGAATGCCGCCATCCGGGAATTGTCTTCGCTGGAGGAATCCATGGCTGAAGTAGCCAGGATCAGAATTGCGGATCTGTGATTAGATGGCACAGACGCTGAGTCGACGAAAAGCAGATCCGGATACAGATTTTTGCGGTGTCCCTATGTTGAATCGGCTTTATGCAGGTCGCGGTGTCACGAATGCCCATGAATTGAATTATGAGCTGCGCGGTCTGATTACACCGGATGCCATGCGTGGTCTGAACGAGGCGGCTCAACTCCTGGCCGATGCCGTTCAGCAACATCAGCAGATACTGATAATCGGTGACTTTGATGCTGACGGGGCGACCAGTTCCGCGCTGATGGTTCTCGTGCTGAAGGCTATGGGAGCGCAGAGAGTCGATTATCTTGTCCCCAATCGTTTTGAATACGGCTATGGTTTGACGCCGGAAATTGTCGAAGTCTCACGGCAGTTCAAGCCGGAGCTGATCGTGACGGTGGATAATGGTATTTCCAGTATTGAAGGCGTCAGGTTCGCCCGGCAACTGGGTATCAAGGTACTGATTACGGACCACCATCTTGCAGGTGAGAAATTGCCGGAAGCGGATGCCATCGTCAATCCCAACCAGCCCGGATGTCAATTTGCCAGTAAGGCACTGGCTGGAGTTGGTGTTGCGTTCTATCTGTTGTCAGCGTTGCGCCAGCATTTA
This sequence comes from Gammaproteobacteria bacterium, assembly GCA_026713185.1. GTDB lineage: Bacteria > Pseudomonadota > Gammaproteobacteria > Pseudomonadales > Azotimanducaceae > UBA7455. The sequence goes on from JAPOOX010000335.1 coordinate 10,147, forward strand.
CGGAAGGCTAACTGGTTTGCCATGGCCGCTATCAGGGCGCCAAGGCTGGCCGATTATCTTGATCTTGTTGCAGTCGGCACCATCGCGGATGTGGTGCCACTGGATAAAAATAACCGGATACTGGTCAACGAGGGCATTCGTCGGATTCGTGCCGGTCGCGCCCGGCCCGGCATCATCGCCTTGCTGAAAAGTTCAGGGACAGATCATCGTACTGCGACAACCAGGGATCTGGCTTTTGGTGTTGGACCGCGGCTCAATGCGGCAGGTCGTCTGCAGGATATGTCCATCGGTATTGAATGTTTGATGGCTGGCGCCCGGAGGTCTGAAAAACTTGCGGTGGAGCTTGCTGCGATCAATCAGGAACGTAAGCAGATCGAACTCAAGATGAAAGAGCAGGCAGAATCGGCACTGGATACGGAAGTTGATCCAGGTCGAGTCGGCGTTTGTCTGTATCATCAGCAGTGGCATGAAGGAATCGTTGGAATTATTGCCTCCCGTATCAAGGACAAAATACATCGACCCGTCATTGCCTTTGCAGATGCGTCAGAAGGTGAACTCAAGGGTTCCGCAAGGTCCATTCAGGGATTGCATATCCGGGACTCCCTGGATGCCATCGCAACCCGGAATCCGGGTTTATTGAAGAAATTCGGTGGCCATGCCATGGCAGCGGGGCTCAGTCTCAACAGCGCTGACCTGGATCATTTTACTGATGAATTCGACCTTGAAGTAAAGCGATGGCTGTCAGAAGAGGATCTGGATAATGTCCTGGTCAGCGATGGTGAAATCGGGGAGGAACTGGATCTTGATCTGGTGAAAACGGTGATTGAGGCAGCGCCCTGGGGGCAGGGATTTCCGGAACCGGTCTTTGACGGTGTATTCGAAGTGGTTGAACAACGAATCGTGGGTTCTCTTCATCTGAAAATGAAGCTGCTTCCAGAGAAGGGTCAGAAGACAGTCGAAGCCATTGCCTTCAACCATCCGACGCTTCTGGATAAACGGAAACTGCGCCTTGCCTACCGACTTGATATCAATCGCTATCGAGGTATGGAATCAGTGCAACTGATTGTGGAGTCTACGGACCTGAACTCGCCTTGACTCGGACAACCTCCATTGCATCGTCACCATGATGGGTATTAAACCGGCTGTTATCTCGCCTCTGATGTGTAGTAGAATGCCGCTCATTTTCCAGGAGTCAGACCAATGTTGGAGATCAACCCACTGATAACCAAAGTCAGGGATTGCATGGAACGCACGGACATTCTCAGAGGGTATCTTTGACTATGCCAACAAGAAAGAACGTCTGACGGAGGTCGATCTTGAACTTGCCGATGCGCGGGTATGGGATAATCTGGAAAATGCACGGAGGTTAGGCAAAGAAAGGTCTTCCCTTGAGTCAATCGTCCTCGTCATTGAATCTCTGGACTCAGGATTGAACGATATTCAGGATCTCGTCGAACTCGCGGGAGAGGAAGAAGACACAGCGCTTCTGGCGGAAGCAACCGCTGACCTTGAAGTTCTGGGTAAAAGACTGGCAACCCTGGAATTCCAGCGCATGTTCTCGGGTGAAATGGACTCCCGCAATGCGTATATGGATATTCAGTCAGGTTCCGGTGGCACGGAGGCTCAGGACTGGGCAGAGATGTTGCTGCGCATGTATCTGCGCTGGGGTGAGAGTCACGGGTTTGTCACCGAGATCATGGAGGAATCGATGGGTGACGTTGCCGGAATCAAGGGTGCAACAATTCATTTTAAAGGTGAATATGCCTTTGGCTGGTTGCGGACGGAAACCGGAGTACACCGACTGGTGCGCAAGTCGCCATTTGATTCCGGGAATCGACGCCACACATCATTCGCATCAGTTTTCATATCCCCGGAACTGGACGATGATATGGAAGTAGAACTGGATATGTCCCAGGTTCGCATTGATACTTATCGTGCCAGTGGCGCCGGAGGTCAGCACGTCAATAAAACCGACTCTGCAATCCGTTTGACACATATTCCTACCGGAATTGTCGTGCAGTGTCAGAATCAGCGCTCACAGCATCAGAACAAGGATCAGGCGATCAAACAACTGAAGGCGAGACTGTATGAAGAAGAGGATATGAAGCGCCGTGCTGAAATGAAGGAAATAGAAGAAAACAAATCCGACATCAGCTGGGGCAGTCAGATAAGATCCTATGTCCTTGACAGTGGGAGAATCAAGGATTTGCGAACCAACACGGAGACTTCGGATACCCAGTCAGTACTCGATGGGGATCTTGACCTGTTTATTGAAGCAAGCCTCAAGCAGGGACTGTAACCCGACACTCATGTAAAACGACCATGTCAAAGAATAATATTGAAGAAAACCGGATAATCGCATTACGCAGGGCATACCTGGCGGAACTGCGTCAGAAAGGCAATGCGTTCCCCAACGATTTTCGCCGGCAGCACTTGTCTGCAGAACTGCATGAAGCTTACGGTGACGGTACGAAGGAATTTCTGGACGAACAGAACATCAGGACCACTGTCACGGGTCGGGTTGTATTGCGCCGGCTGATGGGCAAGGCCAGTTTTATCACCCTGCAGGACATGACCGGACAGATTCAGCTCTATATTCGTCAGGATACGATCGGCAAAGATGAGTACGACGATTTCAAACGTTGGGATATTGGAGACATCATCGGCGCCACAGGTACCGTGATGCGCACCAACAAGGGCGAGTTGTCAGTCAGCGTGGATAAAATCCACCTCCTGACCAAGTGTTTGCGGCCGTTGCCGGAAAAACACAAGGGGCTGACGGATACGGAAACCCGTTATCGACAGCGCTACCTGGATCTCATGGTCAATCAGGACAGCCGAAACGTTTTTATCAGGCGTGCCAGAATCATCAATGCTATTCGCCAATACTTCATTGAGCGGTCATACATGGAAGTTGAAACTCCGATGATGCAATCAACCCCGGGAGGAGCCACCGCCGCGCCGTTTGTTACGCACTACAACGCATTGGATGAGGATATGTATTTACGGGTAGCACCGGAACTGAATCTGAAACGTCTGGTCGTTGGCGGATTCGAAAGGGTATTTGAGATTAACCGGAATTTCCGTAACGAGGGTATGTCCGCAAGACACAGTCCGGAATTCACAATGCTTGAGTTCTACCAGGCATATATGGACTACAAAGACCTGATGGACTTGACCGAGGAGCTGTTTCGCGAACTTGCACAATCCGTCCTGGGAAGCACCCGTTTCAATTACCAGGGAACGACTCTTGATTTCAGTCAGCCGTTTAAACGGAGTACTCTCAAGGAGTCAATTCTGGAGTTCAACCCCCGGATTTCCGCAGCAGATCTGGCGAGTCGGCAAGGCATGGAAAAAACAGCCCGCGCTGCTGGTGTCGACATTCAACCCGGGCAGGGTGAAGGTAAATTGCTGATGGACATGTTCGAGGCACTGGTGGAGGAGAAAATTGAGCAACCTCTGTTTATTACAGGGTATCCCGCAGAAGTATCGCCACTGGCCCGGCGCAGTGATACTGCACCCGAGATGACGGATCGTTTTGAACTGTTCATTATGGGCAAGGAGATTGCAAACGGCTTTTCCGAATTGAATGACTCGGAGGACCAGTCAGAAAGATTCAGGCAGCAGGTAATGGCTCGGGAATCCGGCGACGACGAAGCCATGTATTTTGACGAAGATTACATTACAGCACTGGAATTCGGCTTACCGCCTACCGCGGGTGAAGGGATTGGTATAGACCGTTTGGTGATGCTGTTGACGGATTCACCCTCAATAAGAGATGTGGTACTGTTTCCCCATATGCGTCAGAAACACTGATTGTGTTTCGTTCATCGGGCAAGACAGATGGCAGGGAAATCCATTCAACTCGACGAGTCCTGGCTTGATCAGTTGCAGGTGGAGTTTGAACAGCCCTACATGCAATCGCTGCGATCATTTCTGGTTGAGGAGAAATCCCGGGGGAAGGTCATCTATCCCAGGGGATCAGAGTACTTCGCAGCGCTGAATACAACACCCCTGGACAGGGTCAAGGTCGTTATTCTCGGACAGGATCCCTACCATGGTCCCGGTCAGGCTCACGGCTTGTGTTTTTCAGTTCGTGAGGGTGTTTCGCCGCCCCCGTCTCTGTTAAACATATTCAGGGAAATCAGTGATGATCTCGGTGTGCCGGACCAATTTCCCCATGGATGTCTGACCCGATGGGCAGAACAGGGTGTGCTTTTGCTCAACAGTGTACTGACAGTAGAAAGATATCGGGCCGGATCACACCAAGGCAAAGGGTGGGAGTCTTTTACCGACAGAATTATCGAAGTACTGTCCCTCAGACCTCAGCCTTGCGTATTTCTCCTCTGGGGAAGCCATGCACAGAAGAAAGGCAGCATGATAGACCAGTCCAGACATCTGGTCCTGCAGTCGTCGCACCCATCCCCGTTATCGGCCCATCGAGGATTCTTCGGTTGCCGCCACTTCTCACGGAGTAACGAATTTCTGTCAGCACATGGGATGACCCCGATAGACTGGGTACAGATTAATTAATTCCGGAACACGAGAAATTTCCAACACTAAAAATTGAGAAAACAAGATGAAGACACGTATTACAGAGATGTTTGGTATCCAGCACCCGATTATCCAGGGTGGCATGCATTATGTTGGTCTGGCCGAAATGGCAGCGGCCGTTTCCAATGCCGGAGGCCTGGGTATCATCACCGGTCTCACCCAGAGAACACCTGAAAAGCTGGCGGCAGAGATTGCACGATGCCAGGCGATGACTGATAAGCCCTTCGGTGTCAATCTGACATTCCTGCCTGCCGTGACGCCGCCGGACTATCCTGGTCTGGTGCAGACGATCATTGATTCAGGTGTAAAGATTGTTGAGACCGCAGGCAACAACCCGCAGAAATGGTTACCGGCACTGAAGGAAGCCGATATCAAGGTTATTCACAAGTGCACCTCGGTCAGGCATTCGTTGAAGGCTCAGAAGATTGGCTGCGATGCAGTTTCTGTCGACGGCTTTGAGTGTGGTGGGCATCCTGGCGAAGATGATGTGACCAACTTTGTGTTGCTGCCACGGGCTGCTGACGAACTGGACATTCCTTTTGTCGCCTCCGGTGGACAGGCGGATGCCCGGTCCCTGGTGGCATCACTTGCCATGGGTGCTGACGGTATGAATATGGGGACACGCTTTATCGCAACCAGGGAAGCACCGGTGCATGAAAATGTAAAGAAGGCACTGGTTGCCGCCAGCGAGCTGGATACACGGCTTGTGATGCGTCCGCTCAGAAATACTGAAAGAGTCTTGACCAATTCAGGAGTTGAAAGTTTGCTGGAGAAGGAGAAAGTACTCGGCGACGAGCTGAAATTCGAGGACATAATCGAAGAAGTTTCAGGTGTCTATCCAAAGGTCATGACAGATGGCGAAATGGAAGCCGGCGCCTGGTCCTGTGGCATGGTGGCCGGACTTATTTATGACGTGCCTACGGTCAAGGAACTGATCGATCGTATCATGACCGAGGCAGATGCGATCATTAACCAGCGTCTTGCCGGCATTGCTGCCTGATTAATAATTAATCAGTGCAAGATGATAGCATGTGCGCAACTGGTCTCTTTGAGGAACTTTGAAATGATGAAACTACACTTTGCACCCAACTCCCGTGCCGGTCGAATTCTCTGGCTGCTGGAAGAACTGGAACTCCCCTATGAATTGAACCGGATGGATTTTCATCCAAAGGATCTTAAATCAGACGAACATCGCAGCCGACATCCACTGGGTCGTGTTCCTGTTCTGGACGACGGTGATGTCAGAATCTTTGAATCTGGCGCCATCGTTGATTACATTCTTGAACGCCACAAGAACGGTGGACTAAAGCCCGCTGTGGATTCACCGTTCTTTCCTGAGTACCTCCAGTGGTTTCACTACTGCGAGGGTATGGTGATGCCGCCAGTCAATACCATTATCGTACATACACTGATACTGCCACCGGACCGCCGTGATGCAACAGTACTCGGTCAGGCCCAGCGGTTGCTGACCAAGGCATTGGCTCCTGTGGAGGAAGCTCTCACCGGCAGGGAATATCTGATCGGTGATTTCTCGGCCGCTGATGTCATGTTGGGTCATGCCGTTTTTATGAGCAATCGTCTCGGTTGTGTCACCGACGAGATGTTGAACCTGAAAGGCTACGTTGAACGCATTTCGGCAAGACCGGCATTCGATAAAGCCATTAATACATAGGAGGCTGTCCGGGAATCTGAAACGGTGAGAATTCCAATGATTGTCCATTACCTGACTGCACGGATACCGGACTCTCGCCGGGATTTTGCAGGACTGCCAGAACTTCCCAGGAATCCTGCTGCGTGGCGGTGGAAGGTGCGGCAGCAACCACCTGCCCGATATTCCTGCCATCTTCTCGCAGCAAATCAGCGCCGATCTGTATAGCCGCCGGTGACACACCGTGATGAAGTTGGCGCTTCAGAGTACCCCGATAATGTGCCCGGGCGACAATTTCCTGGCCAAGGTAGCAGCCTTTTGCGAAATCAACGCCCCCAAGATTATGCAGATTGAACATCTGCGGAAGATAAATGTTTGCAGTAATGTCCTGCACCCAGGCGAGTCCTTCCCGGCAATCAAGTTCCTGCCAGACTGCTGCATCCGACGTTGCTTCACTGATGTCCTCCTGACTCCAGAGTTCAAACCGGTCACTGTTGACCTGTTGCTGAATCCGGCCCGGACCAGGGGGAGCATTGTCACCGATAATGCCAAAACATTGCCATTGTCCGCTGGCATCGACCAATTCTGCTTTGGAGAAAACGATGTATTTGGACAGAAACGTCAAGGTGTCCTGCACCCGACTGCGGTGCATGCGTAACAGCAAACCATCTTCTATTTCCGCAATTCTGAAATTGGTGATCATGCGGCCTTGCAGGTTGCAGATTGCACCTGTATTTCCTGTATCCGACAGCTTTTCCACATCACAGGTGGTATAACCCTGCATGAATGGCCTGGTGTCTTTGCCTCTGACGGCCAGAAATCCGAATTGGGATAGTCTGATTACGTTTTTCATACCAGTATTCTACAGACGTGTTTCAATAGATCACAATTTATTCAATAACTTCAAGTAAACTGGGAGGCTGGCCGCCCGGATTATTTTTTAGTCGCTGTATGCGGTGATATCAGGTAACAAAAGAACAAAATTGAGGTGCATGGATTGTACTCAGACATTGAACTGAACCGGTTGCGATGGCGATCAAGGCGCGGAATGCTGGAACTGGATCTTCTGCTTGTGCCTTTTTTTGATGAAATGTTTGTAGCATTACCGCAAGAGTTGCAACAAGCCTTTATAAGATTACTGGAACAGGATGACCCGGATTTGATGATCTGGTTCAGTCGCCGGGGTCAACCGGATGATCCCGAATTGAGGACACTGGTGTGCATGATATTGCACCGGGTGCAACCAGAGAATGACTGAATTCAACAAGTCTGTACTTGACTTCGATATCCGGGTTTCCAGGTCGCTCGCTGTCCTCAATATCCTGCTGCATGTTTCGGCGCTATGGGGTATTACGATCTCGGCACTCCCCTGGTACGGTCAGAGCGCCTGCATTGTGGCAGTCATTTCTTCACTCATTTTTACAATGTATCGTTTCATCCTGTTAAAGAGTGCAAACGCCGTGGTTGGTGTCCGTTATCGACAACCCGTGTGGCAACTGCAACTAAGGTCTGGAAACAAGATACCCGTCACACTGACAGGCGAAGTTGTCGTCACCAACTTTCTGATCGTTATGAATTATGCTGACAGGAAAGGTCGCAGGTACCCGGTGCCGTTGTTTACAGATTCAGTGGATGCTGAACAGCATCGACTGGGACGTGTATTTTTCAGAATGCGCGGGTTCAGGGATGATTCTTCGTCCTGAGACTGGACCAGGTATTAGGCCTGAACTGGATACATCATACGACCCGCGCTTATCCGTATCCGGGTGGTATCAGAATCGTATCTACCGCCTCCGGCTCAAGATCGGGATAATCCAGAGTAAAATGCAGCCCCCGGCTTTCCTTGCGTCTGATTGCGCTCTGGATGATTAAATCTGCAACGGTAATGAGATTGCGCAGTTCCAGAAGGTCATTGCTGATGTGATAGTTGCTGTAGTATTCAGTGACTTCCTGATGCAGTAGTTGTACCCGCCGGCGTGCCCGTTGCAGCCTTTTGTCGGTCCGGACAATACCGACGTAGTCCCACATGAAGTGACGCAGTTCGTCCCAGTTGTGCGAGATGACCACATCTTCATCCGAGTTGGTCACTTGTGATTCATCCCATGGGGGGATTACCACATCCGGCATCAGGGATTTACCCTGCTGCTGTATATGACTGGCGGCGGCACTCGCAAAAACCATACATTCAAGCAGGGAATTGCTGGCCATTCTGTTAGCGCCGTGCAGACCGGTAAAACTCGCTTCACCGATAGCATACAGATTGGGCAGGTCTGTCAGACCGTTCATATCTGTGACTATGCCGCCGCAGGTATAGTGCGCTGCCGGGACGACTGGGGCAGGTTCTTTTGTGATATCTATACCGAGTTCCAGACAGCGGGCGTAGATATTCGGGAAGTGTGATGTGATGAAATCTGCATCCCTGTAACTGATATCCAGATACACACAATCACATCCCAGTCGTTTCATCTCGTGATCAATTGCACGGGCGACGATGTCCCGGGGAGCCAATTCCCCCCTTTTGTCAAACCGGGCCATGAACCGGCTGCCATCGGGCAAAATCAATTTGGCGCCTTCACCCCGGAGTGCTTCTGTAAGAAGAAAATTTCTGGCTTCCGGATGATACAGACAGGTTGGATGAAACTGGTTGAATTCGAGGTTGCCGACTCGACATCCCGCACGCCAGGCCATGGCAATGCCATCGCCTGATGCAGTATCCGGATTACTGGTGTACAGATAGACCTTACTGGCGCCCCCGGTGGCAAGTATGACGTATCGAGCCCTGAATAGTTCCACCTGGCTGGAATCCTGATTGAGTACATAAGCACCCAGGCACAGATTACCTTTGTGACCGACCTTGTGTTCCGTAATGAGGTCTACGGCAACATACTGCTTGAAGAAATCGACATTGTCACAGGTCTGGAGTTGTTCATACAGTTTTAGTGCAATCTCCCTGCCGGTTGCATCCGCGACATGGATAATCCGGCGATGACTGTGTCCACCTTCCCGGGTCAGATGAAAATTGTTATCTCCTTCTGCATTGACTTCGGTATCAAACTCGACCCCAAGTTCAACGAGCCAGCGAATGACTTCAATGCTGTGCTCTACGGTAAACTGAACAACATCTTTGTGGCAGAGCCCCGCACCCGCCTGCAGGGTGTCCTCAATATGCGAGTCGACAGTGTCGGATTCATCCAGTACGGCGGCTACTCCACCCTGGGCATACCAGGTTGAGCCCTCGTTTGGCTCATCTTTGCTTAATATGGCAACACGGTAATCCCGTGCCAGTTTAAGAGCCAGGGTCATTCCAGCAGCACCGCTGCCGATAATCAGAACATCATAATTCCGTGTTGACATAGTTTCAGTGATCCCGGGGGGTTAGTAAGAATATTGATTCATGTCCTGCATTGCCACTGCCTTTTCAATTCTGTCAACGATTCAGCATTCAGCAAACTTTTAAGGGGAATGATTTGTTATCATTAGCACCTTTTTCAGCATGAAATTAATTCCTGGTCGTGACCGGGGGTAAAAGGAAAATCAGGTGACTACCGGGGAGCCGTCCGATCAACAGTTGGTAGAAAGGGTTAAACGCGGCGATAAAAGAGCATTCGACATTCTGCAACTGAAATATCAGCATAAAATTACTGGTCTGGTAAGTCGATACATCAAGGACCAGGACGAAGTACTGGATGTAACCCAGGAAGCATTTATAAAAGCCTATCGGGCCATATCCGGATTTCGTGGTGAAAGTGCGTTTTACACATGGCTTTATCGGATTGCCATCAATACATCCAAGAATTTTCTGGTGTCAAAGTCCAGACGACCTCCGGATACGGATATTGATGTAGATGAAGGGGAATTTCAGGACAATTCTGCTGTCTTAAGAGATACAGAGTCACCAGAACAAGCACTGGTAACTAAGGAACTGGAAGATTTAATATATAGTGCAATTGATGACTTGCCTGAAGAATTGAAGGTAGCGGTTACTCTACGTGAATTTGAGGGCTTGAGTTATGAAGATATTGCAGGTGTAATGGAATGTCCGGTAGGTACAGTCAGGTCCAGAATATTCCGGGCGCGGGAAGCGATTGAAAACAAGATATCCAGGTTTGGTCAATAAAACCTGCATTCCAACGGTTTGAGGATTGAATGTGTCAGGTAAACTGAAAGAGTCCGTGTCGGCGCTCATTGATGACGAAGCTTCAGAAATAGAGGTTCATCGTCTGCTTCGTAATCTGGATTCCGAACAGGACCTTAAAAAGACATTTTTTATCTACCAGCAGATTCGCAGTGTTCTCAGGAATCCTTCTGATAAAGTACAGCGAATTCCTGGTGTTGATCAGCAGATGAAATTATTCCAGCGGATCAGTGATGCCATTGATGATGAGGAAACCTTTACTATTGACAGTCCAACTCATCGTAACTGGCTGAAACCTGTCGCAGGACTGGCAGTTGCCGCCACTCTGCTGATGACTGTTGGCATCGTCTTCAACAACGAAACAGGACCCTTACCAGACAGTATATCCACCAACACCCCGACGATAGCCCAAAATGTCGATACCCAACCCGTAGAACCTGAACCTGAACTCCGGGAACTAGACGAAGAGAAACAGAAATTGTTACGGGAATACCTCAATAAACACGACCGGATGACCCGACTTAAGGGTAATACACATCTGGTCAACTATCCTCCGGGTCAATGAAGAATTTTTACCTGGGTACTATTGGCGCCCTTCTTCTCAGCCTGGGCGCTGGTGTATGTCATGCGGATGATGCCACACAGTGGCTCGACAGGATGGGCGTGGCGTTACATGAACAGGACTATCAGGGCACATTCATCTACATGCGTGGTTCCCAGTTTGAAACCATTCAGGTTACTCACCAGTTCAAGGATGGTCGGGAACTGGAACGTCTGGTCTACCAGAATGGCGAAGAACGTGAAATAGTTCGCCGTGACAATGAACTGGTGTGTTATCACCCGGACCCTCATAACGCTGATTTTGATCACAATTTACCACTGGGTCCTTTCAGTACTGCATTCAACGACAATCTTGCAACATCCCAGGACCTGTATCGATTCAGTCTGCATGGGAAGGAAAGAATCGCAGGCCGGACTGCTGTCAAATTAAAGATCACTCCCCGGCATGATAATCGATTTGGTTACCGGTTATGGCTGGACGAAGAAACAGGGCTGTTATTGCAGTCACAACTGGTGGACCGTAATCGGGTTCTCGAATTGTTTCAATTCTCATCGATTCAGATCGGCCAACCAATCGATACAGCCATGTTGAACAGTTCTTTTGGCGATACCGCAGCCGTGCATCAGTTGTCACCGGTTATCACCGAGGTAGCCGAACAGCAATCGAGCAGACCAGTCTGGCGTGTTTCCTGGCTGCCTGATGGTTTTAAACCCATGTACAGCCGCCAATCCAATCTCCTGCACTTTACGGATGGACTGGCAACATTGTCGGTATTTGTTGAACAGACCGGGACCGCATCTCTTCCTGATATGACTACCTCCCATGGCGCCACAACAGTCATTACCAGGCGTCTGAAGAATGCCCAGGGACAGATTACCGTGGTAGGCGAGGTGCCGGTCAACATGGCGCGCAGGGTTGCAGAATCCGTGGAGCCGGCACTCTTCTAGTTCCGGTAATGTCCGCTTTTCACAGATGTATACTGAATTCATGTCTGATTTCTGGTTTCTTTAGCGCTTCTTGCTTGCAATTGGACGATTAATCCGCATATTCCGAAACAAGTCACTCGATATGTGCGGCATGGAGAGAAATGCTGATTAAAGGCAGTGTTACAGGAGAAGTGGATGGTTTCGCTATTATAGAGACAGCGAATACGTCCTGTACTGGATGTCGGGGCTGTAACGAGCCTCGATCAACCCTTGTTAATATACCAGTGACCAGTGTTACAGGAGATGTGGTGTCGCTGTCGATGACAGTTGGAAATCAACTCCTGCTTGCATCGAATTCTCTGTTGCTGCCATTGATGGGTTTTGTCACGGGCAGCATAACAGCGATGCTATTCGACGCTGGGGATGGCGGGCAGATGATCGGAGCAATAGCAGGGTTTCTAGTCGGAGCAGTATTCTGCAGACGGCAGGATTTTTCACGGATACAGATTAAGGATACTGATAATGGGTAAGATTCCAGTCATTCTGGCCAGCATCGCAATGATGGTGATGAGCACCTCTGGACGGGCGGAATTACCCGAATTTACCAGTCTGGTTAAAAAAACATCGCCAACAGTGGTCAATATCAGCGCTGAAAGGGTTCGGGAAAATAGAAACTTCCGTCAAAATGATCAACTGTATGATCAACTGCCCGAGGAAGAAATACCTGAATTTTTCAGGCGTTTCTTCCGTGAAATACCTGAGACGCGGTTACCCAACCCTGCTCCTCCTTCCATGGGTTCCGGATTCATTATTTCCAGCGATGGATATATTCTTACAAACAATCACGTAGTCGATAACGCAGATGAAATTATCGTCGCCCTGAGTGATCGAAGAGAGCTATTGGCGGAAGTGGTAGGCAAAGATGAATTGTCAGATCTCGCTCTGTTGAAAATTGACGCGGAAGATCTGCCAACTGTGGAAATCGGCAGTTCTGCAGATCTCCAGGTCGGCGAATGGGTCGTAGCCATTGGTTCGCCATTCGGTTTTGAACATTCCGTTACAGCGGGTATCGTCAGCGCCAAAGGCAGGAGCCTGCCCGGTATGAATAACGATAATTACGTACCCTACATTCAGAGCGATGTCGCTATCAACCCGGGGAATTCCGGTGGTCCACTGTTTGATCTGGAAGGCAGGGTTGTGGGTATTAACAGCCAGATTTTGACCCGCTCCGGTGGATTCCTGGGACTCTCATTTTCGATACCGGTTGATGTGGCCATGGAGGTTGTGCAGCAACTCAAGGAGAAAGGCAGCGTTTCCCGGGGGTATCTGGGCGTTCTCATTCAGGGTGTAAACAGGGACCTTGCCGAGTCCTTTGGTATGGACAGACCCCAAGGGGCATTGATCAACGCGATATCACCGGATGGTCCCGCCGCGAATAGTGGATTGCAGGTCGGCGATGTCATCGTTGAATTCAATGGTCAACCTATCGACTTGTATCATGATCTGCCGATGGTGGTTGGTCGTACCCAGGCGGAATCCGAAGCAGATCTGGTCGTATATCGTGACGGCAAAAAGGTCACACTGACCATGAAGATTGGCGCCCTGCCGGAAAGAGAAGATCGGCAACGATTCAGAAGCAGTGGTTCCGAAAAAACATCCTGGAATCGTCTGGGCATTCAGGTTGTTGATCTGGAAGATTCTGCTCGACCTGAACAGGGCAATGAAGGCGTGTTGGTGCAACGGATTACAGAAGGTCCGGCAATGGAGGCGGGAATTTTACCGGGCGATGTTATTACGATCCTGAATAGGGAAGCGGTACATGACCGGGAGCAGTTTACAGACCTGGTAAAAGATTTACCCACCAATGTTTCCATTCCGGTACTGATCGTCAGGGACGGGATGCCCGGCCACCGGGCTCTTAAAATACCGGAGTAGTGCCCTGACTCATATTGTCAATTATTACATCAGGCCCGGGCGATTAGCGTATAATCGCCCTTTCAGTCAGACTGCAGGGCTCTTGCGCCTACACATTGGTTGATCCAAAGTACATTCGTAATTTCTCCATCATTGCCCACATTGATCATGGCAAGTCTACGCTTGCAGATCGGTTTATCCATCTGTGCGGTGGCCTGACAGACCGTGAAATGGAAGCGCAGGTTCTTGATTCGATGGACATTGAGCGGGAGAGAGGTATTACCATCAAGGCCCAGAGTGTTACCTTGATGTACGATGCACAGGATGGTCATTCATATCAACTCAATATTATCGACACACCCGGACATGTGGACTTCACCTATGAAGTTTCCCGGTCCATGGCCGCCTGTGAGGGCGCCTTGCTGATAGTTGATGCTGCCCAGGGCGTAGAAGCCCAGTCGGTTGCCAACTGTTATACAGCCGTGGAACAGGGACTGGAGGTGCTGCCGGTTCTGAACAAAATCGATTTGCCACAGGCGGACCCGGATCGTGTATGCCAGGAAATCGAGGAAATCATTGGCATTGATGCTTCGGCTGCGGTTCAGGTCAGTGCAAAACACGGTACCGGCATCCGGGAATTACTGGAAACCATTATCCAGGTTATTCCTCCTCCGGAAGTTCAGCGGGATGGTGACCTGCAGGCTTTGATCATCGATTCATGGTTTGATAACTATCTGGGTGTGGTATCCCTGGTTCGAGTCGTCCATGGCAGCATATCGGTTAACGACAAAATAGTGGCCAGGTCGATCGGTAAGGTACACCAGGTTGATTCAGTGGGAGTTTTTACACCTCACAGGAAGGAAACCAGCGTGTTGCAAGCTGGCGAAGTCGGGTTTGTTGTCGCTGGTATCAAGGATGTAAAAGGCGCTCCGGTAGGCGATACAATAGCCCATGCAAACTCGCAGATACCGCCATTGCCTGGATTCGAGAGGGTCAAGCCACAGGTTTATGCCGGTATGTTTACCACCAGTGCCGATGAATTCAATAATTTCCGGGACGCGCTGGAAAAGCTGACCCTGAATGATGCTGCCCTGATGTATGAGCCCGAGAATTCCAACGCACTGGGTAGCGGCTTCCGTTGCGGATTTCTGGGTATGCTGCACATGGAGATAGTCCAGGAGAGACTGGAACGCGAATACAACCTGGACCTGATTACATCCGCACCTACCGTAGAGTATGAAATTGTCACCAGAAACGGCGCCATTATCCGGATAGACAATCCATCACAACTCCCTGACCTGTCGACGATTGATGAGATGCGAGAGCCAATTGTCCTGGCCAATATACTGGTGCCTTCGGAGTACCTGGGTAACGTAATGACCCTTTGCATGGATCGCAGAGGTGTCCAGAAAGACATGCAGTTTGTCGGTAACCAGGTATCCATTTCCTGTGAGTTGCCGATGAACGAGGTTGTTCTGGATTTTTTTGACAAATTAAAATCAGTTTCCCGTGGATATGCTTCGCTGGATTATGGCTTCATCAAATTTCAGGCATCCAGACTGGTTCGGCTTGATGTGCTGATTAACGGAGATCGGGTTGATGCTCTGGCACTGATCGTTCATCGCAATGATGCGAGATCCAAAGGGCTTGCTCTTACCAGAAAGATGAAGGAACTCATCCCCCGACAATTATTTGATGTTGCGATTCAGGCGGCGATCGGCAGTCAGATTATCACACGCCAAACCGTCAAGGCGTTACGGAAAAACGTGACCGCAAAGTGTTATGGTGGTGATGTCACCCGGAAGAAAAAACTACTGGAAAAACAAAAAAAAGGTAAGAAGCGTATGAAGCAACTTGGTAGTGTGGAGATTCCCCAGGAGGCGTTCCTTGCCGTATTGAAGGTGGATAAGTAGATGAGTATTGATTTTCCACTGATACTTGTATTGGGTACGCTGATTACCGGACTTGTCTGGCTGATCGACATTCTCTTTTTAAGGAAGAAACGGGAACAGTTTGCGGCAGACATCCCGGAAGACGTGGCAGTAGAGGCTAAAGCAGAGCTTCGGGTACCCCTTGTCATCGAGTATTCAATATCTTTCTTTCCGGTGTTGTTGATCGTTCTTGTATTGCGGTCTTTTTTGTTTGAACCATTTCAGATTCCTACCGGCTCAATGATCCCGACATTGAAAATTGGTGATTTTATCCTGGTTAACAAGTATGTCTACGGGCTTCGTCTGCCAGTTGCAGGTAACCTGATTTTACCGGTGGATGAACCAAAAAATGGTGAAGTCATGGTGTTCATACCACCCCATGAAGATGACTACTTCATCAAACGGGTAGTGGGTATTCCGGGTGACGTAATTCGATACGAGAACAAGCAACTGTATATCAACGAAGAGCAGCAACCCCTGGAATTTGTTGAGCAGGTCCCACCCCTGAATCCGAAATACCTCGTTTATAAAGAAGAACTCGGTGAGGTGGAACACCTGATCCATCGAAACCCATTCAAGGATACACGAGTATTGGAATGGGAAATTCCCGAAGGCTATTACTTCATGATGGGTGATAATCGTGATCACAGCAGTGACAGCCGGTATTGGGGTTTGGTGTCGGAAGAGAATATAGTGGGTAAGGCAGTAGCGGTCTGGATGCACAAGGACCCGGGTTGGAAGTTTCCGGTGTTATCCCAGAATCGCTGGATACAATAGAATCATTCATGGCAGCAGCGATGCGCTGAAATTGCCACTGAGTAACCAGAGACACAATGGTCAAGATCGAAGAGGAACTGGACAAATTACAGGAACTGATCGGTTACCGGTTTCAGGATATCAATCACCTCAAACAATCTTTAACGCATCGCAGTTACGGCGCGTTCAACAACGAACGTCTGGAGTTTCTGGGTGATGCCATCCTCAATTGTGTCATAGCCTGCGCCCTTTATGATCAGTTTCCCGAAGCCTCCGAAGGACAGCTCAGCCGTTTACGGTCCCAGATGGTGAGACGTTCAACCCTGGCTGAAATTGCCAGGGAATTCTCAATCAGGAATACCATGATTCTGGGTCGCGGCGAAATGAAAAGCGGTGGATTTGATCGGGAATCAACGCTATCGGACACCATGGAGGCCATTATCGGCGCGGTATTCATGGATGGTGGTTTGGAACTTACCCGGAATCAGATCCTTATCTGGTACAAGAGCCGTATGAGTGAACTGTCTCTCGAAAACTCCCAGATTGATGCCAAGTCCAGATTGCAGGAATATCTGCAGGGTATCGGTGAGGAATTACCCCAATACTCTGTTGTCGGCAGCAAGGGCAGGTCCCACGAACAGATGTTTACCGTTGAATGTCAATCCAGTCTCTTGCGGGAAAGGGCGATAGGAGAAGGTACGAGTCGTCGAATCGCGGAACAGATCGCTGCCGGCCGGGCGCTGGATATACTGGGTATCACCAGTAAGGATACAGGGTGACGACTCAACGATGTGGCTATGTGGCAATACTGGGGCGTCCCAATGTTGGCAAGTCGACTTTGCTGAACAGAATTCTTGGTCAAAAAGTCAGTATCACATCAAGGAAGCCACAAACCACGCGGCATCAGCTTCTGGGAATCAGGACTCTGGCTGATCATCAGATTCTGTACGTTGATACGCCCGGTATACATGGTCAGGAACAGCGGGCAATCAACCGGTATATGAATCGCAGTGCATTGAGTGTCATCAGTGATGTTGATCTTGCTGTATTTATCGTAGACCGGACCGCCTGGACATCAGATGATCAAATTGTCGCAGATGCTCTGCTGGCTGACCTGGACGGCAAGTTGATCATCGCCATCAACAAAATTGATCAACTGGACAACAAGGAAAAACTGCTTCCTGTTCTGGCCGACTTGCAGTCAAGATTCCCGAAAGCTGATGTCATCCCCATATCGGCAGTCACCGGAGAAAACGTCAGTCGTCTGGAAGATATCATCGGTGGTCTGCTACCTCCGGGTCCCTTCTATTTTCCAGAAGATCAGATTACAGATCGCAGTGAACGATTTATGGTATCGGAAATCGTTCGTGAGAAACTGATGCGACAACTGGGTAAGGAGCTACCCTATTCGGTCACTATTCAGGTTGATCGTTTTGTCATCGAAGGAGAAGTGACACAAATTGACGCCACGATTTATGTCGAAAGAGAGAGTCAGAAAGCCATAGTCATTGGCGGGAAGGGTGTGCGGTTGAAACAGATTGGTTCCGATGCACGCAGAGATATGGAAAAACTGCTGGGTACCCGGGTGATGCTGACAACCTGGGTAAAGGTAAAATCAGGCTGGTCTGATGATGAGCGTGCGCTCAAAAGTCTTGGTTATGACCAGGTCTGAAACATCGGCGTTGCAGCCTTGTTTTATTCTGCATACAAGGAAGTATCGTGATACCAGCGCTCTCGTCGAAGTATTCTCCAGGGAGGCAGGCCGCTATACCCTGGTGGCGCGGGGAGCAAGAAGTAAAAACAATCGATACGGAAACTGTTTACAGCTTTTTGTGCCATTGTTGATCGCAAGTGTTGGACAGGGGGAATTAAAGACTGCCCGAAATATGGAAAACAATGGCGCTCCATACCGTTTATACGGTCCTGGTCTGATCATTGGCATGTATGTCAATGAATTGCTTTACCGGTTGCTGGGAAAGTTTGATCCCTATACCGCTTTGTATGACCGGTATGAGACGCTGCTCAATGCATTACAGTCAGAGTCCTTTGATACCTCCATGCTCAGGGACTTTGAGTTGTCTCTGTTATCGGACCTGGGTTACGGCATCTCTTTTGATGTTGAAGCGCAGACTGGAGATCCGATATCCAGGGACCAGCGATATCATTTTGTCGTTGAAGATGGTTTTCATTACCTGCCGGATAATGATTCCACCAGGCGGGCATTGGAAGGCGAGCATATTTTGAACATCGCCGATGGAAAACTCGACGCGACGGCGGACCAGATCGCAAAGTGGGTGATTCGACAATCCATCAATCAATTACTGGGAGGCAGAATCCTGAACAGTAGAATGTATTTCAGTCACCGGGTGCATCATCCATCGTGATCAGGGGAGTTGGCGTTGATATTGTGGAAATTACCCGCATTGCAAAGGTGCTTGACCGGTGGGGAGATCGATTTATCCACAAAATCCTGAGCGCGGAAGAGTTGGCGGTGTTTGGCGACAGGGGAAGAGATGCCTCTTTTTTGTCCCGGCAGTTTGCCGCAAAGGAAGCCGCCGCCAAAGCTTTGGGTACAGGCATGAAAGACGGTGTTCACTTCCGCGACATTTCCGTCTTGCGGGACCAGGAAGGCTGCCCGTTTATACAATTCTCGGCAGCTTCCGGCCATATCATAAAGAAACGGTCTTTTGGGCAATTCCACGTCAGTATATCGGATGAACGGGAGTATGCGATTGCTTTTGTTGTGGCAGAAGGGTCTTTATAAACCCGCCCTTTCAATCAAGCGGCGGGGTATTGAAAGGGTCTGGATTCTTACGACTCCAGAGAATCATTGTATTGATTTCACTGTTCAATACATTGAGAGCACGGCGTACATCTTCGTCAATACCGGACTTGGAAATGTTGACTACTTTCTCCACTGCGTTCTCCAGTCGTGGTACGCCGCAATATCGAAGAGAACCGAGTAGTTTATGACTGGCTTCTGCCAGTTGTTCATTTTTACCATCAGAAAAGGCACTGTTAATCGATTCCTGATCGATAGGTAAATTAGCAATTAACAATGTGAATAATTCATCTGCCAATGCCTGGTTGTAATTGGCGGCACTCAATGACAACTCCCTGTCAAAGAGTGTTTCCTCAATGGTTTTGCTGGCTGGTCGAGGGGGCTTTGTACCACGGATGGTGAGTTCTCTCAGGGTGCTGGTTTGAACTGGTTTGATGAGTACTTCTTCCATACCCGCAGACAAACAGTCACTCTGTTCACGCATGGTGGCATGAGCGGTAAGGCCAATAATTTTAGGCTGGCGCACCACTGCACTGCAAATCTGGCGAGTTGCTTCAATGCCGTCCATTACAGGCATTTGTATGTCAAGGAACATAAAGTCAAATAGCTCTGTCATACAAAGATCAACAGCCTCCCGTCCGTTCTTCGCGGTGGTGACGTTGAATCCCAGAGATTCCAGTTGCAGAACCAGAAGTTGTAAATTAGGGATGCTGTCGTCAACAGCCAGAACCTGATGGGGTTCCAATTTACAAGAGGCAACATCATCAATATTTTTCTGATCAGCTTGATCACGTTTTTGCAGAAGGTTGGATAGATGTTCAGTCCGGAATTTATCTTCAGGATTCGACAGATTCCGCCCAATTGCGGTAGACAGCCCTGCCGGTGGTCCTGAATCCGGCAGTGTTCGATCACTGTCCAGATGCTCCCTGATGTCGCCCAATGGCATGGCAAAGCGCCGGATTAATATACAGGACGAAAGAGTAGATGCTGCAAACAGCAATCCAGATACGATGATCGTGCTTATGATGATCTGTTGGCTGAAGATAAGCAGGATGACATATCCCGTGAAAACCAACGTCGGCAGAAAAGACAGCAGCACTAATTCTGTTTGAACTTTTTTCATCAGACTTGCAACGATCCAGGTAATCGGATTCATTGTCTCATAGCGTCTGATAGAGAATATGTACCCGCGAACCTGATATTATATGCAAAGTTATTAAATTGATAGCAGGGCCGTCCTCGAACAGGATTCATGAATACACCCGATTACCCCACAATAGAAAGCTGTATTGGTGATACACCGCTGGTGCGTTTACAGCGTCTTCCCGGCAATACCAGTAATACTGTTCTGGTGAAACTGGAAGGTAACAACCCTGCCGGTTCGGTAAAGGACCGTCCTGCGGTCAGTATGATCAGCCATGCGGAAGCAAGGGGAGACATCAAACCCGGTGATACGCTGATTGAAGCCACCAGTGGTAATACCGGTATTGCCCTCGCCATGGCCGCGGCAATCAAGGGATACAGGATGATTTTGATCATGCCGTCTCACATGAGTGATGAGCGAAAAGCCGCGATGGCTGCCTACGGAGCGGAACTTATCATGGTGACAAAAGAAGAGGGCATGGAGGGTGCCCGGGATTTGGCGGAACAGATGTTAAAAGACGGTGAAGGCAAGGTTCTGGATCAATTCGCCAATCCGGATAATCCGTTGTCGCATTACGAAGGAACGGGTCCGGAGATTTTTAACCAGACCGGTGGTGAGATTACTCACATAATCAGTTCCATGGGTACTACAGGAACAATCATGGGTATCTCAAGATTTTTCAGGGAAAAAAAGCCGGAAGTTGAAATTATTGGATTGCAGCCCACTGAGGGCTCGGCAATCCCCGGGATCAGACGCTGGCCGGAAGCATATCTGCCTAAAATTTACAATCACGATCTGGTGGACCGGGTGATTGATATTGAACAGTCTCTTGCAGAAGAAATGATGCGGCAACTGGCCAGGGTGGAAGGGATTTTCTGCGGCGTTTCTTCCGGAGGAGCGGTAGCCGGCGCTTTACAGGTGAGTGCCAGGGTGGAGAACGCCACCATAGTCGCCATCATATGTGACCGGGGCGACCGGTACCTGTCATCGGGATTGTTTCTTTCGGACACAATGGCGTAACTCATGGTCAGTATTAAACAGGATTATTCACTCGCAACAGACGGTACAGTGGACCTTGAATCGTGGCTGTACGGCATCGGAAAACGACAACCGGTATTGAACCTTGCGAAAATCAGGGATGTCTGTGAGTTGTCCGAGCAGGCTGCAAAGAAAGCAGGCTCAACCGATGGGCTGGTTCACAGGAGCTACCGTACAGGTCTGGAGATTGCCGATATTCTTTGTGACCTGCGGGTAAACGAAGATGGTATCAAAGCCGGCATCATCTACCGTGCGGTGAGGGAAAATCAGATTACTCTGCATCACGTCCGCAACCAGTGTGGAGATCAGGTCGCTGAACTGGTAGAGGGTGTTTTACGAATGGCGGCGATCAGCAACGTCAAATTTGGAGACAGAAAACCTGTTCTGGGTCAGCGAAAGGATCAATTGGAACAGGCAAGACGGATGCTGGTAGCGGTGGTCGACGATGTACGGGTTGCATTGATCAAACTGGCGGAAAGGACAGTTGCCATAAGGGCCAACAAAAACAACGATCATGATGGACAGATTCGTCTGGCTAGAGAGGTGTTGGAAATCTATGCGCCCCTTGCGCATCGCCTTGGTATTGGTCATCTCAAGTGGGAGCTCGAAGACCTTGCATTCCGTTATCTGGAACCACTGGCCTACAAGCGGATTGCCAATCTTCTGGACGAGAAACGTATTGTGCGACAGGAATATATTGAGCGGATTATCAGGGAACTCGATTATCATTTACACAAGGTGAATGTCCATGCCCGCCTTGAAGGCAGGGCAAAGCATATCTGCAGCATCTGGAAAAAGATGCGTAGTAAAGGGATCGCTTTTTCCGAGGTATATGATGTACGGGCAATTCGTCTGCTGGTGGATCATCAGGATGATTGTTATCGCGCTCTGGGTGTTGTACACAACCTTTGGCGCAATATCCCGCACGAGTTTGATGACTATATCGCCACCCCCAAGGAGAACAACTATCGTTCGTTGCATACCGCCGTGATCGGACCGGAAGGCAAGGTCCTTGAGGTGCAGATTCGCACCGAAGCAATGCACCAGGAGGCTGAATTCGGTGTCTGTTCCCACTGGCAGTATAAAACCCCTGAAGGCAAGGAAAAATCGTCAGTTTATGAAACCCGGGTCGAGTGGTTACGCCGGATTATCGATTGGCAGGTGGATTTGAATAACGATCCGGTGCTGGCAAAGGAAATACTCAATGATGTGACGATGGACCGCGTTTACATCTACACACCGGAAGGACATGTAATCGACATGACACCAGGTGCAACTCCTGTGGATTTTGCTTACCGGGTCCACACCGATGTTGGCCACAGGTGCTGTGGCGCCAAGGTCAACAGCCGGGTAGTTCCGCTGAATACCAGACTGAAGTCAGGAGATCAGGTTGAAATTATCACCGGCGATGTAATTAACCCCAGAAGGGAGTGGTTGTACGAACATCTGGGATATGTATCGACATCAAAAGCGCGCACAAAAATAAAGTCATGGTTTGGTCAACGGGAAAAACAGAAGAATATTGACGAAGGCAAGAAACTCCTGCTGGAAGAACTGGAGCACATGGGTATAGAACGATTGGACTTTGGTCAGCTTGCCGAAAGGACCGGGATGTCTTCATCAACCGAGTTGTTTTACAGCATTGGTGTCGGTGATGTGGCTGTTGTGGACATCGTTGAGCAGGCAGTTGTAATGATGGAACTTGATGTCCGTGAGCATCAGCCGACATTTGATGTGGTTCAAAATAAACAAGTCGTATCCGGGTTAGGCAACATGGATCATGTGATTTCGGATTGTTGCAAGCCGGTTCCCGGTGATTCCATCGTCGGTGTAATCGATGACAACAGTGTCGTTAACGTCCACCTGCAGGATTGCCTTCAGGCTTTACACGCGGATGTATACGGAAGGCTTATACGCCTTGACTGGCAGGCGGAACTCAGTGCGACATTTCCGGTGAGTATCGAAGTCACTGCTTACGATCGTTCCGGATTGCTGTATGACATTACTGGCATTTTCATGCATGAAAACACCAATGTAATATCGATATACACAGTCCCAAACAAGCCTGAAAACACGATAATTCTTAAAATGGACATAGAAGTGGCCAGGCTCAATCGATTACTGAGGACATTGGAAAAGATTGGTCAGTTGCCCAATGTCATCAATGCCAGACGGTCAATCAGTTCGTAACTGTCAGCAAACATAACGGGGTTGACGAGCAGGGTTTCTGGCCCTGGACTCATATGTAAACAGGAGTATTTTGTGAGAATTATTCTATTGGGAGCTCCCGGCGTCGGGAAAGGTACCCAGGCAGGATTTATCATGGAGGAATTCGGCATTCCCCAGATCTCAACCGGTGACATGTTGCGTGAAGCCATAAAGGCGGGAACATCTCTGGGCAGGAACGTGAAAGCCGTTATGGATAGCGGCGCTCTGGTGACCGATGACATTATCATTGATATCGTCAAGGAAAGAATTCGTCGGGATGACTGTGAGCATGGTTTCCTGTTCGACGGGTTTCCTAGAACCATCCCACAGGCAGAAGCACTTCTTCAACAGGGGATTACCATCGACTTTGTCATCGAAATCAAGGTTCCGGAAGATGAAATCATTGATCGGCTGAGTGGCCGTCGAGTACATGTTGATTCCGGCCGGGTTTATCACATCATCCACAATCCACCTGCACGGGAAGGACTGGATGACATCACCGGAGAACAATTGCTGCAAAGAGATGATGACAGGGAAGATACAGTCCGGGAACGATTGAATGTCTACCAGGAACAGACTGAACCCTTGATTTCGTTTTACAGGACATTGTCGGAAAGTGCAGGGAGCAATATCGTCTGTGCCGCAGTCGATGGCCAGGGCAGCACGGAAGAGATTCGAGACAGAATTTTTGCCGTAATCGATTAAAAAACGGGAGAAATTGCAGGAAATTTAAGAAAAAATGCACAAAAAGCGTAGAAAAGTTCATTAAAGTGTTGATTATCGAAACTTTTTCAATAAAGTAGGGGGTCAGGACGTTACTTTTTGCAGGTTATACTCAACTGGACGATCTGCATACACAACTGCCGAGGAGATATAAACAGGTTATCAGATACACTGCTGAATTGTTTACGCGGTAACAGCCGACAATTGAAACAGGGGCAGTGGAAGTGTTTTCCGTTTATGATATTTTCAGTGGGATCAAATCTGATAATCTGTCCGTTTTAACAGACCCTCCAGGAGGCTGTCCAAGAACTTAACTGACCTACTGCGGACAAGCCTGATTGGCCATATTTTCTGCTTATTTTCGTTTAATATGTCCAATATTTGCCTCAAATAACCAAAAAATATGACTCAATCAGTCTCGCCCTCGTTACGGTCGCAGTTCTCGGACAGCCTCCTAATCTCTGATTACCCGGAACGGATGAGTGAATATTCTGGCAATTGACACATCATCTGCCGCCTGTGTTATTGGCGTTGAATTCGGGGGGAGACGGGACAGCAATGTGCGCATGTCCGGTCGATCTCACAGCCGTGATATATTGCCGACGATTACGGCCCTGCTCACCAAAAACAATCTCTCACTGCGAAACCTGAATTACATTGTGTACGGTCAGGGTCCGGGGTCTTTCACGGGTCTTCGAATAGCAGTTGGCGTTGTTCAGGGTCTGGCGTTTGGCCTGAATATTCCTGTAGTACCCGTTTCGAGCCTGGCATGTCTGGCTCAGGCCCAATACCGGAGATCGGGTCAACAACAGATAGTCAGTGCCTTGCATGCAAGAAAAGAGGAAGTTTATCTCGGTATATATAAGGTTCAGCATCATATCGCCCGGATTGTCACAGCCGAAACAGTTACAGACGTCAGGAATATTAAACAGAAGTTGGACGGTGACTGGGTTGGTGCAGGTGATGGTTGGATATTGCGGGAACAACTGGAAGCTGCTTTCGATACTCACATGACCAGGGTTGAGACCGATGTTCATCCGGAACCCGACGCGTTGCTCGATCTGGGCATCGATGGTATCAAATCAGGTAGAACGATCAGAGCAGTGGATGCCCGTCCTGAATACCTGCGGGAGGAAGTTGCCAGCTTGCCCGGTAAAAAACAGTGAGCCGGTATCAGCTTCAACAATCCGCATCGGGGTTATGTCTTGCGGATACTTGCAGCCGCCAGCATCCGGTTAGCATCGACTTTGTGGCCGAGGCATCCAGTAACCGTATACGAAAAGGTGGCGCCAGTCAGGAGTTGCTGGCGAAAGCAACTGGTCTCAAGAAAGGACTGCGGGTGGTTGATTGTACGGCAGGGCTTGGGCGTGACGCCTTTACTCTTGCTTACCTGGGATGTGATGTCACCATGATCGAACGCTCTGCAGTGATGGCAATGCTGCTTGAAGATGCATTACAGCGAGCTGAGTGCCACCTGAAACTGAAAGAGGTTGTGTCCCGCCTCCGTCTGATCAGAGGTGATGCTGTTCATGTTGCTGCAAATCTGGCAACAGTTCCGGACGTCATTCTGATCGATCCCATGTTTCCAAAGCGCAACAAAACTGCTCTTGTACAGGGAGATATGCAGTTGCTGCAGCGATTTCTGGGTGTTGACGAGGATGCTGCGGCATTGCTTGAGGTTTCCCTTTCCTGTGGATGTCCCAGAGTCGTATTGAAAAGGCCTGTTCACGACAAGTCGCTTTCAGGTGTGAACCCGACTTATTCCCTTAAAGGCAGTACTATTCGATTTGACGTATTCATCAATTCTGCAAAACAAACCGGGCGCCTGTAACAGCTAAAGCTGATGAGAGATGGCCAATATCATCTTGCCACGGCGGGGGCATGCTGATTCGATGCCTGTAATATGTTGTAACGGATATCGGCATCCAGCGTCCTCGCAATCATGTTGGATAGAGTGGAGAATTCTTCTGCGATTTTAAATCCGTTATTCTCGATATGAATTAAATTGTTGGCTCTGAGTGCGTCAATAAAGTTCCCGAAGAGGGAGCGCTCAAAAAATGTTGGTGAGTTGATCCCGTAGATAATAGAGAGTTTCTGAGCGATTGCACTGGCGTCAGACTCGAGTTTCCTGAGGGTTCGTGCAGAACCTGATTGCAGCAGTTCCGTGACGATGTAGAAACGTTCCAGTGTAGGCTCCATGATTTCTGACAGTCCGGTGAGTTCAGCGTAGGCGGAGCTGGTGGGTTCAGGTATGGATATGTCTTCGGCACTGAATTCGATCAGTCCGTGACGCGCCAGGATTGCAAGAGTTTGCTCACATACCGTGTTCATTTCCTGCGCCTGCCAGGGCAGGATAAATTCCCCGCGAATATAGGGGTAGAGTGAGAGTACGAAAGACTGAATGTCCTTGATGGATGTACTGACCTGATCCCTGGCGTAACGTGCGATGAGAGAAGGAATGGCAAAAACGTTAACCACGTTGTTGCGATAATAGGTCAGCATTGCCGCAAGTTCCGGTTCTGTAGTGATGATGGTTCCGATAGCATGTTTCTGCCGGGTAATGCCGGTGACTTTAATGGCGTGATCAAGGATTTCTGATGAGGACAGGTCAGTGATCGTCATGTGTGTGCTGTACTGGCTTTCGGTTGCGACCAATTTCAGAATTTCTATTTGCCGCAGCAGTTGGGATTCTTCCATGGTTTGCCGTGGCGAACTCAATAATGCGGTTGCCGTCAGTGAGACTGCATTGATTGCGACTGAATTGTTAATACGGGTGATGAGCAACTCAGCGAGTTGCCTGCACGAATTGGAGATTTTCCGATTGTCGATATCAGCTGTTGTCTGCCAATCCGGAAGATGCTCATCCAGAAAAGTACCGAGGATTACCGGAGCTCCAAAGTTGACTGTGACCCGTCCAAAGGAGTAGCGGAATGATCGGATGACACCAATGATATCCAGTAGAGATTCTTTTTTTTTATGTTTTCCTGACAACTCTCCCATATAGGTTGATACTTCCAGGACACGCTCATAGCCAAAGTAAACCGGCATCAGGCAGACCGGACGGCGCGAATTCCGCAGGAAACTGCTTATGGTCATGGACAACAACCCGGTTTTTGGATGTAAAGTCCGTCCGGTTCGGCTTCTGCCGCCCTCAATGAAATACTCTACAGAGTAACCTTTGATAAACATCTGATGCAGGTATTCATCAAACACTGCCTGGTACAGTGCATCTCCACGAAACGAACGGTGCATGAAAAATGCACCGGCACGCCGTAACAGACCCCCGACAACAGGCATTTTAAGATTTATGCCGGCAGCGATGTGAGGAGGAGTCAATCCATTGTGATACAGCACATAGGACAATAACAGGTAATCGATATGACTTCTGTGCGACGGGGTGTAAATGATTTCGTGTGAACGCGCCAGTAGTTTCACTTGCTCTTCATTGTTGACATCAATTCCGTCGTACAGCTTGTTCCATAACCAGGTCAACAGGATGTGGAACAGGCGTATGACTCGATAGGACTGTTGAGAAGCGATTTCCCTGGCATGGGACTGCGCTTTTTCCTCAATGATCCGTATTTCCTCTCCGGTTTTTTTCGATTCCCTGGTAATCGCTGCACGCACGGTATTGCTGGTCAGTATGGTGTTGATCAGTGTACGGCGATGTGAAAGATCAGGACCGATGATTGCCTGTCGCTGATTCTTGAAGTGTACTCTCAGAATCCGGAGCAATTTACGAATTTGCTTTTCCCGGTTGCTTTCTGTGCTGACCAGCTGAGTCAGGCTGACAGGTGAGCTGACCTGGACCAGGATGTGATTGGGATGAAAAACCATGGCCAGCAGTTTTTTGAATCTGCTGCTGACAGTCCAGTTTTCAGAAAGAATCAGTTTATAGAATGATTTTTCCCGATCAGGCTGATGACCCCAGAAGATGGAAACCGGTACTATTTTGATGTCATTATTGTTCGCATTTTCCAGGTGGGTAAACAGATTCTTCATGCGTTCGGATTGCCGTCGTCGGGTTCGACGGCCGATGAAGCCTTCCGGGTGGCCGATAAAAAAAACGGCACGCTTTTCCGGCAGATGCCTGATTTCACTGGTTGGTCTTGGCAATCCGGCACGCTCACATATTTTGTCTGTCACCAGCAGGTCTGCGGTAGAGCGAAAGGGCAGTACATAACAGACCGAGTCACTGTCGTTGAATGTTAATTGCGATGTGCCCAGTACGGTAGGTTTTACCCAGAAAAACAACAGGGAACGGCTGAGTTTAAACTGTATGGCTTTTACCTTACGGGCGAATTCCATTGAACAGTTCCTTAATCTCCTCTGCCGGGTCTGTACCCTGTATTTCAACCTCGTAAAGTCGGGAATATTTACGTTCCGTGTGGGTCTTGATATCGGACCGGGTTGAAAGGACAGTGGGACGCAGAAAAACGAGCAGATTCTGTTTCTCAAAGGACTTCGTTTGACTCTTGAACAGATTACCCAGCACGGGGATATTTCCCAGTACCGGGACCTTGCTTTCCGAGGAGCTTTCCTTGTCCCGGGTGAGTCCACCCAGGATGATGACTTCCTGATTATCCACGAGGACCGTGGTATCTATCTTGCGGGTGTTGGTAATGAGGTCTGCGGCAGCCGCACCGATATTGCCGACACTGCGTTCATCAATTTCTGACACTTCCTGTATGATTTCCAGGCGCACCAGTTGACCATCGTGTACATGGGGTACGACTTCAAGGTTCAGTCCTATATCTTGCCGCTGTATGGTCGTAAATGGATTGGATGCCCCCTCACTGCCAGTCAGTGTGGACCCCGTTCTGAAGGGTACATTCAGGCCGACGTTTATTGTTGCTTTCTTGTTGTCCATGGTTGTAATGCTGGGTGTAGACAACAGATTGACATTCGAGTTTGATGCCAGGGCGCGAATAAGAAAACCAAAACTGGTGCCCGTTTCGTTGATTCGACCACCGGCAATCAGAGGTGACTCATCCACAGCAAGATCAGTCGGCAATGCGTCTGATGCAATATTTTGCAGAATCTGTGCCAGGGTTCCCGTGGGAGCGGTGAATCCAAGGGGAATGTTACTGCTTGCATGGTCGCCAACAAACAGCTCTGTCCCCAGTTTACGGGAAAAGTCGGTAGTGACTTCGACAATTGCGGCTTCAATCAGGACCTGAAGTCGACGCACATCCAGTTCACTGATGATCTCTTTCATTTCCAGCATGGTAGACGGGTCTGCACGGATCACCAGTGCATTCAACGCTGCGTCAGGTTGTATGCTGACCTTGACTTTCTGTTCATTGTCCGGCTGTGACCCTTCAACAGAACTGACCAGATTTTTTAAAATATCAGCAAGCTCGGTTGCATCGGAATGGGCCAGACGCATAACCTGCACCGTACTGGACCGGTTTGCCGGTATGTCAAGCCTGAGCACCAGGTCTTTGACATTATTGACGACCTCTTCCTCACCTCTGAGAACAAGACTGTTGGTCCGCTCACTGGCGACAATGGAAACTTTGTTGGGACTCGTGGCGGTTTTGCCGATTTCATCCGGCGCCAGTTCTTGCAGCAGTTCGATCATATCCTCTACCCAGGCATGTTTCAGGTCGACGATTTCAATGGTGGGATTCTCCGCCACATCAATTTTCCGGATTATTTCCGTCAGTCTGTTGATATTGTTCGCGTAGTCACTGATCAACAGAACATTGGGCTTGGTCAGTCCACCGACGTGTGCATGCTGAGGTATCAGCGGGCGCAGGATTTTCACCAGATTTTCGGCCAGTGTGTTCTTGACGGGTAATACCCGGGTGATCAACTGTTCGCTGTCCACAGCCTGGAAATCCAGTGGGTTACCGCTTTGTTTCGCCAGTACCTGCTGTACGATTTTGGTGACGTTGCCGGCAGGGACAGCGGCAAATCCATGAACCCTGAGAACACTCAGAAACAATTCGTAAACGGCATCGGCGTCCATCGGGGTATTCGAGATAATCGTAACGTCGCTCTTGACTCTCGGGTCTACGACGAAGCTCTTGCCTGTTATCGTAGAGACCTGGGTGACAAAATCACGAATATCACTGTCCATCAGTTTGATAGTCCACTCATCCTGGGCCATGCCTGACATGGAGATGAACAGTAATGCGGTCACCAGAAATCCCCGGATATTGTTTGCGTTCATTTCAGTCTCCTGATCCCTTCAGCATTTTCATTCCCGGGGGATGGGTACCGTCAAAAAGAATTTCCTTGAAGCCCGTTGTACTTCAACTCTGACGACTTTTTCTTCGAGTGCCTGCTTGACCAGTGCAGTATCATTCATTGCCACACCGACTGGTTTACCATTAACCGTCAGAATCACATCACCAGGTTGCAGACCAGTTTCCTGCAACAGGGTGTTTGAGTTTGAGCTGTCCAGTTGATATCCCTTTGCTTCATCTTCTTCAACCGGGGTCAGTCCCAGACTGGAAAGTGCAGAGGCCGGGTCCTGGTTGATCAACTCACTGTTGGTTTCGGCATATTGTCTGATCAGAGAACCGGGTGAAGTCTGACTGACCTGTTCATTCCGCTGGTCCAGCAGCCTCTGGCGGTCCAGGTCGGGATTTTCCGGAGTTACACTTGCCCGGGGATTGTTGCTGGTGACCGGGGGTATATCCTTGTATTCCGGATTGAACAGAAGTTTCTCCAATCGTGAACCGCGACGTAACAATATGTGGTCATTGTTCACGGCAGCCAGAACCACATTACCGGATATACGATCACCAATCTGGTAGAGATCACTATTGTTCCTCTGCTTGATAATGGCTGCGGAGTTTTCTGGATCTTCTGCAGTAAATATCCCCTGTAGCGTCAGATCAAGCTTGGTTTCCGGTGCATCCACGGGTATCGGCACAGCATTTCTTCGTTCAACACTTCCGAACAGGCTCAAATTACTGAGATTGACTTTATCTACCTGTGTCATGTTGTCATCTGACGATGAGCCGATATCGGCTGTTGATGGCGCCGAGTCCAGATTTTCCAGAACAAACAACGTCGTCTGCACCAGAATCGCCATTATCAGGATGACGAATATCACACAGGTCAGTGTCGCCAGACGCTGTTGATGTTGCTGCCAGAGATTAATTAAAGTATCCAAGGTAATTTCGCTAACTGTAACCCTGATCTACCTTAGCAAGTATGCTAACGGGATTCTATCACGACCGTGTGACAACCTCATCTGGTGGAATTGGATTAAAGGCTCTTTAAAATGTTGAATGTCAAAATGTTCTCTTCAATGATCAAAACGGTGTCGTCCGCATTGTTACCGTTGGGCCAGGGTATATTTACCAGATCAAGTAACCGTGCTTTTAAAGCCACAGTTGCCCACCCGTCCCGCTTCAGAGTGATGGTTAATAATGGCAGGTTCTGATGGCTGATTACCAGGGTTATCAAACCTGACTCCAGATCCAGTTTTCCATCTAACGGCGGCAGTGTTACCGAAGAAAAGCCGATATTGTCCCGATATAACATCTGACCGCCTGTCCAGTGCATCAAACCTTCCATTTCTGAAAACCAGGCGCCATCGGAAACAATGTTGAACTCTTCAAGCAACAGTTCTCCGGAAAATTGCATGCCCAGCCTGCGACCTGCCTGATTGACATACTCACTGTCCAGAGTACCCCTTAGATTATTCAGTCGTGCGGTATTGTTGCGTATCGTAACGTTGGATTGCACAGCATGGCCGACACCTTTGACGTCAATCTCCATGTCTGCGGCGCCATTAAAGAGAGGCCAGGGTTTCAGGTTCCAGGTGAGGTCAGAAACAGGGAAATCCCTGAAGCCGATTCTGGTCCTGCCGTTCCAGACAGTACCGCCGACGCTGTAAATTGACAGTTCCGGGACATGAATATCATCACGGATCATCTGCCAGGCAAAGTTCGCCGGTGCACGGATGATCAGGATTAACATGAAACTGAATATTGCCGTCAAGCCATACAGGATGAATTTGTTCATTCTCGATGCGCTGACTCCTCATTACCTGTCGATTTTAACACCTGGCAGTGTTTGCATTCATAAGGCAGGTTTCAGCATTCATTGATGCAGTACCAGCAGTTTTTCAATGATTCTGGTATACACCCTGGATAACTTCTGCAGGCTCTCAATTTCTAC
>JAPOOX010000326.1 GCA_026713185.1 Gammaproteobacteria bacterium
CCTCCAGCTCAACTTTGATCACATCGGCTCCGAGATCGCCCATAATCATCGGGCCAAGCTCACCGCGTTCATCGGTAAAATCCAGGACTGTATAAGGTGCTAACAACATATCTGACGTGTCTTATCTCTGAATAGCTTGCCCATTAGCATGGGTTATTTGGGCGACAAATAGTATATTAAATGAACGAAGCACCAAGAAAGCGCAAACGCAGGGAGAGCGAAAAGCAGAGGATAGCTTCTCCAGTCAGGATATCGGGCAACTGCAAGATTCTGGTCTGGTCGTTTCGAGTCAGGGTTAAGCGGTTGGCGGGATGGCTAAGGATCGTGTTTGTCACTCTAATCGAAACGGCTGTGCAGATCGTCGTGGATAGCAACGAGCGAATCGGTCAGCGCTTCAACTGAGCGCGCACCAGACTGAAAGATAGCCGTGACATTGATTGCCATCCATTCAAATCCCAATCCCTTAATACGATCTGCGGCGGCAAGGATACGGTCCTTGTCGCTGTAAAAACCCTTACCTGCCTTATCTCTCGGTGGGTTATCGAGCATCATCTGCCAACCCAGTTTTGATGGATCTCTTCCAGCTTTTTCAGCGTGTTGGACGATCTTCTCTTTTGCTTCGTTCATCTGTTTATCTGACAGTCCCGACATGGCCAACCAGCCATCACCCAGTTGACCGACCCGTCTCAACGCTGCTGCGCCGGACCCGCCTATCCAGATCGGGAGGTCTTTACCCTGTGGGGGTTTCGGCTCCATGGCCATGGCCTCGATCTGGTTAAAATCAGATGTAAGCGAGATGCTTTCTTCAGACCAGTAACTTCGCAGCAGCGAGATCGCCTCATCCATGCGCTTGCCGCGGTTGTCGAATCCATGACCCAATGCCTGGTACTCGGATTCCTGCCAGCCAACGCCCACGCCAAGGCGCACCCTGCCGCCTGATAACGTGTCCAGTGTACTGATTTGCTTTGCGGTCAATGTCGGATTCCGTTGCGGCAGGACCAGTACTTCGGTACCGAGTCCAATCGTTTTAGTTGCTGCAGCGATAAACGACAGCATGACGATGGCTTCCATAATCGGCATCTTGGGCGGATATCTTGAATCGGGCCTCGTCTCTGTCGCAAAACCCATGACGACATGATCAAACATATCCAACTGGTCGTAGCCAATTTTTTCAACAGCCTGGGCGAGTTGAATGATGCCCTCCGGCCCCCACCTGTAACTGACCGAAGGGAATTCCACCGTAAGCTTCATGCGTTTTCTCCAGAATCCGTCTCAGTTTTGCCGTGGTCCCATTGATCGGGCGCGACCAGGTAATAGCCCGCGTCAGCAAGGACCTGTTGCTATTGGATTGAACGTTACGATAAGTGATTTCAGCGATGAATACCAACGCATCTTCGTTCCACGCTCACGTCGATGGCGGTTAACCAGGAATGGTTCCGGTGCCTCCTGTCAAACAGGATGTACCTTGACCGGCAACTGTGAATATCCCCTGATAAATGTCGACCGGGTCCGTATGGGTTCTCCAACGAGTTCAACCTTCGAATAGCGCTTGAGGATCTCTTCCCATAGAACGCGAAGCTGCATCTCTGCAAGTCGATTACCCATGCAGCGGTGAACGCCAAAGCCAAACGACAAATGCTGTCGCGCTTGAGGTCGATCGATAATGAAATCATTGGGCCGATCGATATGTTCCTCGTCCCGGTTGCCCGATACATACCACATGGCAATCCGATCGCCTTCCTTGATTTTCTTGCCACCAAGCTCCGTATCTCGTGTCGCGTTACGTGCCATGTGGGTCAGCGGCGTTTGCCAGCGGATGATCTCGGACACCATACTGGGAATAAGACTGCGATCAGCCATCAGTTTGGCATACTGGTCCGGATTCTGATTCAAAGCCAGCACGCCCCCCGATATGGAATTACGGGTGGTGTCGTTACCACCCACGATCAACAGGATCAGGTTGCCGAGAAGTTCGAACGGTTTCAGATCGCGAGTGTCCTTGCCATTTGCCAGCATGGAGATCAGATCTGACTGGACAGGCTGGTCAATTCTCTCGTTCCAAAGCACCGTGAACCTTGCCAGACAATCCATCATTGCGGCGTTTCGCTCTTCTTGAGACAGATGCGATACGCTTTCGGAATCAGTGATGATGTCAGACCACAGGGTGAGCAATCGACGGTCTTCGAAGGGAAAATCGAAAAGTGTCGCGAGCATCTGGGTGGTGAGTTCGATGGACACATGATCGACCCAATTGAAGGTTTCATGCTGCGGCAGGTTATCCAGGATCTTTCCCGCGCGTTCACGAATCGTACTTTCCAGCTTTTTGAGGTTCGGTGGCGCGACCACAGGTGACACCGTCGCGCGTTGCAGGTCGTGCGTCGGCGGGTCCAGCGCAATGAACATCGAAACGTAACCCATCTCTTCACGCTGTTCCTGATATTTTTCCTTCTCCCACTCCCACTTTTCTTCCTCGGTCCGCTCGTGATTTGGCTCAGAGTCCCGATGCTTCCGCAACAACTGGATGCCGTGGGCCGAAGAAAAAGTTTCATGGTCCGTATCCACATCGAAGATGTCCCTGTACCTGGTGATCGACCAGTAC
Organism: Gammaproteobacteria bacterium; assembly: GCA_026713185.1. GTDB lineage: Bacteria > Pseudomonadota > Gammaproteobacteria > Pseudomonadales > Azotimanducaceae > UBA7455. The sequence goes on from JAPOOX010000326.1 coordinate 2,600, forward strand.
GGACCGTAGGGGCTATCGGCTGTGTAGTGCACCGGGTCTTCCTTCCGCAACCTTTCAAAGAGACTCCAGTGGGCATCTGCCTCGAACAATTCCTCCTGGGCGGGGTCGATGTCCTCCAGGGCAATGGTATAAGGATCGAAGTCGGGGGAATACGCTATTTCAGTCATGGCTGTTTACCTCAAATTAATGGCCACATTTGCAACCGGACTGTCGTCATGCTGTTCTCGTTCTACTACCAAGACAGTCAACGGGTCAATATCCGCCACTGCCTGGGTCTTATGTCTGTTGTGGCGGGTTAATTCATTCAACGTCAAATTCCAACAGCTCAACATCGATACCCAATTTGTTGAGCCCCTGCAGGTAGGCGTACTGACCACCAGGCACGTTTCCCGCCGCAGGAAAGTTCCCGTGCTGCAGCAGAGTCAGGTGCAACCAGAAGTTCTGGACCTGTGAAGACATCAGTTCATGCAGCATTTCCTGGCGGGAGCCAAAGTGATAGTTCAGGATACCGACTGCGACCTCTGCCCTGGCGGTGATATTTGCCATTGAAACCTTGTGAAATCCGACTCGCACGGATTCTTCGAGCGCGGCAGCCAGAATTCGTGCTCGCGTGTCATCCGAACGTGCATATTTTCCCCTCCAAACCGAGGACTACCATCTGCTAAGCAAGCTCAAGCAGCGTATGGCGAGCAAGCACCTCAAAGTCCTGATCCTGATGAAGCAGAGGGATGGTGTTTCTGATAGAAATCGCAGCAATCAGGCAGTCAACCAGTTTACGTACCGTTTCGCCATTCTTGCGGCACTGACGATATAGTACGGCTGCCTGTTCAAAATCAGCAGGCTGAGTAGACAGCCTGGTGCCTCTGGCCAGCCATCTCCGAAGTTGTAACAAATGCGAATCATCTCTGGCGCCCGCAAGCACTTCCATAAGAATAGGGTCAGTGATCGCTATATCAAGAGACAATTCTCTTTGAACACGGTCGCAAACCGGGGAAGACGTATCGCTTAGAAATTCGATCCAGGCCGATGTGTCTACCAGGATCATGCAGTCCGGTTCCCTCGCATTTCATCCAGATTTCCTTCCCAGCCGGTACCCCGGAGTTGTTGAGCTTCCTCTATGCTGAGAGGCTCAGCAGCAACCAACTGCAATGCGAAGTTGACAGCCTCCTTTTTCGTAGCGAACTGATACCTGCGCATTACCTCTGCGCAGGCTTTGTCATCAATATCTATATTGGTACGAGCCATACACCAACGATACACCTTGCTCTATTTTGCGTCAAGCAAACGAAGAAAACGTAAGTGTCTCAACTGTAAATAATTATTCAGTCCAGACCCTCGCAGTTTGCAACATCAGCGGTATTGCACCAGAGACATCTGTCGACGTGCCTGCAAGTCAGCGCCGCTGGCTCAAAAAAGCGGAGAATCGAAATTAATTCTGTGGACCAGACCAACTGGCCCGCGTGCAACACTGGCGGGGAAGACTAAAAGACGTTCAGCAAACCTGAATAAATGTTATAAAATATGCATTAGAGGATAGTACGGAAGTAATGATGAGCGTCAAGAAACTGATCCTGGGAACCACCGCCTATACGATCTGCACGTTCCTACTCGCCGTGGGCTGGCATATACTCCTTTTCAATGAGAGATACGAGTCGTACGGCTACTTCGAGGGAGAGCCGAACTTTCTGGTCGGTTTACTCACTATCGTGCTTCAGGGCGCCCTGCTCTCAATCCTGTTTCCCATGCTGAAGATAAAGGGAAACAGCTTTCAGCGAGGGCTCAAATTTGCTCTCATCACCGGAGCCTTTTTCTGGACTTCCCATGTGCTCGCCTTCGTCGCCAAGCAAGAAGTGCCAGGTGTGTCGGCATTCATCTGGATGGAATCGCTCTACCTTATGCTGCAATTTGGAGTGTTCGGGCTGATTATCGGCATAATCCACCGTGACCGTTAGAAGCCTTCAGCAGACAAAAATTCGCCCTTCCATCATCCACGATGTGCTTGTATTTAACTGGCAAATCCTCTGATACATACAAGATACCGGTCCCTTGCGACACAGAGGTGGCATTCCGGCTTGTCGCCTTCCCCTCGATAGAATAGGTACCACCCTCAGCATCAGCGCCAGAGAGATGAAACGCCACCTCCGTGCACCGGACGATCAACCGTTCGGCTTCAAGCTTGAATTCGTCCCCTTCAACGGAGAGTTTTCCTGTGTATACTGACATATTCCTACTCCACGCAACCGTTGGCGGTTGTTACCACTTAAAAAATTCTTCGTATCCCGCCGGGCCAGTCATGGCCGGAAGCTTGCTTACTGACATGTCAAACCTGTTCGCCTACAAGACTGTGCATGCTGTCGCATGCTTTTGGGTGCAGTCGGGTCACCCACCTGAGCCGAAGCACAGCGAAGGAGCCGCATAGCGGCTTGTTGCCAGCATACATACTCGTAGTCCGGCTATAATCCAAGGATGCGGAACAGTTTTTTCAATTCATCGTCATATTTGGCAGCACGCCGCATATCCTTAACGCTGAATCTTTTTTGCAGTTTGATCGCAGGGCATGGCTTTTTGTAATCGGGCCATA